>DAIRFP010000385.1:0-3453 GCA_036794995.1 Thermodesulfobacteriota bacterium | reverse complement strand
GTCTTGCCTCTCATCGCAGTGCCTCCTTGGCTCATTGGCTCTCGCCACTTTACCAAAGCACTCGTGGTCTGGCTCAACATCCATCATACAGGTCTCAGGACGGGCTCCGCGATACCCATCATTCCGATATTCGCCTCTCTCCAAAGTCACTTTTATCGATTGTTTCGCCGCTGGCCCAATCGACAGTATAGAGTCCAAAGTCGAAGGGCTTCAACCCATCCTACATTCTTGAGAATTTTTCCTGCCGCGTTGACGGTTAACGCCGCAACCGCTAACATCGCCCCTGACACCTGAAACCTGAACGGCATCCGCTCCCCTAGTGGCAGAAAACACCGATACACCCCTGTCTGACCAGCCCTCACAGCCCATCCGTCCCTGGTCTTCATTCCTGATTCGCGACTTCCGGCTGATCTGGATCGCTATTCTATGCGCGAATACGTCGATGCACATGCGCAACGTCGCCAGCCTCTATCAGGTTTACGACATCTCCGGCTCCTCCCTGCAACTTGGCCTCACCGGATTCTCTCAAGCCTTCCCCTTCGTCTGCTTTGGTCTCCTGGGAGGCGTGCTGGCAGACACCTTCAACCGAAAGAAGATGATCATCTCGACCCAGCTCATGAATCTCGTTCCCGGCGTGATGCTGGGGATGCTCACGGCGACTGGATCGATAGAGGTCTGGCATATCTATGTGCTCAATTTGATCACCGCCACCTTGCAGGTCCTGGGAAGCCCGGCACGCCAGGCCATCGTGCCGAACCTCGTCCCGCCTTCTCATCTCATGAACGCTGTCACCCTGACCACGATCATGCAGCAAGGCACCCAGCTGACCGGTCCGGTGTTCGCGGGCTATCTGATCGATTTCGTCGGCCTGGACAAAACCTATTTTGTGGAAGCGGCGCTATTGTTGCCCTCCGTCGCGGTCGTTCTTATGGTAAAGAAGAGCGGACAACCTCAGGGACCACGCCGAGCAATCAATCTACGCAGCCTGGTAGAAGGCTTCGAATTCCTTTGGCAGCAACGGATTATTCTTTCGCTTTTTCTGCTCGATTTTTTCGCCGTGCTGGTGGGCTTCTATCGTCCGATCCTGCCGATCTTCGCCAGCGATATATTCAAAGTCGGCGCCGGCGGACTGGGCGCCCTTTATGCGGCGCCGGCGATCGGAGCGCTGGTCGGCTCAGGATTGGTGCTGGCCGCGGGGAATTTCGAGCGCAAAGGAGCCGTGGCGATCGTCGGCACAGTTTTCTTTGGCTTGAGTCTTGGCTTCCTCGGCCTGTCCCAGTGGTTTTGGATGGGGCTTATCGCCGCGGGCGCGCTGGGTTTCAGCGATGCCATCAGCGTCGCCATTCGTCGAACCGTCGTCCAGATGTTGGCCCCCGACAACATGCGGGGGCGCGCAGCAAGCTTTCTGACGGTTTTTGCTCAAGCCACCAACGCAATGGGCGCCGTGATTGCGGGAGCGGCCGCGGCACTGGTTGGCGCATCCAACGCGCTTCTGGTCGGCTCTGTTCTATGTATCGCGACTGTTATCGGGGTTTGCTGGGCGATCCCGCAATTGTGGAGTTACCGGTCGCAGTAGAGACCAGGTGTCGGGTGTCAGGTTTCAGGCCCGGTCTTGAGTTACTGCCACCTCAACCACGGCCCCCCTGAAACCCGAAACCTGACACCTGACATCTAAGCCCTGCCGCTTCCTAAACCCTCTCCAGCAGCACGACGGTTTCCACCTGCGCGGTCTGGGGGAACATATCAAAGGGCTGTAGCCGAACTATACGGTAGCCGTGATTGACAAGTTTATCCAAATCCCGAGAGAGACTGGCGGGCTCACAGGAAACATAGACGATCTTGGGCGCGTCTACAGCGACCACCGCTTCCATGGCGGCAGGTTGAACCCCCTTGCGCGGCGGGTTTAGAATGATTCGATCGATTCCGCCAAGGTTTTTTTTCGCTTCCGCTACCTTCTCCGCCACATCCCCCTCCAGGAAACGGCAATTCGAAATGCCGTTGCGACGGGCGTTCTGCTTGGCCGTATCGATTGCAAGGGCGCCGTCGTCGATACCCCAGACGAGACGCGCGGCGCCCGCCAAATAAATGGAAATCGGCCCAACACCGCAATATAGATCAAGGATATTTTCCCGACCGCTGAGCGCCGCCATTTCCACCACCGTGTCATAGAGTTTTTTCGCCGTGGAGGGATTCGCCTGGGAAAATACCCCGGCGGGAAAGCCGAATTTCAGCCCACCGACCTGGTCCAGCAGGCTGTCGCGGCCGGAAAGGAGATGATAGTGGTCGCCCCAGATCACGTTGCCCCGCTGCTCATTGATGTTCTGGATGACCCCTGTAATAAAAGAGAACTTGCGGCTGAGGGAACGGGCCAGAGCGATACCCTGGGGAAACTCACGATGGCGCGTTACCAAAGTAACGCTTAGCTCGCGGCGGGAGAAGCTGTAGCGAAAGTCCAAATAACGTAACTGACCGCTGTCGTTTCGCTCATCGTAAGGCACAATTCTAAGGTCGAGGATTTTCTGCTTTAGATATTGCGTTACCTGATTCACCGGCCGCGGGTGAACCGGACAGGACGAAATGTCGATAACCCGATGGCTTCCCGGTACATAGAGTCCCGCGGCCACCTCTCCTCGGCTACTTCGCACCACCAACTTAACCCGCGCCCGATAGCCGAGCCGGTAAGGTGAAGCAATGACCGAGGGTATCTCGAGACCCGCAAGCGACGGATAAGCGGCCAGTGCTTGGCTAACGATCGCTCGCTTGCTGATTAGCTGCTTGGGATATGGAATGTTGATCCACGGGCAGCCGATGCAGTGGGGATAGTGCGGGCACGCTGGAGTGTAAGCACCTTCCTCATGGGTGGCCGTTGATCGGTTTTCATAACCCCTTTGGCGCGGTCCAGCTCGCCGGGCTCGATTCAAATGGATGGTCATTGCTGTATTCGATCACTCCCCAATAATTTTCACCAGCACCCGTTTGCGGCGCCGGCCGTCGAACTCCCCGTAAAAAATCTGCTCCCAGGGCCCGAAGTCGAGCTTACCCTCGGTGATGGCGACCACCACCTCGCGTCCCATGACCTGGCGTTTGATATGGGCGTCGGCGTTGTCCTCCCCGGTGTCGTTGTGGCGATACTGGCGGATCGGCTCGTGGGGCGCAAGCTTTTCCAGCCAGACTCCATAATCATGATGTAGACCGGCCTCATCGTCATTGATGAATACCGAGGCGGTAATGTGCATGGCATTGACGAGGGCCATCCCCTCGCGCACCCCGCTGTCGCGAATACATTCCTGCACCTGAGGTGTTATGTTGACGAAAGCGACCCGCGTCGGGGTGTTGAACCAAAGCTCTTTGCGGTACGTTTTCATGGTGCGCTGCCTCACACGGCTTCCAGTAACTCGTCCATTGAACTAATATCCTAGAGTTTATACACATAATGGTAGGAATCAATTGAAC
>DAIRFP010000384.1:0-3457 GCA_036794995.1 Thermodesulfobacteriota bacterium | reverse complement strand
TTTGGAAGAGCGCGCTCTCGCACAGTGACCCGACGAGGTTCCCCTTATCGAATACCGGAAGTTGCGAGACCCCGAATCGGTTCATGGTCGCGATCGCATCGCGCACCGTCGACGTCATCTCGACCGATAGAAGCTCGGGGACCTTACGTCGTTTCGATTCGAGAATGTCTCCCACCCGCGCGCTTCTGCCGAGAAACTGGTTTTGCCTCATCCATTCATCGGAGTACATCTTCGATAGATAAATTTCTCCCGCATCGGGGAGTAAGACGACGACCAGATCCTCTTTGCCGAGTTGGTGCTCGCGGGCGTAGCCCAAGGCGCCCTCGACGGCTGTGCCGGAAGAGCCGCCGCAGAACAGACCCTCCTCACGCGTGAGCCGCCTGCCCATCAGAAAGGAGTCGCGGTCAGAAACCGTTACGACGGCGTCGATGTATTGGAAAAGCAGGTTCTTCGGCACAAAGTCCTCGCCAATTCCTTCGACCTTGTAGGGGTGGGAGTCGCTCCAGGACCAGGGCTCACGCTTGAAAGCCTTCGCCAGGATCGATCCCTCGGGATCGACACCAACCACCGTGCACTGCGGATTTTTTTCTTTCAGGTATTTGGCGGTTCCCGAGATGGTCCCGGCCGTGCCAATCCCGGCGACAAAGTGGGTGATCTTGCCGTCCGTATGCTGCCAGATCTCAGGACCCGTGGAGGCGTAATGGGCCTCCCTGTTGGCAAGATTATCGTACTGCATGGGCATGTAGGCGCCCGGGATTTCGTCGGCGAGACGGCGGGCAACCGAATAGTAGGACTGAGGAGATTCCGGCGGCACTGCCGTGGGGGTCACGACCACCTCCGCGCCAAAGGCGCGCAGGCGGCGAATTTTTTCGATGCTCATTTTGTCCGGGATGGTAAAGATACACTTGTAACCCTTGACCGCAGCGACAATCGCCAGCGCTACTCCCATGTTCCCCGAAGTGGGCTCGACGATGGTGCCTCCTGGTTTGAGCAACCCCCTGCGCTCCGCGTCCTCGATCACCGCCAGCCCGATCCGGTCCTTAACGCTCCGTCCCGGATTGGACGCCTCCAGTTTCGCACAGACCGTCGCTGCAATTCCCGCGGTCACACGGTTGAGCCGGACGAGCGGAGTGTTACCGACGGCTTCGAGCACGTTAGCGGCAATTTTCGGCATGCGATTCGCTCCCTAATATTGAATTGGGAAATTCTCTACGCCCGGTGCCAACCCCTCGTCTCTTCTCGCATGATCTCACGACCATCCCAGAGTATCAAATTCGGAGTATCGAAACGGGAACGGAGTCAGGACCGCTTTCGAGCAAAGAATGGTTTTTCATCCAACCGTATTGCCAACCGCTCGGCGTTTGCTAGCCTAAAATTGGAAAGGAAGTTTGTTGAAGACTAGAATCGTCAGCGCCGCGAGTATCATCGCGATCGTGTTTTTTCTCGCTACCGCGATTGCGCAGGAGCGCGCCGACCGAAGTGGATCACGTAGTCGTCGTGTAACGGTTCCGGCCTCGGAGGTCGTGAACGGCGATTACTTTGCCTTTGGCGGGAATGTGGAGATCTCCGGAACTATAAACGGTGATCTCTATGCGTCCGGCGGCCAGGTCGTTATCGACGGCACCGTGAACGGAGACGTTCTCGTGGCCGGCGGCAGAGTCAGTCTATCGGGAACCGTTTCTCAGGATGTGCGGGCTGCCGGCGGCCAGGTAACGATCAGCGGCAAGGTCGGAAGAAATTTGACTGTTGCCGGCGGCCAGGTAGAGCTTGCTTCCTCAAGTGTCCTAGGTGGCGGGCTCGTCGCCGCGGGCGGTAATGTTGATTTGTCCGCGCCGTTAACCGGGGCCGTCAAGGTAGCGGCGGGGACTCTGATTGTAACAAATCGGGTTGGGGGCAATTTAGACGCCGCCGTGGGGACACTTCGTATCGCCTCCAGGGCCGACATTCAGGGCGACGTGAACTATTGGAGTGGCCGGGAAGCCTCGGTAAGCGAGGGAGCGCGTATCCGTGGGAAGATCGTCAGAAATGTCCCGCCGGAAAGGCCGCGCCTTTTTCCGGCGGCGTTTTTCGCATGGCTTTGGTTCGTGTCAATCAATTTTATCTCGACGTTGATCCTGGGCCTGCTCTCGGTGCGTTTTCTCCCAAGATTTCACCAATCCGTGGTCACGACCCTCAGCGAGAGGCCATGGACATCGTTGGGAATCGGATTTGTCGCAGCGGTCGTGCTGCCGGTAGTGTGCATCCTGCTATTAGCGACCGTCGTGGCCATCCCCATTGCAGTCATTCTGCTGGCCGCGTTTTTCATCATGCTCTATTGGGCGCGAATCTACGCGATCGGCCGAATCGGTGAATTCATCCTCGCGCGTTGGCGGCCGGCCTCAAGCCGCGCCTCCGCTTTCGTTTTGGGACTGTTCGTCTACTACCTTCTTGCCATCATTCCTGTCATTGGATGGCTCGTGGTCCCTCTGGTTATGCTCTTCGGTTTAGGAGCTGAGTTAATCGCCAGGAAGCAGTTTTACACAACTGCCAAAACCCAGGGTCTAATCTAGCCGTTCTTATTGCCCCATACCCTCCTCTAGGATTTAAGTCCTCTTTGGAAAACAGGGCTTAGAATCCCACCGAGAAAAATTCCCCCTTTAAAAAAGGGGGATAAAGGGGGATTTGACTTCGACTTCAGCTGCTGCCATCGCTTGGACTTTTTAACGAACTCCTGAGACACCACAACGGCTGCGAAGTTCAGAAATAATTGTTTCGTTTTTCTTTTCAGTGCAAAGGTGCGGTAAGATCCAAAAATCCGGCCGACACTTCCTTTAAAATCGATGAGCGGCAGTTGGATTAGTTCAGTCAGGGGATACTCAATAAAATCAATATTCATCAAGGCAGAGGAGGTTTGACATGACGATTAAACCGATCAAGACAGAACGCGACTACCGGAATGCGCTTAAAGAGATTGAAAATCTTTGGAATGCGAAACCGAACACCTCGATGGGGGATCGCTTGGACGTACTGGTCACCTTGGTGGAGGCTTATGAGCAAAAGCACTATAAGGTCGGCCATCCTGATCCGATTGAAGCCATAAAGTTTCGCATGGAACAGCTCGATCTCAAGCCCTCGGACCTCGCTAAGATTCTCGGCGGGCGGAGCCGTGTGTCGGAAGTTCTTAACAGGAAAAGGAAACTCACGGTTGAGATGATGCGATCTTTGCGGAAGCATTTAGCTATTCCCGCCGAATCGTTATTGGCTTAAGTACTGATCAGCATTTGGTAGGTCCCGAGCCGAGCCACTACTCTGTGAATTAACCGGCTTGTGGAAATACAAGGTGAGACGGTTTCACCTCATCTATGAAGTTGATCGCAAAGCCCGGCTCATAACGGATCTTCGCGATCGGCCACCGGCGAGAGGTTTACGAAGAATTGGCTGACCGACTGCGCGAAGCTAGACGGCGTAAATAGAGTGG
>DAIRFP010000125.1:0-14536 GCA_036794995.1 Thermodesulfobacteriota bacterium | reverse complement strand
GGAATAATCGAAGGGCTGTGCTCCGGACTCTACGAAGCCTACGCCTCCACCGATTGCGGCCAAATCACCTTGCTCGCGCCGGAAGACAGGGTGAATCACCCGAGTAGCGTCGGCCGCCCCATTTGGTGTGTGCTGCTGAAATTTGCCGATGACGAGGGACGGTCGCTCACGGTGGGCCAAGCAGGTGAGATCTGTGTTCGCACACCCATGGCGATCCAAGGCTATTACCGAAACCAGGATGCAACCCATGAGTTCTTTCGCGACGGGTGGTGCCACACCGGTGATATCGGCTTTCTCGATGAGCAGGGGTATCTCTACATCTCCGGCCGCAAGAAGAGTATGGTGAAAAGCGGTGGCATTAGTGTTTTTCCCGAAGAGATCGAAGCGGCCCTTCGTCGACACCCGCATGTGGCGGACGTCGCCGTCGTGGGATTCAAGTCAGCGGAATGGGGCGAAGCCGTGAAAGCTTTTGTCGTGCTTAGCGAAGGAACGAGCTGCGAGGCCGAGTCCCTGATCGAGTTTTGCAAGCAGTCGTTGGCTTCGTATAAGGCGCCAAAGATCGTGGAGTTCATTGCCAGCTTGCCCCGAACCGGGCTTGGAAAGATCGATCGAGCTAGATTGGAAGCGCTGGAGATTCGCGGAAAGTAAGAGCGTTATAACGATCATTTCAATTTTGGGATTCCGCTTGCCCGCTTTACTTCGTCAAATTTCCACGCGATAACCGTCAGAAAACATTTTTCTAGAGGGATCGCCGCGTTAGAGCGAGCAATTTGAAATAGAGGAGTACGAATGCGATTTGGTCTAGGGTTCGGCAGTTATCCGGCGGATCTGGAGCCTGCCGAGGTGTGCGAGCAGGTTTCCCTGCGGGCGCAGGTTGCCTACAAGAATAACTTCGAGGCCTTGTTCGTCGCGCAACATTATCTCACCGGTCCGGAAGCGGCGATCTTGCAGTCGATTCCCTTGCTGGCTTACCTGGCCGGGCAGGTGCCGGGAATGTATCTCGGCACCTCGATCTTTCTCCTGCCTCTGCATCAGCCGGTGATGGTCGCCGAAACTATCTCGACCTTAGACAACCTCTCCGGCGGTAAGGTTCTCTTCGGCGTCGGCCAGGGCTATCGCGATAAAGAGTTCAGTTCATTCGGCATCGACAAGCGGCAGCGCAGAGGCCGATTGGTGGAGGCGCTCGAGGTGATTCGAAAGCTCTGGACGGGAGCGGCCGTCACGTTCCACGGCGAGTATTTCCATCTCGACAACGTGATCAGCCTGCCCCGGCCGGCGCAGCGGCCGGGGCCGCCGATCCTGATGGGCGCCGATACGGTGAAGACCGTTGCCCGAGTGCCCGAAGTCGCCGACCACTGGATCGCCAGCCGGCGTCACTCGAAAACTTTCTTGCGCGAAGCGTTGCCGGCGTATAAAGCGGCATTGGAACGGCAGGGACGGCCGTATCGCGGACTGTTTATTTTTCGCGATCTTTGTATCGCCGATACGACACGCGAAGCGGAGGAGCGCATCAGGGAAGGTTACGAGCGGCGCTATCGACGCTACCAGCAATGGGGCCAGCCGGGGGAGCGTTACGATTTGAACTTCGATGAGTTGAAGCGTGACCGCCTGATACTCGGGAGTCCGGCCGAAGTGGTCGAGCAAGTGATGTCTTATCACGAGGAATTCGGCACCGAAGTCATGTGGTTCATGGTGGATTGGCCGGGGATGGACCCGCGCTTTACCCTGGAAACCATCGAGCGCTTCGGCAAAGAAGTTATCCCACAGGTCAAACGGCTAACGCCGGAATGCCCGTTGCCATAGGGTTTGTTCAAAGTTCAAGGTTCAAAGTTTAAGGTAAACAACCGGAGGAACGGCCAAAATCCCCCGCCAAAAAATCTCCATGGGAGTGATGGACCAGCCCATGGACCGCTTGCAGGGTAGGCCCTTAGATTGACTCGTCAGCGAAAAGTAAGAGAGCTATGTCCCGTCTGTGGGGCGTCGCGGACTCTGTGCCTGTGCGACGCGATGCCGAGAATCGCATTGAAGACGAAAATTACGCTGGTGATTCATCACCGGGAACTGTCGCGCAACAGCAATACCGGTCTGCTCGCGCTCAGGGCGTTGGTGAACAGCGAAGTGCGGATCCGCGGTGAAGGAAGAGCAGCGCTCGATTTGCAAGGGCTCTTGAGTCCCGAGTATCGGACGCTTTTGTTTTTTCCCTGCGCGGATGCGGTCGAATTGGACAGGACACTGGTGACCCAAGACCGAAGACCTATCCAGCTCATCGTTCCCGACGGTACCTGGCGACAGGCGAGGAAGATTCTTTCCCGCCATCCAGAGCTGAAAGAGCTGCCCAGGGTGAAAATCAGCACGCCCAACCATTCGACATTTCAGTTGCGCGCCCAGAGCAGACCGGAACGGATGGCGACCTTGCAGGCCATCGCGCAGGGTCTGGGCGTGATCGAAGGCGAGCCAGTCAGGGCTCAATTGATGAAGCTGTATGAGAGCAAGATCGACCGCACGCTGATCGGCCGTGGCCTTTTGCGCGAAAAACCGGCCCTGGAGGAGCCGGGGGAATGAGTAGTTCGTTCCTATTCAAGGGAAGGCCAGATCGTCGAACCAGCATTCTCTTCACAAGACGCGATGGACGAGCCGACTACGGTCGCTAATCTCCTTGCCAGCATGTGCCTTGTAACGTAGAATCACTCAGAGGAAGAACCGATCATGGCCCCTAGCAAAATGCTGCAAGAGAAGCGAGGAGAGATATTGCGAATCGCGACCGCTCACGGTGCGCAAAACGTGCGGGTTTTCGGATCCGTATCCCGCGGTGAAGCCGGTTTGAAAAGCGATATCGATCTTTTGGTGAGGCTTGAACCGGGGCGAAGCCTTCTCGACCTGATTGCGATCAAACAGGACCTTGAGGACTTGCTGGGGTGCGAAGTGGAAGTGGTGACCGAGGAGGCGGTGAGTCCTTACATCCGAGAACAAGTTCTTAAGGAAGCTGTCAACCTGTGAAGGGTGACCAGCTTTACCTCACACATATCCTGGTAGATAGCTGAAACCCCCTCTCGGAGTCCTTCGACGGGGCTCAGGACGAACGGCGGGGAGTTGATATCATTGATGATGCTATATATCCGCGGGTCATGATGTTTTCGTCTCTGCCTCTCACTGCGCGAATCTAAGTCGAGGAAGCGCTTGTCAGGACTCTGTTTCTCGCATAAGATCGCCCGGTAATTTCTCTTCGGGAGTGATAGCTAAATGATTTTCGAAGGCAAGCTCGATCTCGATGTTCCCGTGGATCAGGCCTGGGATTTTTTGATCGACATCAATAAGTTTTCCACCTGTTTGCCCGGCATCGAAGAGGTCAAACAGCTCGACGACAAGACTTTTTCCGGCGTGCTGGCTGCGGCGGTGGGGCCGATCTCGGGAAAGTTCTCGTTTTGCTCGACCATCGTCGAGAGCCGGCCGCCGGAACAAATGGTGGTGCGGACCGAAGGGACGGACTCTGTCACCAAAAGCGCGGTCAACGCCGATATGACGGTGGCGCTCCGCAAAGTAGCCGAAGCCAAGACGGAAATGGATTATCGGGCGGACATAAAAATCAAAGGCCGGCTGGCGATCCTCGGCGACATGGTGTTGCGCGCGACGGCGACCTTGATCTTGCAGGAGTTTGCCCGGCGGTTGCACAAGGGACTTGGCGATCGCGCGCAAGTTTAGTATGGGAAGGGCAGGAGAAACTCATGGCGGATAAGTATGACGTGATTATAGTCGGCGGCGGGTCGGCGGGAAGCGTCGCCGCGACGCGGCTCTCTGAAGATCCCAAGCGAAAAGTGCTGCTCCTCGAGGCGGGTCCCGATCCCTGGCCGTTGCCCGATCTCGTGGCCGATGCCACCAAGCAGACGCGGTTGCTGCTGGAGTCCGACTTTTTAAGGATGTACCCCAGCGAAAGGCATCTCGACGGCAGCACCTACTATGCGCTTTCCGGCAAGATCATGGGCGGGGGCTCGTCGGTGAACGTGATGTCGGTGCTCCGCCCGATGAAAGCCGATCTCGATATCTGGGTGAAGGCCGGCAATCCGGATTGGTCCTTCGAGAAGTGCTTGCCGGTGATGAAGCGCATCGAGTCGGATCAGGATTTCCCCGACAGCCCGATTCACGGCAACAGCGGGCCACTTTACGTCAAGCGCCATTTTACCCTCGACATGGAAGTTTCAGCGCCGGCACGGGCGTTTATCGACAGCGCCTATCTGATGGGGTTGCCCAAATGTCCGGACCTCAATGTGCCCGAACCCTATGGCGTCTGCGCCTCCCCCTACAACATCAAAGACGGCAAACGCCAATCCACGGTGGTGGCGTATCTCAACGGCGCGCGCAACCGGCCCAACTTGACGATCATCGCCGATGCGCCGGTTCATTCGCTGGTGCTGTCGGGGAAACGAGCCGAGGGCGTTCGCTACGAGAAGGACGGGCAGATTCATACGGTCACGGGTGGACAGATTCTACTGACTGCGGGGGTGTATCACTCGCCGCAGATTCTGATGTTATCCGGTATCGGACCGGAAGCCGAACTGAAGAAACACGGCATTCCCCTGGCGCACGAATTGAAAGGCATCGGCGAAAACTATCATGATCACCCGGTGGTGTTTATGACTTTCGAAGGACCCAAGGAGTCCAAAGAAGATTGGGTGATCCCGCGCTTCCGGCTCATTATCAAGAAAAACCCGATCTACGAATGCGCCAATTTTCACATCAATATGCGGCCGCCCACGGAAGTCGCGGGGATCAAGCGCATGATGCCGATCTCGGCGCATTTGCTCGAGCAGCGCAATCGCGGCCGGGTTTTTCTCCAGAGCACCGACCCCAATGAATTGCCGGGGGTCGATTCAGGGATGTTGGAACATCCTGAAGACCTCAAGGCCATGGTCGAGGCGATGCATTTTATCGACGAACTGGTGCACAAAGGTCCGGCTCGAGAATTTTACGGCCCGCTCATTCAACCGGGAGCAGGGGACGATTGGGGAAAGTTCGCGCGCTCGACCTACGACAGCTATCACCATGGAGTAGGGACCTGTAAGATGGGGCCGGCCACGGATAACATGGCTGTCGTCGATGAAAAGTTGCGCGTGCATGGGATGCAAAATCTCTGGGTCGGCGACGCGGCGATCATGCCGGTAGTGAGCCACGCGAACACCAATCTGACTTCGATCATGATCGGCGAGCGCTTGTCCGATTTCGTCAAAGAGGTGGCGTAGGGCGGTTCAAAGTTGAAGGTTCAATGTTCCAGGTTTTGGGATGCGGGGACCTTGAACTTTGAACGTGGAACTTTGAACCGACTCTTAGTCCGGAGGAAACATGGCAGAAGGTACCTTGAAGGCCGAGGACATCATCCGAGAAATCAAGAAAGCGGGCATCCACTTCATTGTCGCGCTGCCGGATCGCGTGACGAGCCATCATCTGCTCAAGACCATTATGCGCGATCCCGATTTCAAAGTGGTGCAGGTATGCAAGGAAGACGAAGGGATCTCGATCTGCAGCGGTCTCTTCGCGGCGGGCCACCGTTCGCTGATGATGATGCAGTACACCGGACTGTTGGATTCGGTGAATTCGCTGCGCGGCGTGGCGATGGAAGGTGAGAATCCGGTTTGCATGCTGGTGGGACTTTTGGGCAAAGAGCCGGGCGTCGCGCCGAGCCAATCGAAGAAGTACGGTGTGAAGATCATCGAGCCGGTGCTGGACGCCATGGGCATTGCGCACCATTGGGTCGAAGAGTCCGGGGACACGCAAAAAATCGTGCCGGCCATCGAGAAAGCCTATGCCGATACACGACCGATGGCTGTGCTGGTCGGAAGGGAGCCACGATAACCATGATGAAACGAGACGAATGCCTGAAGGTTTTCAAGCGTCACCGCAAAGATGAGATCGTCGTGGCGGTCTATATGGCGGCCCAGGAAATCACCCATATTATGCCAAGCAACCTGAATTATACCTTCACCGGCGCCATGGGACAGGGCTCGTCTCATGCTTTGGGCCTGGCGTTGGGCCGGCCCGACAAGCGCGTGGTGGTGTTCGACGGCGACGGCAGCTTGCTGATGAACCTGGGGACTCTGGTGACCATCGCCAACGCAGCGCCGAAAAATTATCTTCATTGCCTCTGCGAAAACGGCACCTATGAGACCAACGGCGCGGTGCCGATTCCGCGGGCTGGGGAGATCCGCTTCGTCGACATGGCGAAGGCGGCCGGCTATCGAAAGACCTACGAGATCGCGAGCCTTGAGGATTGGGACCGGCAACTGCCGACCTTGCTCAAAGAAGACGGGCCCATTTTCGTCGACCTGAAGATGGAGCCAGGAGAACTCTACCCCGAAGATTTCCGGCGGCTCTACAGCATCGAGTATCGCGACAAGTTCCGGCGGGCGCTGCAAAACAGTTGACAGCGGTCCCGAACATCCAGCCTCAATGTAACCAACGTGCCTCCCCGGCATCAGTCGAGGGGGAGGATCATCATTTCCCCTCTTTGAAAAAGCATGCCCTGAGCCGAGTCGAAGGGAGGGGCCAGGGGAGATTTTCGCAATCACCGACGGTTTCACATCCCCAAAAAATCCCCCTGATCCCTTTGCCAAAGGGGGAAACTCTTGTTCCAACTCTACATCCTTGATTACGACAAATCTCTGAGAAGGGAGAGGAGGTCATGATACCGGCAGAGATCATCGCGTTGTGCACTTCCATCAGCTATTCCGGCGCGCTGGTCTCGTCGCGGCTCGGTCTCAAATACTCGACACCGACCACGGTCACCCTGGTTTCCATCGGAGTACAAAACGTTGCGCTGTGGATCGCCGTTTTTCTGACCGGTGGCATCCCGGCGGTCGCATGGCTCTCCGTCGGGTTATTTTGTGTGGTGGGAATCTTCCAGTTGGGCGTCCGTTTGTTGGCCTATACCGGAGTGCTCAAGATCGGCGCGTCGCGCAGCAGCGCGCTGCAATCGATCAGTCCGCTCGTCGCCGCTGCGATAGCGATCGCCGTACTGCAGGAATCGGTCACGGCCCTGATCATGAGTGGAACCGTCCTGGTTGTCATCGGCATCGCGCTGGTTTCCTGGAAGGCGGAAAAAGAGCTGCCGAGTTTTCGCTGGTGGCACTTGCTGCTTCCCGTCGGCGCCGCGTGTCTCACCGGCATGAACCATCCCATGCGCCGTTACGCGCTCAGCCTCTCCAACGAGCCGCTGTTTTTTGCGGCGTTCATGGGCGTCGTTTCGTTGGCCGGCTTCCCGATTTACATGGCCATTGCGCCGCAAGGGCAGCCGCTGGTGTGGAGCCGCAAAGCGGTCTGGCCTTTCTTGTGTACCGGCGTATTCGAGACCGTTTCCATCGTTCTGATCATCACGGCACTCAGCGTTGGCCCCGTGGTCGTGGTCGCGCCCCTCGCCGCTACGTATCCGGTTTGGGCGCTGATCGGCGCCAAACTGTTCTTGCGCGACGTCGAGCAAATCACCCTGAAGGTCGTCATCGGCATCTTGAGCGTCGTCGCCGGCACGGTCGCGATCACTCTCAGCAGATAGGGGGCACTTGTCAGTCTCGCTGGCCTCGAATAAGATTCAATTCCTATGAAGATCCATGATATCTCGCTCAGCCTGTCAGCGCAGACCACCCGTTGGGCGACGGCGCAGCCCTTCGAGTTGATTGAACGAAAGCGCATGAGCCGGGGCGACGCCAACAATTCGTCGTCGATTTATACCAGCGCCCACGCCGGCACCCATGTCGACGCGCCGTATCATTTCGTGGCCGGGGGCGCGACCATCGACTTGTTGTCTCCGGAAATTTTTGTCGGACCCGCGCGGGTATGCGAAGTTCAAACCGACAGCCAAATCACCGCCGCCGACGTCGCGAAACTTGCTCTGGCCGGGGAGCAGCGGGTGCTGTTCAAGACACGAAATTCAACCCTGCTCGACAAGCCCGACTACGATCCGACTTTTGTTTCTTTTGCCGTGGACGGCGCGCGAGCGCTGGTGGATTTGGGTGTACAATTGGTCGGGCTGGACTATCTCTCGGTTGCGCGGGCGGATGAGCAGGTTCCCGTGCATCGGGCGTTTCTGGATCACGGGATTATATTGCTCGAGGGCGTCGACCTATCCGAAGTGCCGCCGGGCCGGTACGAGTTGATTTGTTTGCCGGTCAAGATCGCAGGTTCGGACGGTGCGCCTTGCCGCGCCGTTTTGCGGGAGTTAGTCTGATAAGAGGATTCGTGGTGTCTAGTGCCGCGTCAAGTGGAGGAACAATGAAAATCATTATCGACAAAGATAAATGCAAAGGACACAACAATTGCATTTCGGTTGCGCCCAATGTCTTCGAGGTCGACGAAAAATTCAAAGCCTTTGTCCTGGACCCAAAAGGCGACAGCGACGAGGATATTTTGAAGGCGGCGAAAGCTTGTCCAGAGCTGGCTATTGTTTTGCAGGATGAGACCAGCGACAAGCAAATATTCCCGGGTCCGGATGACAGGCCGCGCAATCAGCTGGGCAGATCCAAGTGGGGGGACTGATTCGCTTGGAGTGGACCGGCTACTAGTATAGTGTCTCACGCTGTTGGTACTTTATCCGGTGTATATAACCACCACGAAGGACCTCGCGCGGCAGAGCCGCAACTAAAACTCGGAATATCTCGCGCAAAGGCGCCAAGGCCGCAAAGATCGGAGAATAACGGTCAATATTTGTTCCAAGATAATTCACTCTTCCCTCCGAACTTGGCGTGCTTTGCGCTTCGACCTTGCTCAGGGTGGTGAGTTTATCGAACCACGCCTTGGCGCGAGTCCATTGCCCTGTTCGAGAATTCTTGCTTTGTTATGTCGATCAATAAGTGCCTTCATTTAAGAGCCACTACACTAGGTACACCGGGCACCCAAAGCCACCGATTCATTTTCCTAGACCAACCCTGGATATGACGATACCTCGCAAGGCGGCCATTATTGTTCATGGGGGCGCCGGACGAATCCGCGATGAGGAGCTGCCGCAGCGTCTGGCAGGTTGTCGGGAGGCGGCGGTTGCCGGTTGGGAAATACTTCAACGAGGGGGTTCCTCACTGGATGCCACCGAGGCCGCCGTGGTTGTTCTCGAAGATAATCCGCTGTTTAACGCCGGTACCGGCTCCACCCTCAACAGTCTCGGTAGGGTCGAGATGGATGCGGCGATCATGGCAGGGGACACGCTCTCGGCCGGGGCTGTCGGAGCCGTACAGAACATCAAGAACCCGATTCAACTCGCGCGCCGCGTGATGGAAGACGGACGGCACGTTTTGTTAGTCGGTGAAGGCGCACAACTGTTCGCGCGCCTGAATGGATTTTCTGAATGTCCTGCCGACCTGCTCATCGTCGAAGCGGAACGAAAGCGTTGGGAAGAGAAGCACGGGACCGTTGGCTGCGTGGCTGTGGACGGTGATGGAAAGATTGCCGTTGCGACCTCCACCGGCGGGATCTTCAATAAACTTCCAGGGCGAGTGGGCGATTCACCGCTGCCGGGATGCGGCACTTACGCTGACGGGTTGGGCGGGGTTTCCTGCACCGGCCATGGCGAAGCGATCGTACGCGTCGTGATGGCTAAATCGACTCTCGAGCTTCTCAAGAACGGCGCCGATCCCCAGTCGGCGGCGAATCAGGCCATTGCCTTGCTGGCCGAAAAAACCGGCAGCACGGGCGGTCTCATCATCATCGACAGACAGCGGCGAGTGGGCTACGCGCGGAACACCCAGCGCATGCCGGTATGCTTTGTCAGCGAGGGCAGAGGCATCCAGACCGACAGCTAAGTTGCAGGCTGCTGAAAAAGACTCATATGCTTCGTTGCGCTCGTCCGATTTCGTGTCAACGTACAAGGAGAGTACGCCTCCACTCATCGTTCTTCGCGCGCCTCGCCTCTGAGTCTTTTTGAGCAGCCTGCGAAACAAAGTTTCTCAACAATCTGCCGGGAAAAGGCAACGTGGGAGAAACACTCACCCGAGCGGTTGCATGGCAGCGCTACTCCGCCGAGGTTAGCTTCAGGCCGATGATGCCGGCAACGATCAGGAAGATGCAAAGAATTCGTGGGATCGCGCGGGACTCATCGAAGAGAACTATTCCGAGGATGGCCGCGCCGACGGTGCCGATACCGGTCCAGACCGCATAGCCCGTGCCTACAGGCAAGGTTCGCAGGGCCAGCGACAGAAGATAGAAGCTGATGATCATCGCGGCGGCGGTAAATAAACTCGGGCCGAGTTTGGTAAAACCCTCGCTATATTTCAGACCGATCGCCCACGCTGTTTCAAAGAGGCCGGCGATAAATAGATAGATCCAGGCCATCGGAAAAACTCCTAAGTAATATTATACCCCGGTGTGCGTGCCGTACTCTCATTCAGACCGGCTTCACCGAGGAGTTTGTTTCGCCGGCAGCAGATTTCTTTGTCGGTCTGCTCACGTGACGACACCGAGGAGTTTGTGATACATCTCGGCTGACAATACTTACGGGCAGTGGGCGGTGTCAACATAAGATATGGAAAACGACGAGTTGGGTTCTAAACGTTCAAGCTGTTCAAGCCGTTCAAAACGTTTGGTACGATTTGAGCCATTAGACGGACGGAACTCTGATACGACGTGTAGGACGGGTGGAGCGAAGCGATACCCATCAATCAATAGCTTAAGCCAAAACCGTGACAGGCAATGGGTATCGCGTAGGCCGCCTCAACCCATCCTACAACCTGGATTGAGAGTGTCAGGAGTAGGAGAGACTTATGGTTGTTGATTTTGAGCATCACTATATCCCCGTGGAGTTGGCGCGACGAATGGGGATCAACATGGAAACTAGAACCATCGTCGAAGAAGACGGCTTTGCCAAGGCGAACGTTCATGCCCAGCTCTTCAATCTCGACGCGCAAATCGGCGACATGGATCGGGCGGGTATCGATGTCGCCGTGCAAACTTGCATCTTGGGGTGGGACACGACCCTGGAGAATTGCCGGCTGCTCAACGACTGTGCGGCAAAAATTGAAAAAGAATATCCGGGGCGCTTCGTCGGCTTGGCCCATATCCCGCCCCTCGAGGGCGAGCCGGCTCTGAGAGAGTTGGAGCGAGCTGTGGGCGATCTCCAACTGAAAGGAGTGACGATCTCTTCTCAGGTGCGCGGGCTGTCGCTGGACGCGCAGGAGTTCACGCCGTTTTACGCTGCTGTGACGAGACTGCAAATTCCGATCTTCGTGCATCCTGCTTTAGCGCCCAAGGGTTATGAATTACTGAAAGACTATCAGCTCTCGGTCATCCTCACCCGCGAATTCGATCTCGGCGTGGCGGTGACGCGGCTCATCGCCGGCGGCGTGTTGGATCGTTATCCGGATCTGCAAATCGTTATCTCACACTTCGGTGGCGGAATGGCGGGCTATAAAGAAAGAATCGCGCGCTCGTCTTATCGCTTCAAGCTGCCAAGATCCTTCGGCGATTATTTTGATCGGCTTTACTTTGATATGGCCGGCTTCGAAGGAAGCCCCATCGCGCTGCGTTGCGCTATGGAAGGGATTCGGCCTGAGCGGATGGTCTTCGCCACCGACTATCCGCAGAACTTCAACAATGACCATCCGAAGATCGGCAAAAACGTCGACGGGATTGCTGAATATATCGCAGAAATTCAAAGTCTGGACCTGGATTCAAAAATCAAGAGCGATATGCTGGGCGGCACGGCGGCCAGATTATTGAAGCTCGGCACAGATTAGAGGGAGGTTCAAAACGTTCAAGCCGTTCAAGTCGTTCAAAACGTCCGGAGTAAACGGGGTATGGGCGTAGTGTGACATTCAGAAGTCAGGAGAATAACAATGCTTAGGATCAAAGGCGTAACGAAGGGCGAAGCTCCGGAGGAAGTCCGCAAGGTTTTCGAAGAGCAAGAGAAACAGTACGGATCGATCCTAAACACCGCCAAGGTTTACGGGCTCCGGCCGACGATTCAGAAAGGCGTACAAGCCCTCCAAGCGGGAATTTTGGCGTCGGGATTGATTGCCGGCGACCTGAGACATCTGCTTTGCATGAAAGCAGCCAGTATCAACGGCTGTCCCTATTGAATTGACATCAATGCATCCAGTGGGATGCGAAACGGCGCATCGGAACAGAAGGTGGAAGCTGCGTTGGGAGATTACCGCAAGAGCCCGCTCTTCTCGACCCGTGAAAAACTCGCGTTAGAGCTTTGCGAACGGATGACTTATACAAACAAGCGGGTCACGGATCGTTTCTTCAACCGCCTCAAGCGGCATTTTAGCGAGGAAGAGCTGGTGGAGCTCGCCGCGATCATCGCTCTGGAGAACTTTCGCAGCAAGTTCAACCCCGTTTTTGCAGTCGAAGCCCAGGGGTTTTGCCCATTGCCGGCGGTGAAACACGTCGCACAGGAGGCGGCCCGCCGTTTTCACGAATAAGGCGCATCTCTTCGAGACGGTTACCTCCCACCGTGATGCAAAGCACGATGGGTGGATCGTTCTTTTCTTCCCCCTTTTGACGGGGGAAGATTAAGATGGGGGTGAGAGTCTTTCTCGTTTGTATGTTGTAAGATGGCTAAGGTTCTTATGAAAGATTTTGTCGCCGCCATTCTTATGATTGCCGCAGCGGTTATTAGTGTACCCGCGTCCTTCAGTCATGCCGCTTCGAGCCCGACCCAAGTGACCATTCACGTCCCATCGAAAAGCCTATCGATCATGCCCTATTACTTCGGCAAAGATAAAGGGTTCTTTGCCGCGGAGCAGATCGAACCGCAGCTCGTCATGATGGCTCCGCCTACGGCAATTGCGGCGCTCGTTGCCGGCGAATTGGATTTTTCTTCAACCACGGGGGCTGCGACTTCGGCGATCATGCGCGGTTTGCCGCTGCGCCGTGTTTTCTACGTTCAGCAGGATCCGGTCCATGTATTACTGGCTCAGCCCGAGATCAAATCAGTCCAAGATTTAGTCGGCAAAACCGTTGGCGTAACAGCGCTGACCGACGCCGTGGGGATGTCGGCCAACGTGATTCTGCGCGCGCATGGCATCGAAGCTGGCCGAGTCACTTTGTTGGCCATGCAGGTTACCGACAACGCGATCAAATCGCTTACGACCAAGAGAATCGCGGCGACTTTGCTTGCGCCGCCGTACGTGGAAGAGCTGGAAGCGAAAGGTTATGTCAAGCTGGCAGAAGCAAGAACCTACGCGCCGCTAAGTTTTATCGGCTTGGTTAGCGCGACGGAAACCATAAAGAAAAATCCGCGAAAGGTTTACGGTATGGTCGCCGCGTTAAACCGGACGATGAACTACATCCTGAATCCGGCAAACCGAACTGAAGTCGTGCAGTACGTTTCGACCTATCACAAAATCGAGCTGCCGTTGGCGGAGAAAGCTTTCGCCGCGCAGATGCTCGGCTACAGCAAAGATGGCACCAAGCCTCGCGCGGCGGTCGAGAAAGAGATCGAAATCTATCGCGAGACGTTGAAAATCGCCAAGAGCTTCAGGCCGGACGACTTGGAGGACCTGAGCCTGCTGAAGAAGGCACAGGAAAGCGCTGCGGGGCAGGGAAAGTAAGGCATCCGGGGCTGCGCCTCCCGACAGCCCGCTGCGTTGCCTACGAGCTTCAAGGGAAATTTATTTTCTGAGGAGGCGGCATGGAGATTTTCGATATCCATCATCATCTTGGTTCATTAACTGGAGGAAGCCTGCAGGAGGAGCCGGGCTGGCAGGATAAGGACTATAACAACCGCGTGCGGATCATGGAGGCCAACGCCGTGACGATGTCGGCGATCCTGGCGGCGACGGGATATATTCAGGCGGACGGCATCAAGGACACGATGCGCTCCAACGATACGGTGGCCGCGTATCGGAGTCGCGATCCCAAACGCTTCCCGGTGGCCTGTGGCACAGTGGAGCCGCTTCACGGCGCCCGCTCCTTGGGCGAGCTGGAGCGCATGAAGCACGAGCTGCATCTGGACGGCGTGGTGTGGCACAACCGTTTTCAGGGTGTGGTGATCGACCATCAGCTCATGCGGCCGTTGCTGAAAAAGGTGAGCGAGTTGGGGTTGGTGCCTTTGGTTCACACCAACGCGGAGTCGAACATGGAGGCGGTGTGGCGCTTGGAGCGGCTCGCCCAGGAATTCCCGGAGATCACCTTTTTGTCCATGGATGCCTTGACGACGAACGCGAATAGCCAGCTTACCTTGGACATCGCGAAGCGGACACCGAATATCCTCTTTGACACGGCGCACGTTCGGAGCTCAGCTTACGTGCGGCAATTCGTCGAGGCGGTAGGGTCCCGCCGGTTGGTTTTCGGGAGTCTCTTCTATTCGCACCCGGCAAGCTACGAGCATTGCGCGACTCTGGAAGAGGTAAAAGGGGCACGGATCAGCGGCGAAGACATGGCAAACATTCTCTCGCACAATGCGAAGCGGCTTTTCAAACTGGCTGATTGAGGAGTTCATAAGTTTCTAGACAGGGCTCGTCAAAGCCAGGGGCGAGTCCTTCCAAGCGCGGGCAATGGGTCTGTGCCTTGTCGGCCACCGCCCGGTCCACTCCAGGGCAGTGATTCCGATCGCCTGGGCCTG
>DAIRFP010000124.1:11937-14563 GCA_036794995.1 Thermodesulfobacteriota bacterium | reverse complement strand
TTACGGGAAGCTGGGATAAGACCGTACGGCTATGGGACGCAAGCAGCGGAAGACTTCTCAAAACACTCATAGGGCATCATGACGTGGTCGACGCTGTCGCGTTCAGCCCTGACGGCGATCTGGTTTTGAGCGGGAGCACGGATCTGACCTTTCGCTGTTGGAATGCGAAAACTGGAGCGATCGAAGCTATCAGTGGACAGCCGGCCGTTGGAGAATTACCCGCTAAGATTCACAGGCGATTGATATCGTTAAGCTCAAGCACAAGAAGAGCTTTGGCACATGATGGGAAGCGCGCCACGGTTTACGATCCACATACGGGTAAGCGACTGCGTGATCTAGCAGATTTCCCGAGCTCTTGTCAGAACGCCGTGTTTAACAACGATGATCGGATGATCGCATGTCCCAGCGACGATGGCACCGCCTTTGTTTGGGACGTTGAGACTGGAGTTCGAGTCGCAGCTTTCCGGGGTCATAGGGGAGAACTCAACGCTGTCGCTTTCAGTCCGAATAGTCGGACCCTGCTTACATCCGGCACCGACAATACCGCCCGTGCATGGGCCATCGAAGGGACAGGACGCGATCTCACTCTCGGGGTTCATGATGCGGCAGTCACAAGGGCGCTCTGGAGTCCGAACGGAGAACTCGTGGCAACTGGAAGTGGGGACGGAACGGCCAGAGTGTGGGATGCACAAACGGGCGCGTTGGTCTCTGTCTTGTCGTCGCCCGGCCGCGTACAGTCAATATCATTCTCAGCAGACAATCGGCGGCTCTTGGTCGCGAGGTACGACGGTGGGGGAGCGCACGTCTGGGACGCCAGAACCGGAACGGTAGTGACGCAGCTGAACATCGGCCAAACAGAATCCACATTCGAAGAACCAGCGGACTGGAGCCCGGAAGAAAACATAATAATTTGGGCGGTCAAGGAAAAGATGAAACCCGGAGAAATTCCGGACCTCAAGGAACTGCCGGACCTCAAGAAACTGTTGCCTGCGCTCCAGGGAGACCTTCTCCGCTGGGATGGGAAATCAGGACAGGCATTACCCGCAATTAACGCCGGAAAAGGACCGGGTCTGAACGTGATGTGTGGTTATAGTCGCGCGACGGGGTTAGCATGCCTTAGGACGGATGATGAAATGGTATCGCGTATCTGGGACGTCAGAACTGGATCGATCATTTCTGAGCTGAGGGGCCATCTAAGCCCGGTGATGTTGGGGACTATGAGCGCGGACGGGAGACTCGTTGCCATGTGGGATAATGAGCAGGTAGAGATTTGGGAGACACGGCCCGGCCGGCTACGATCCAAAATCGCGGCAAACGTCACGGGAGTTGAGTTCGACTTGAGCGGCACGAGGCTGGTAACCGGCGGAGGCCAACGGGAGCCCGTTGCTCGTGTCTGGGAATCGGTATCGGGCCAACTTTTACGCGATCTTCGGGGTCACAGCCACTCCATTAACAGTGCCCGGTTCAGCCCGGATGGACGGCTCATCGTGACCGCGAGCCAAGACAATACGGCACGGGTATGGAGAGTCGCAGACGGACGGTCCATCGCGACGCTCCGTGGTCATCGCGGTATGATCTTCGATGCCCGGTTTAGTCCCGACGGGAGCAGAGTACTCACCGCGAGCAACGACGGCACCGCGCGCATCTACGACATTTCGCTGGCGAAGCCACTGGGTGAATTGATTCAGCTCGCGCGCGAGCGTCAAACGCGCGACCTGACGCCCGAAGAGACCAGGCAATACCGTCCCTGATAGATCGAAGGAGGGATCGGATGAGAGTCTGTGTCAAGACTTGATGTCAGCTGAGTTTCGATCTCGGTTATTCAGCTTAGTTTAGCTAGATCTGTTTGAGTACTCTGATCGCGAGCGTATTGGAAACCATAACGTTCGCTTCCCTTACCAATGCGAGTTGACCTGCACGTTATACTGTCGAACCATGAACGGCAGGCGCTATTTTACTTGTACATTCTTCGAGTCGCGTCGAGAATGGTTACCGATTCCGGGTCTGTAAAGATTGCGTGGTTGCTGGCGGTTTGGCTGGGTGTTCTCATGGGCGCTGTTCCGAACGCGCGGGGTCAGCTCTTTGAAGCCGATTCGAAGCGATGGGGTGCTTCGAAGATGGACATCGTGTTGAAGGAAGTTGAGCGAAGGCCGCGGGCCTCGGTGGTGGAGATCAAGATCACGTCCGTGGGCTCCTCCGTCGGATCTTCTTTTTTCATCCTCTGTAGTATCCGGCAACTGGCCCGGCTGCGCGGTCCCTTCCGTTATATTGTCAAGCTCGAAGAGCAACCTAAGCGGGGTCAGATGCTCGTCGGGTTCCTGCGTGACGCTGAAGAATCACCGGCGTCGTTGGGGTCGGAATTTTCCGGGCTCGGCAACCGAGAAATTGTCATCGACCTGGAACAGTTCGCGCCGATTTGCGATGCCGGTAAATAAGCGGTTCTCGCTCCGATAACGCCTCGATGCAAGCGATTCCTTCGCTCCCCGCGGTTTACATTTCCTTTGTGACAGACAGCCAAAGCTGGTAAGGTTTGGGCACTCGGCACATCGCTTTCACCCCGGTATTGATCGTGTGGAGTTCCTGAAAAACCCACCACCGCTATGACCCCATCGACCCGCGAACAGCA
>DAIRFP010000124.1:0-11927 GCA_036794995.1 Thermodesulfobacteriota bacterium | reverse complement strand
TCAAGTTCGCAACGTCGAAACTGCAAAACTGAGTCGGTTCCAGCGGCTGATATACTGGCTGCTTAAGATGTGCGTCATGGTCTCGCGGGACTTTGTCAAAAACCTCGTCCAGCTCCAGGCCATGGCGCTGGGGTTCAAAACGCTCGTCTCTCTCGCCCCACTGTTAGCGGTCATTTTTTCGATCCTTAAAGGCTTCGGCGTGCACAATCGCATGGAGCCGGTGCTGGCTGAGGCGCTGGCCCCGCTGGGGGAAAAGGGCAGGGAAGTCACGGCTTATCTGATCGGTTTCGTCGACAAGATGAACGCGGGGGCACTGGGCAGTATCGGCTTGATCACCCTGTTCTTCACAGTCCTCTCGTTGATGGGAACCATCGAAGAGGCCTTCAATCGCATTTGGCACGTCAGGTCGGCGAGGAAATTAACCCGCAAATTCAGCGACTATCTAAGTGTCATTCTCATCGGTCCGATCTTGATGTTCGCGGCGCTGACGATCACTGCGACCTTGCAGAGCAACACTTTTGTCCAAAGGCTGATGGCGTTGGAGCCCTTCGGAACGGTCATGCTCACGATGCTTAGGTTTGTGCCGTATCTCACGCTCTGGGGGGCATTTACATTCTTCTACGTATTGATTCCGAACACCCGGGTGAAACTAAAATCCGCCATGGTGGGCGGTTTGGTAGCGGCGTTGCTTTGGCAGACGGTGGGTTGGGGATTTGCCGTTTTCGTGGCGTCCTCGACCCGTTACTATGCTATCTACTCGAGCTTCGCAATCCTGCTTCTGTTTCTGCTCTGGCTCAATGTCGGTTGGCTAATCATCCTTCTGGGCGCCCAGGTGGCCTATGCCCATCAAAATATTCGCTTCTATGAAGGTGAAAGGGAGTTGTTGGCCCAGAGTCCGGCGGGTCGCGAAGAACTGGGGCTTCAGCTTATGTTCCTGGTGGGGCGGAATTTTTTTCATGGACTGGATCCATTGAGTGTTACCGAGCTGGCAAGTCGACTCTACCTGCCGGCAGGATCGGTGAGGGATGTCATGGAGACCTTTCGCGAGGGTCGTTTGGTATTGCCGCTGGCGGATGAGGAGACTTTTGTCCTGGCCCGGGATCCGCAACGAATCAGCCTTAAAGAGATCCTCGACTGCGTGCGGAGTTCCGGCCAGAAAAAAGGGCCCCAGGCAGACCGCGCCGAAGAAGAAAGCGGCATCGAGGAACTACTTCAGGAAGTGGACAACTCCGTGGCGGAAACTCTCGAAGGCAGAAGCCTTCAAAACCTCATTCTCGAATCCGGTTCGCCGTCACCTTGATTTGTCAGCAAGCCTGAAATCTCAAGGCTTTCTTGGACTCATCGATATTGCGGGTTGGACAATCGGCGGCTTATCTCTTGCGGAACAACTGCTTGAAGAGAGACCCCACGCCTTTTTCCAGCGCCGGGCCGGTTCCGCGCTGCACCAGCTTCGCGGAATCTAGCTCCACAGACGGGTCTTCGATGGGTCCTGTGACTATGAGTGGCACGACGATGAGCCCCCGACCATTCTTGAAAAACGTCGCGGCTTTCGCGGTTCCGACCCGGGCCGATACCTGAGCGGAGAGGGTTGTTTCGATGGCCAGGTTTAATTTCGGCCGCTCCAAGGTCATGGTGCCGGAGCCATTGACTTCCATCTGCGGGTTC
This sequence comes from Thermodesulfobacteriota bacterium, assembly GCA_036794995.1. GTDB lineage: Bacteria > Desulfobacterota > Binatia > UBA9968 > UBA9968 > DAIRFP01. The sequence continues at coordinate 10,262 of DAIRFP010000124.1, read as the reverse complement.
ACCAAATAGATCTGTTTCAAATAGGCGAATCCCTCCGCGACGGTGAATTCCGCTTGGAGAGTTTTAAAGGTGGTAGCTTGTCGCCGTTCGTTTTGCGAAAGGCCGATAAAGCCGGTGGCCCGTTGCATTTTTTGGATCAGGCCGACATGGGTCAGCTCGCCGTCCCGCGCAATGAGCTTGCCTTCGCCCTGCAAAACGCGAGTAACCGGAGCATTCCCTCCCAGCGGCAGCTTGATGAAGAGCTCTCCGCTCAGGTTGCCATTCAACGTGCGCTTGCCGTAAATTCTGACGCCCTGAAATTGACTGCGCATTTGCGTAACCGTGTTGTTCGAGGGGCCAGTGATGCTGATGCGCAGTCCCATGGGTCCGGCAGCTTCCGTGTCGGCGGGCGCCAATCCCAAGGCAGACAGAACCTCGAAGATTGGTTTCGCCTCAACGCGCTCACTGGCCACGCGCAGATTGAAGTGCGGCGCCGTGGCGAGATTGCTGACGCTGCCATCCAGGGGAAGAAGCAGGTCCTGAACCTTGAGGCGGTTGTCTTTCAATCGCAAGGTTGCCTGCTCTTCCTGATAACTGAGGGACCCTTCGAGGGAGATCCGCTTCAAGCCCGGATAGTCGAAAGAGACTTGATAGGAAAAAGGATGGTCGGCTGAGAATTCCTGCAGGGATAGATCGATTCCATGCAGTTTGACCGTCTTTTGGCCCTTCGTTTGTAGTATCAGTTGCCCGTCTTTGACACGAATCCGATTGGGTATGAGCAGGGGTATCGTTGTTGTAGGGTCCCGGGCTTTGGCCGCGCGGGTTTTTTTCGGGCTCTCTCTCCTTTTGTCTAGTGGGACCGCTATGCCGGCGAGATCGGTATAGTTGAAGGTGCCGTCCGCCTCCTTCAGCAGACTAATCACCGGACGATCGAGCACGAATTCGGACACTTCAAATCGACCGCGGATGAGTGGCCAAAGTTTCAGCCGCAGTTGGAGCTGTTGGGCGGTGAAAAAAGTATTGTCGGGCAGGGCCGGACTATTCGAGACTTTCAAATTCGATAGCCGAATCGAAGGGGTGGGGATGAGGCTAAGGCGCACCTCGTCGACATCGAGGCGGCGGCGGAGAATTTCTTCGACAAACGGGAGATAGGTTCGTTTGAAAATTCCCAGATCGATGAAATGCGGCACTATCAGGAGCGCGGCAACCAGGCAAAACAAAATGGCGCCGCCGATTCCGATTAACTTCTTCATGCCGGCGTTACTCAGGGTCACCGTGGATAACAGAGTCGCGACGGTGCGCGCGAGTCATTTAGGGGAATATACGCCATTGAGGCGCTAGGTCAAATAAATTAGTTCGACTTCGAACTGGGGCTTTCGAAATTGAGCGAGGTTGGCAGCACAAATATTCTGAACTTGGTGGCGGCCACGAAGAGGATTTGTTAGCATAACGGCCTTTGGAAGGACCAGACGAGTTTGGAGTTGGCGCTCGATATCCTACCGCAAGTACTCGTGGACGGCCTCGTGCTGGGCTTTATGTACGCGCTGATCGCTCTGGGCTATACCATGGTCTACGGGGTTTTGGAGTTCATCAATTTTGCCCACAGCGAAATCTTCGTCCTTGGCGCGTTTGTCGGCGTGGAGATTCTCCTGCTGTTGGAAAGTGCCGGCAGCCTGGCGACGCTTCATCCGGTCTTCGTCCTATTGCTCGTGATCGGCAGCGGCATGCTGCTCAGCGGTCTCGCGGCCGTGACCCTGGAACGAGTGGCCTATCGTCCTTTGATGGGCAGTCCGCGCCTGGTCGCGTTGATCTCCGCCATCGGCGCTTCGTTCTTCTTGCAGGACGCTCTCCGCCTTTTCGAAAGTCTCTGGCGCAATACTTTCTATCTCAGCTATCCCACCCTGGACGTTCTCGATAGGACTGTGCCGCTGGGCTTCAACGTTGTCGTGCCGGTGAAATCCTTGCTGGTTATATTTACCGCGTTGCTGACCTTGTTCGCGCTCTATCTTTTTGTCAATCGGACGAGAATGGGCACCGCCATTCGTGCCGTGGCGCAGGATCCGGATACCGCATCGTTGATGGGTATCCCGGTGAATCGGGTAATTGCGCTGACTTTTTTTGTCGGCGGCGCGATGGGAGGTCTGGCCGGAGTGCTGTTCGGCCTGCACTACAGCTTGGTTAACCCTTATAGCGGATTTGTTCCTGGGCTCAAGGCCTTTACCGCTGCCGTGCTCGGTGGCATCGGTAATATCCCCGGCGCCATGTTAGGCGGAATGGTGCTGGGCATGTTGGAGGCTTTCGCGGGTTCCTACCTCTCGATTCTCACCGACGGAGCCTTCGGCGCGGAGTATAAAGATGTCTTCGCTTTCGTGGTTCTCATCCTGATTCTGGTCCTTCGCCCGAAGGGACTTTTGGGGGAAAAGGTTCGGGAGGAAGGAGCGTGAGAGTCGGCTTGGCCCACCTTGGGGTCGTCGGATATATTGCCGCGAGTTTCGCCCTGGTCTGCGCCTTTCCTCAGTCGGTCGTGGCGTTTCTGTTGTTTGAATCGTCCCTTTTAGCGATTTATTACGCGCCGGTGAATCGGCGATTGAAGTTCTACCTGGGCGCCATCGTGTTGCTCGTGCTGTTGCCGCTGCTTGGGTGGATGAACGGCTACTACCTGGAAATCGCCATTCAAGTCGGTATTTTCGTCGCCTTGGCGCTGGGGCTGAACATCGTGGTCGGCTTTGTCGGGCTGCTCAACTTGGGGTTCGTCGCGTTCTACGCGATCGGCGCGTATCTCTGGGCGATTTTCGGCTCGCCGCAAGCGAATCAGTTTATCCCCGGTAACTTATTTCCGCTGTCATCTTACTGGTTCTTTCCGTTTCTCCTGCTCAGCATCGGAATCGGCGCTCTGACGGGTACTTTGCTAGGGCTCCCGGTCCTGCGTCTGCGGGGCGACTATCTGGCGGTAGTGTCTTTGGGTTTTGCCGAGGTCGTTCGCGCTCTGGTCAATAACTTAGATAAGCCGATCAACATCACCAACGGCCCAAAAGGGATCACGCCGATTGCGAAGCCACCGCTGTTTTTTCAACCGTGGTTGGAATTTTTCGGGCTTAACGTCAATCCAGCCAGCCTCTATCCGTTCTACTTCTATTTTCTCGTGCTCTTGATCGTGATTCTCATCGTTGTGGTCACGCAAAGACTCGAAGAATCACGCATCGGCCGCGCCTGGAAGGCGATCCGCGAGGACGAAATCGCCGCCGCCGCCATGGGTATTCCGGTTGTCAGGATGAAGTTGCTTGGCTTTGCCGTCGGAGCTTCCTTCGCTTCTGCCATTGGTGTTTTGTTTGCAGCCAAGCAAGTGTTCATCAACCCGGAGAGTTTTACCTTTATGGAATCCATCGGTGTGCTCGCTATGGTGATCCTGGGCGGCATGGGCTCGATTCCCGGCGCCATTCTCGGCGCCACCGGCGTGACGGTTTTGAATCTGCAACTGCTCAAAGGGGTTTCTCTCTGGCTCAACTCCGTGCGCCAGTCCGGCATGGTGTTGTCGATTCCGTTGTTGGGGGATTTTTCCGTCAGTCAAATTCCGGCTCAATTTGAGCCGGCGAAGTATGAGCGGATGGTTTTTGGTTTAATCTTGATTCTCATGATGATGTTTCGGCCGCAGGGGATCTTGCCGCCGCGCCAGAAGCGGGGACCTTGACATGGCGCTGTTGGAGTTGCGCGGTATCACCAAGAGATTCGGCGGGCTGCAGGCGCTGAACAAGGTGGTTCTGGAGCTGGAAGGATGGAAGTATTGAGATGGCGCTGTTGGAATTGCGCGGTATCACCAAGAGATTCGGTGGGCTGCAGGCGCTGAACAAAGTGGATCTGGAGCTGGAAGACGGCATGATTGCGGCGCTCATCGGGCCCAACGGTGCGGGCAAAACGACGCTCTTTCACACCCTCACGGGTATCTATCGACCCGACGAGGGCGAGATTCGATTTATGGGCAAATCACTTTTGGGGCTGAAGCCGGACAAAATTACCAAGGCGGGGATCAGCCGAACGTTTCAGAATATCCGTCTCTTCGGGCACATGACGGTCTTGGAGAATGTCTTAGTCGGGATGCATTCCCGCATCGGCACCGGCCTGCCGGGGATTCTCCTCGGGAGTCATTGGGTTAGGCGCCAGGAAAAAGATGCGGTGCGCAGAGCGATGGAGCTGACCGAGCTTGCCGGGCTTCGCGGCAAAGAAAGTGAATGGGCCCACCAACTTTCCTATGGCGATCAGCGCCGGCTGGAGATCGCCCGGGCGTTGGCTGCCAATCCGAAGGTGCTCTTGCTGGATGAGCCGACGGCGGGAATGAACGCCACGGAGGCGCAATCGCTGGTGGGATTGTTCAAAGATCTCATCGGGCCCTACGTCCAGGCTCTTCTTCTCATTGAGCACAATATGCGGGTTGTGATGGGCGTCTCGCACCGGGTTCTCGTCCTGGATTATGGGGAAAAGATCGCCGAGGGAAATCCCGACGAGGTGCGCCAAGACCCGCGGGTCATTGAGGCTTACTTGGGGCGGGGAACGTGGGTGGGAGATGCTCGAGGTTAGGGACGTTCATGTATTCTACGGCGCCATACACGCCTTGAAAGGAATTTCTTTCTCCATCGAAAAAGGGGAGTTGGTAACCTTGCTGGGTGCCAACGGCGCCGGCAAGACGACCACGTTGAAGACGCTCTCCGGCCTGTTGCGGCCGCGCAGCGGGCGGATCGAATTGGAAGGAGGGTCCTTAAACGGCGCTGATCCCCATGTTATCGCGCGGCAAGGTGTCGCCCACGTGCCGGAAGGGCGAAAAATTTTTCCTCGCTTCACAGTATTGGAAAATCTCAACATCGGCGGCTACACGCGGGCGAAAGCCTCTCTGGCTGCCGATGTCGAGCGTGTCTTCGAGCTCTTTCCACGGCTTAGAGAGCGGCAAAAGCAGATTGCCGGAACTCTGTCCGGAGGCGAACAGCAGATGCTCGCCATCGGCCGGGCGCTCATGCTGAGGCCAAAATTGCTGCTCCTCGACGAGCCGTCCATGGGACTGGCTCCTAAACTCGTCGAACAAATCCTGGAAACGATCAACTCTATTAACAAGTCCGGTGTGACGGTGCTGTTGGTCGAGCAGAATGCCGCCATGGCGCTGGCGATTTCACATCGCGGCTACGTGCTGGAAACCGGCCAGGTGATTCTCGAAGGGAAAGCGGCTGACCTCGCCGGCAACGATCTGGTGCGGCAGGCTTATCTGGGCGGTTAGCCGGGCCAAGCGCCGCCAAGCCATCGAAGATTGGTTCGAAGCGCTTCCAATTCGGCCGGTCGCGAGGTACCCTTAGATAGCATGCAGTATCAAACCAGAAACATGATGTTCGGCGGCGGCGCGGTTACTCCCATAGTCAAAGTCCTGCTGATCGTCAATACGGTCGTCTTCTTCCTACAGTTATTTCTTCCCGCGGAAATGCTGTTTTTGTTTGGCCTCGTCCCATCCAAGGTCTGGAATGATTTTTATTTTTGGCAGCTGTTCACCTACCAGTTTTTACATGGCGGGCTGTTTCACTTGCTTTTCAACATGCTGGCTCTTTGGATGTTCGGTTGTGAACTGGAGCGGCGCTGGGGCAGCGATTTTTTTCTCCGCTATTATTTCGTCTCCGTGATCGGTGGCGGCATCTTGAATGCGCTGCTCGTGCCGGGGCAACTCGCCCCCAGCATCGGCGCATCGGCGGGAATTTACGGCATTCTGCTCGCCTACGGCCTTATTTATCCCAATCGGATCGTTTACTTTTACTTCCTCTTTCCGATTAAGATGAAATACTTCGTCTGGATTATTGGCGGCATCGCTTTCTATTCTTCCTTCACTGCCGGCCAAAGCGGCATCGCTCACCTTGCCCATCTGGGCGGGATGATTTTCGGTTACCTCTATCTCCGCGGGGGAAATCCGTGGGAGCGCTTCAAGTTGTACCGCGATCAGCGCCGGCTCGCCCGCCTTAGGCGTCGCTTCCAAGTCGTCCAAGGTCGGCGGCGGGATGATGACTCCAAGCCGACACTGCACTAGCGATAACCTCTAAGGTTTTTCCGGACGAGACGAACCCGATCCCGCGTGGCACATTGCCATCTTTCCTTCATACTGATTCGAATCCCATTCCGGTCGCCAACCGGTTCGTTTCCCAGCGCTGAGTGAATTTAACGTGCCGCGATTGCACGTGTTGGACGATGTGTTAGGAATAGCCACAGCCTCTGCGGTCTGCGAAAAAAACATGGCGGACAAGAATTTCACTTCGGCCGAACTCTATGAAGCCTGGCCGCTGCTCTCCATAGAGGAACGTGTGGAGGGCTTTGAATTTTTGCATCGCGAGGAGGCCGACGACTTCTTTTTTCAGCTAAGCGCCCGGGATCGAGCGCAGCTGGTTTTGGCGTTGCCTGCGGGAGAGCGGCGCCTATGGATCCGCTTGCTGGCGCCGGATGATGCCGCGGATTTGATTCAGGAGGCGCCGCCGGTGGAACGCGAGAATTTGCTGGCTCTGCTTGACGATGCGACTCGAAGGGAAGTAAAGGGGCTCCTCGACTATGCCGAGGATGAAGCCGGGGGGCTGATGAATACGCGCTACTCCCGGTTGCGTGCGGATATGACGGTGGACGAGGCCATCGCTTACCTGCGAAGGGATGCGCGCCACCGGGAGAAAACGGTTTACTATGTCTATGTCGTGGACGCGGAAGAACATCTACTGGGGGTGGTTTCCTTTCGCGACTTGATCGTGGCGGCAGGCGATAAGCGGGTCAGCGATGTGATGCGTACGGAGATCATCTCCGCGCCCGATGACCTCGACCAAGAAGCCCTCAGCCAGCTTTTCCTGCGCCATCATCTGTTGATGGTGCCGATTGTGGACGCGGAAGGACGAATCAAAGGTGTCGTCAACGTAAACGATATCGTCCAGGTAGTTCAAGAGGAAGCCACCGAAGACATCCAGAAGATCGGCGGTGTGGCAACCCTGGAGGGGCCTTATTTACAGATTCCACTGATGCTGATGATTCGCAAACGGGCGGGTTGGTTGGCGGCTTTATTTTTGGGCGAGATGCTGACGGCCACCGCCATGGGCCAGTTCGAAGCTGAGATCGCTCGCGCCGTAGTCCTGGCACTGTTTGTGCCGTTGATCATCAGCAGCGGCGGAAACTCGGGATCTCAGGCAACCACACTGGTGATTCGCGCCATGGCGCTGGGAGAGCTGAAAATCAGGGACTGGTGGAGGGTCATTCGACGCGAGCTGGTTACGGGTTTGGGATTAGGGTTGATTTTGGCCGCTATCGGCTTAGCGCGCATTCTGCTGTGGCAAGGTTTGTTCGACGCCTATGGTGAACATTACTTCCTTGTCGGTTTGACGGTTGCCTTTAGCCTTGTCGGAGTCGTGTTGTGGGGCTCCATTGCCGGTTCGATTTTGCCGTTTGTTCTTCGTGGACTCGGTTTCGATCCTGCCAGCGCTTCCGCTCCTTTCGTGGCGACGCTTGTGGATGTCACCGGCCTGGTCATTTATTTCAGCGTCGCCACGGTGATTTTGCGCGGCACCTTGCTTTAAGCCCGGCGAGCTCCCCAGGGCCGATTCCATGACTTCTTCCTTGATCGACTTTTCGATATGATCTGAGGCGGTTGCCGGATGGACGCGATGAATAGCGGTTTACAACACAATCTTGTCACGAAACTCGCCAAGATCGTTGGGTCGGAGAACGTGACCATCGATGCATCGCGGCTTGACGAGTTGGCGTGGGACGCGCTGAGCGAAGGCCGATTGCATCCCGCCAAGCGGCCGGACGTGACGACCCCCCTTTGCATCGTGCTGCCGTCTTGCACCGATGAAGTGAGACAAATTGTTCTTCTAGCCAACGAAGATAAAGTTCCAATTATTCCCTACGGTGGAGGTTCGGGGCTTATGGGCGGCGCATTGTCGGTGCAGGCGGGAATCGTCATGGACTTGCGGCGGATGAAGCAAATCCTCGACATCGATACAGAGGCTCGCTCGGCTCGTGTGCAGGCAGGGACGGTTCTGGAAAAGCTGGAACAGAGGCTAAATCGAGAGGGTTTCATCCTGGGTCATGATCCGTGGACTCTGCCTGTAGCCACGGTAGGCGGTGCGATTTCCACCAATAGCATGGGCTATCGCGGTGGACTCTACGGCTCCATGGGGCGGCAAGTTCTCGGCATCGAGGCTATTGTGCCCAACGGCCAAGTGATTCGGACTCGGGCGGTTCCCAAATCCTCCGCCGGTATCGATCTCAAGGCTCTGCTAATCGGCGGCGAAGGCTGTTTCGGCATTATTACCGAAGCCACAGTTAGGATCTTTCCCATGCCGGAGAAACGCGCGCTCCACGGGTTGAGCTTCGAATCCTTCGAAGTGGGTTACAACGCCATTCAAGAGATGTTTCGTCAGCGCCTGAACCCGGCGCTGATCGATTTTGGCGATGCCAACGAGAAGTTTCATGGTGTTGCGATCCTTTATCTCGCGTTTGAAGGCATCCGCGAAGTCGTAGAGGCGGAGGAAAGGCGTGCGCTCTCCATCTGTGGGCGTTTCGGCGGCATGGAGTTGCCCCAGAAAGAAGCGGAAAGATTCTGGAGCGGTCGGCACGAGATCGCCAGGCGTTTCATGCGGAACCGGCGGCAGCGAAGAGAACGCGGCAGGGACGGCGTCTATCGCGATTGGATCCATGTCGCTCTACCGGCCTCGAAGGTCCTGTCGTTCAGAGCGGCAGCGATAGCGATCATCGAAAAGCATGGTGTTCGTCTCCAGGAGAGCGGGCTATGGATTCAGCCGGAGCTTTTCTCCATGCCTTTGGGCATCGAGGAGGACGGCACCCACAAAGCGCAACTCGCTTTAGAAGAGACCGTCGATGAACTGCTCCATTTAGTCCATGAGCTGGGCGGATCCATGGAATATACCCACGGCGTCGGAGTCAAGTTAGCGCCGCTGATGGCCGAGGAACACGGCTATGGCCTCGAGATCATGCGCCAGATCAAGAAAGCCTTAGATCCCAACAACATCATGAATCCGGGAAAGATGGGTTTGTAACGCCGGCACCGTCGCCCAAACGCATTTCCGTTAAGAACCAAAGTCCTTTTGGGAAGCCGAAGCGGCAAGCTACGCTGCTTGTGGTTATGCACCACAGTCGCGGTCTGCACCGCTTTATTGTTTCTCGTCGGTTGCGCTACGGCCCCCTAACCGGGCAGGGGCCAACCCAAAAAAGGGTTATGATTGAGTGCGCTTTGTCGCTTCTATCGAGACTTTGACAATAGTCCAGAATCGAGATAAGTAATTTGGGAGTGGAAATAGCAACACCCTCGCTTGATTTAACTGTCAAATGTTTCATTGAAGAAATGCACCCAGAGGGGTGCATTTTCTTTTTGATACAAGGGAGAAACAAAATTGCGTGAACAGATAGAGATATTGGCCACATTGCAGAACGTCGATCGCGAGATAAAGGAAAAAAACGGCATCAAACAAGGATTACTGGTGGACCTTCAACTCAAGGAGAAAGAGATCCAGGCCAAGAAACAGGAAATTGCGTCGCTGGCGGCTGCTTGTGCAGAAAAAGAGAAAGTGCGTCAGGAGAAAGATCGAGTACTGCAAGACGAAGGCAAAAAAGCTATGGACCGACGGATGCGAATGAATCGCATCAAGAACACGAAAGAGCTGCAAGCGCTGCAGCGGGAGATCGATCTAATCAGACAAAGTAACAGCGATCTCGAGGAAGACCTTATCAAGGTCTACGAAGAGATCGACGGCCTCAAGGCCGATCTCAAGGTCAAAGAGGAAGAGGCGGCCATCATGCAGGCCGGGTGGCAGCAGAATCATGAGGAAATGCAAGCGAAGATTTCCGGCATCGATCAACTCGTATCCGAAGCTGCCACGCAGAGAAAAACGATTGCGTCGCAGATTGCGGGAGAACTGATCTCACGTTATGAACTCATCTTTGCGCGGCGCGGCGGGATGGCCGTTGTCGAAGTGACCGGCGGCATCTGCCAAGGCTGCTACATGAACATACCGCCGCAGCTCTGGAATGAGATCATCCGCAGCGAAAAAATAAACCTTTGCCCTAGCTGCCAGCGGATTCTCTATTACAAGCCCTCGGCGCAGCAGGAAAAAGAAGCCTAAGCCTAGCCAGAACGTCCTTCCATTCGTCGTAACCAGTGGGTAAAGCAGCGCCTCAACGGTACGGCGCCGATTGGAGATGAAAGATCGCCCGATGGTATCTGTGGGGACGCTCGCGAAGATAGACATTCCGTAGCCACGCGCGGGAAG
>DAIRFP010000123.1:6833-14589 GCA_036794995.1 Thermodesulfobacteriota bacterium | reverse complement strand
CGGCGTTGCGGTCGGCGCTCCACTGCATCGGCGTGCGCACGCCGTTGCGGTCGCCGAGATAAATGTTATCGCCCATGCCGATTTCGTCGCCGTAGTAGATCACCGGCGTTCCCGGCAGCGAAAATAGCAAACTGTTGAGCAACTCCATCTTGCGCCGGTTGTTGCCTAACAACGGCGCGAGCCGCCGCCGGATGCCCAGGTTGATCCGCGCTCGCGGGTCAGTGGCATAGACCTTATACATGTAATCGCGGTCCTCATCGGTGACCATCTCGAGGGTCAACTCGTCGTGGTTACGCAGGAACAGCGCCCACTGGCAGCTGTCGGGAATGGCCGGGGTTTGGTCGAGAATATCGATGATCGGAAAGCGGTCCTCCATGTGCACCGACATGAACAGACGCGGCATGACCGGGAAATGAAACGCCATATGGCACTCGTCACCGGAACCGAAATAAGTGACGGCATCTTCCGGCCATTGGTTCGCCTCGGCCAGCAGCATGCGGTTCTGGTATTTCTTATCGATATGCTGCCGGAGTTCTTTCAAGAAGACGTGGGTCTCGGCAAGATTCTCACAGTTGGTGCCCTCGCGCTCGTAGAGATAAGGCACCGCATCCAGGCGCATGCCGTCGACGCCCATCTCCAACCAGAAATCCAACACCCCCGAGAGCGCTTTTTGGACCTCCGGGTTGTCGAAGTTCAAGTCGGGTTGGTGCGAGTAGAAGCGATGCCAAAAATAGGCCTTGGCGACGGGGTCCCAGGACCAATTCGAAAGCTCGAAGTCTTTGAAAATGATGCGGGCTTCCTGATATTTGTCCTGATTATCGCTCCAGACATAGAAGTTGCGCGCGCTGCTGCCGGGTTTGGCCACCCGCGCTCGCTGGAACCATGGGTGTTGATCGGAAGTATGATTGACAACTAATTCGGTGATGACCCGGATGCCGCGCTCGTGAGCCTCGTGGAGGAACAGCTTGAAATCATGCAAGGTGCCGTAGTCCGGGTGGATGCTGTGGTAATCGGCTATGTCATAGCCGTCGTCTTTCAAGGGTGACGGATAAAATGGCAGCAGCCAGAGCACCGTGACGCCGAGGTCCTGGAGGAAATCGAGTTTTTCCGTTAGCCCCTGGAAGTCGCCGATGCCGTCGCCGTTGCCGTCGCAGAAGGCGCGCACGTGAACTTCGTAGAGCACCGCGTCTTTGTACCACTGCGGGTTGTCCTCCAAGAGCAATGACTCACTGCTCTTCACTCTTCGACTCGCTGCCATAGGGCTCCCTTTACATGAAGTAATCGAAATCCTGCTCACGCCGGATACGGGGGCGCACGCGAAAGATCTGAGCCGGCACGCTCTCGGGATCTAACTGGACGTAGTTTCGCTTTCCCTGCCAGAGATAGCGGGCATCGGTCAGCAAATCATGCATTTGAAAGGTCTGTTCGGGATCGAGTCCGAGCTCTTCCGACGGTAACTCCAGCCAGCCGGACTGCACGTGGTGCGGATCCAGGTTGACCGCGACCACGATGACGTTACTCAAGTCCTCCGTCCGTTTGCTGAAGCAGAGAATCTCCGGATTATCGACCGGATAAAAGCGCAGGCTCCGGTCACTCTGCAGCGCGCGGTTCTCGCGCCGGATGCGGTTGATGCGGGCAATAAAATCCTTCAGGCTGCCGGGTTTTTCCAGATCCCAGTGCTTGATCTCATATTTTTCCGAATTGAGGTACTCTTCGCTGCCGGGCTCCCGGGGAGTATTTTCACAGAGCTCGAAAGCCGGGCCGTAGATACCGTAGCTGGCTCCCAGCATGGCGGCGAGGACGAGGCGGGTCATAAAAGCGGACCGGCCGCCGAACTGGAGATACTCGGTCAGGATATCGGGGGTGGCCGGCCACAGGTTGGCGCGGAAAAAATCGCTGACGTCGGTCTGGGTCAGCTCGGTAAAATATTGGGTCAACTCCGGTTTCGTGTTGCGCCAGGTAAAGTAAGTATAGGACTGACTGAACCCCAGCTTGGCCAATCGGTACATGACCTTGTTACGGGTGAAGGCCTCCGCCAGGAAGATCGCATCGGGATAAGCCTTTTTCACCTCGCCGATAATCCACTCCCAGAAGGGAAACGCTTTCGTATGAGGGTTGTCGGCGCGAAAAATCCGCACACCCTGCTCGCCCCAGAACAAGATGACGCTTTTCAATTCGTTCCAAAGCTCCCGCCAATTCTCGGACTCGAAATCCAGTGGATAGATGTCCTGATATTTTTTCGGCGGATTTTCCGCGTATTGGATCGATCCATCCGGCCGTTTGCGAAACCATTCCGGATGTTCCGCGACGTAGGGATGATCGGGCGTACACTGAAAAGCGATATCCAGGGCGATTTCAATGTCGAATTTTTTCGCGGCCGCGACCAGACGCTGGAAATCCGCCAGGGATCCCAAACGCGGATGAATCGCCTTGTGGCCGCCTTCTTTAGCGCCGATGGCCCAGGGGCTTCCCACGTCGTCGGGAGTGGCTTCGAGGGTATTGTTTTTGCCTTTTCGGAACGAGGTGCCGATGGGGTGAATGGGCGGGAGATAAAGCACATCAAAACCCATGGCGGCGATATAGCGCAGGCGCTCGATACAGTCGCTGAAGGTGCCGTGTTCACCCGCAGTGGCGGCCGAGGAGCGGGGAAACAACTCGTACCATGCGCTGAAGCGCGCTTTACTGCGTTCGACGTTGACCCGAAGTTCCCTGTCATAGGTGACCGTCCAGCGTCGGTCGGGATATTTTTCCATCAATGCCGCGAGCCCATCATCCACCGCCGACTGTGCGGCCGCGGATTTATCGCCCCGGAGCAGCACGGCATAGCGGTCTAGTCGCTTGCGGTCTTCACCGGTCGCGTTCTTCGCGGCCAGCTCAACCAGCTCTGCGCCGGTGAGCAGATCGAGGGTGACGTCTTGCTCCGCTGCCGCTTTCTTGGCGAACCCTTGACGCCATGATTTAAACCGGTCCACCCAGGCTAGCAAGGTGTAATAGTAATCGCCGACTTCGTCGACCTCGAATGTGCCGCGCCAGCGGTCGTTGACCAGTGGCTGCATGGGAATCTCTGTCTGCCCGCCAGCTCCCGCCTTGCGATAGAGGAGCCGGGCCGCCAGGACGTCGTGACCGTCGGCGAAGATATCCGCCTCCACGGTCATGCGCTCCCCGACGGTTCTTTTGGCGGGAAAACGGCCGCCATCGATCTCAGGCCTGACGTTTTCAATGACGGCTCGCGCGCGGCCTTTGTCCGGTATTGTCGTGGTATCCTCGCCCAGGTTCACGGAGTGTAACTGCGAGCCGGTGTTCATTGCGCTGTGCCTTTAGGTTAGCATCCTGTCTTTCTAAGGCAACCAAAAGCGCATATTCACTTTGGGAAATTTTGCGGACGACTCCCGCCGTTATGGAGTTCAAAGTTCAAAGTCCGAACGAGTTGGAACCTTAAACCGCCCCGGTCAGCCTCGGTTGGTGTCAGGGGCGGCGGGGACCTTTTTGACGGAAAGTCTCAAGGTAGAAGGATTGAGCTCCTGCAAGGTCAGTTCTTTCGGGTAGCGGATGTTTTGTTCCGAGATGTTAAAGTTGCGGCGGCCAAGTTCCGCCATGGAGACGTCGATGGCCACTCTTATCTTTCTTGAGTCAAAAAGATAGAAAGCGCGCCGCGGCCCGCTAAACGTCGCGCTTACCATCGGCGGCTCGATTTCTTCCACTCGCAGATCCGCCGGCAGGTTCTCCACGCTCACCGGAATCCGATAGCTGATTTGAACTGTCTTCGAGCCCGGCACGAAGATGTACCAAAAGCCGATAGCTAAGGACAGCGAGATGGCCTTGGCGATCCAATTCTCACGAAAAAACTGCAACGAGATGTTGCTCTGCCGGGTCGACGGAAATTTTGTTCGTAAAAAGCTATCGATGACGGCGCCGAGCTGCTGCAGATTCTCGATCTCGCGGAGTTTGCTATCTCTGGCCACGGAGATAGTGCCGCGTTCCTCGGAAACCACCAGGCAAAGAACGTCTGTGAGTTCCGCCAGACCCAACGCCGCGGAATGTCGGGTGCCGACGTTGGCGAGTTGCGACAGGTCCTTTGACAAAGGTAGGTGGGCCGCGAAACGGGTGATGCGGTCCTGTTCCACCAGCACGGCGCCGTCGTGTCCCGGAGAATGAGGATCGAAAATACTCTTCAGCAGCGGCCCGCTGAGCCTTCCATCCAGGGGAATCCCCCCGGTGATGTGCCGCTCCAGGGGATCGTTGCCGCGGATTACGATCAAAGCGCCGACGTGTTCCTTGGCCAGATCCGACAGGGTGCGCACCAGGATATCTGCGGCGTTGGAGCCCAGAGCCGGCACCCGGGTCCGGGCGAGGCTCCAAACCGCGATTCGTTCGAAGAACTGGCGCAACTCCTCCTGAAAGATCACCACGATCATGATCAGAAAAATTGCGAAGAAACCCTGAAACACCCAGGCGGTCATTTGCAGGTCGAGGTATCGGGCGATGATGTAGATACCTCCGAGAATAAGAATGCCGCGAACGACGAAGGCAGCCCGCGTGCGGCGCGCCCAAACGATGGCCGTGTACAGCAATACGGCGACAAATATGATATCAACCACTTCGCCAAAAGTGATGGTCGGAAATGGGTTGATGAAGGTAGTGTCGTTCATTCCCTACTCGTTCATTCGCTATAAGTTACCACGTTCCAGCTTTGGAGGAAATTGCCCTTTTCGGTTTTTGTCGCGGTGTTTACCGAATCCTCGCTTTGTGCCAAGTTTGTCTTGACTTTCGGCTACCGCTCAGGATGAACTTCGTCGAAAGACGCCAAGCATGTTCGGAGCAAGGTCAAAGGGAACGCTGAGTGACGGCCAAAGCCCCGTCATCCCGAGCGATCAGAGTGTGCCAAAAACTGTTTATAGTTGGACTGGGCTCACCAAGAACAGGGGTCGCTATTGGACCAAAGTCCAATATACAGCCTTGGGGATGTTAGCTACACACGCCTACACGTAAGCGCTCCAAGATCGAGTCTTGGCGGAAGGACCAGAAGAGGGATGGGATGAAACTTAAACGGAGCCACATTTTGGATCAACGAGGGTTGGATTTTCTCTGGCCAGCCTTCCTTCTTGCAACCGTGCTCCTACTGCTTTCGAGCTGCGTTCAGTACGAGCCGGTTCCCGCCTATGTGCCCGCGGCGAGCACGTTCGACCGCGCCTGGAGCGCGGCTCTCGGCGCCGCGCAGGATGAAGGTGTCCGTATCACCGCTGAGGACCGGACGAACGGGGTGATCCGTGGCAGCCGGGGCGAGCAGGAGGTCACCATCAACGTGCGGACTCAGGCCGACGGCAACGTCCGCGTCGAGTTTACCGCGCGGGGGCCCAAAGGGCCCGATACGGGGTTGGCCGGTCGGATATCGCGAGCCTATGACCGGCGCATGGGCCGGTAAGAAAAAGTGACCAGGCAACGAACTCTCTGAAAAAGCAGGTAAGCACTATTGGCGATTGTTTTGCTAGATTCATCGGGACCCTGTCTCAGTTCAGGTTAGTGGCGAGCTAAAAGAAGTGAAGTGGGCCGGGAGATAAGCCGTTCAAACGTAAGTAGTTCAAACGATTTGAAGGTCGCGCAGTGATTGAACGGTTGGAGCGTTTTGAACTCTACTTGGGAACAGGCTTAGGAGCTGCTGCCTGCATTCGCTTTTTCCTTCATGGTGCGGACGAGCTCTTCGTAGGACGACTTACTGATGACCCGGTTGAACTGCGAACGGTAGTTGTTGACGACGCTGATGTTCTCGATGACGACGTCGTAGACCTTCCAATCTTTGCCGACAAGATGGAGCCGGTAATTGATCGAATAAGTGGCTTCACCTTTGGTCGCCAGCGTCGTTTGCACCTCGGCATTGTCCTTATCTTGGATCTCGCGGTTATAGCCGACTTGATCACCGTTATAAGACTCGATGGCGCCGATGTAATTGTCTTGCAACAAGTCGGTAAAGATAGCGACGAACTGCTGCTGTTCCGCCGGGGACCGCCGCCGCCATTCGGGTCCGAGTGAGCGCCGCGCCATCTCGGTAAAGTCAAATCGCGCAAAAATAACGCGCCGTAGCTGATCGCGGCGCTCTTTCTTTTTGTTTTCCACCTTGAGGGACGGGTCCTTCAGAATGGCGAGAACCTGGTCCACCGTGGTGCGAACCTGATCCGTCGGCACGCCCGCGTTTGCCAGCCCCCCGTGAAAAATCGCTCCAAGGCCAATGACGATTAAGATTGTCTTGAAAAGATTCTTGGCCGTTGGCGCGGCCGCTTGACTGTCAGGTAATAAGCGGTTTCTTCGAGGACCGCGTGCAACCGCAACCCCGCCGCCCAATGACGCTGTTTTTCGCCCGCCCGTATCCATCAAACCGGCAATCATTTTCCTTCTCCACTTTCATAAATTGAGTAATTTAGTATGTCGAGGCGGTTGGCGAAAGACAAGAGGATTAGGGAAATTTTTGGACGATTTCGGAGAAGAATGACAACAGTGAAACAGTGGAATGATGGAATGTTTACACATAAAGTAATCTAATCGTTCAAGTCGTTCAAAACGGTTTGAAGGTCGCGCAGCGCCGTTTGCGTCTCGTGCAACTACGACTGTGCCGCCTCCGGCAGATGTGAATAGGAGATCAGCTCAGTGAGTCGGGGAGCGCGGTGCCAGACCGTCAGCCGAGCGCCGTCGGCGAGGGCTTGCAGCTCGCGAGTCCAGATCTTGCGTTGCAGAATCAACGCGGCGTCGGAGCGGCCCAGATTCTCTTTCTTACGGAGCTCGATGGGACCCTGGCCCACCTGAACCGCATAGTCTTGGATCCAGACGATATTCGCCCGGTCATCGCCCTCTAGATCCTGAATCCGGATTTCACCGCGCAGCACGGCGGCGCCCAGTTCGTTCGGCGAGCGGCCCAATTTCCCGGTGCGCGCGAGATGGCGCTTTTTCACCGCCTCGCCCTCGATGCCGTCCTTTACATGCTGGATATCGAGTTGAAAACTCGCGTGGCTTTCATCGTCAACGGGAACGCGCCAGGCGAGATGGTCGCGGTCGGACTCCTTAAAGCCGAGAATATTGGGCATGCCGTAGTGCAAGACCTGCACGCGGCCGCTGGTCGTCGAGGTCGTGAGCATGAGCCCCCATTCGGTTTCCTCCTGGGCGACCGTGGGAATTTCCCGGGGTCGTCGGAGAAAAAATTCGGATTCCTTATGGGTAAAGGGAATATGCACCGGATCGTTTTCGATGTTGTTGAGAAAATTGCAGGGGCGAACATAAGTCTCTACCCACAAACCGTCCTGCTCGAAATCCGGGTAGCGTGGTAAGGGAAGAGGATCGTCCGCGCCGAAATAGACGAAGATAAGTCCAAGATACTCCTCCGTCGGACAACTGCGGATCCGAACCTTCTCGGTAAAGGCTTCTTTTTCCGCCGGTTGCTCGACACACTGCCCGGAGCCGTCGAATTTCCAGCCGTGAAAACGGCAGCGGATGCAATCTCCCTCCACCCAGCCGACGGCAAGCGTCGATTGGCGGTGGGGACAGCGAAAATCGACGACGTGGGGTCTGCCGCCCTCACCGCGATACATGGTAAAATCTTCGCTCATGATGCGGATGGGTTTTGCCCAGCCCGGTTGCAAATCCTCCGCGCGCGCAACCGGGTGCCAAAACTTGCGCATGTATTTGCCGGCAATGGTGCCGGGGCCGGTGAAGAAGCAGTCCATATAATCAACGGTCGGCATGAAATTCTCCTTGGCTAACGGCAGGCCCG
>DAIRFP010000123.1:0-6823 GCA_036794995.1 Thermodesulfobacteriota bacterium | reverse complement strand
CGGCGCGAGTAGTCCGTTGGGACATCGCGCATATTGACCGGCACCCCGTTACGCCCGCATTCGCGCTCGTAGAGGGCGCGAATCGCGGGATTTTCATCGTCATACTCGATCATGGTCCCGCCCATTTTCCGGCTGACGTTGTTCATAAATTTTCCTTTGGTGCGGAATTTCCTGCTGCGCGGCTTGAAGGCGATATACTTCGCCGGGCTCGGCCCGGTGTTGAAGTGCTGATGAAACCATTGCTCCGGCGGCGCGAATAAACTGCCCGGATTCCAATCAATCCGTACCGGTTCCTCGTCTTCCATCCAGTGTAATGAATAGCCGTGCCCGCTCAGGATCAGGATATGGGCGCCGGGCTCATGGCGGTGGGCGCGGGCGTAGGTGCCCACGGGAAATTCCATGATGTGCGCCGACATCGTGTTGCAACCCATCTCGATATAAACCAGCGCCGGTTCCGCTTTTGAGTTTGGGCCGCCTGGAGGGTTCGCGTCCGGGGCAAAAGCGCGCAGGTCGCGAATAAAATTCGTGTCCAGCCAGTTTTTGTCGAGGACTTTCGCCTGGCCTTGGAAATAATCGTCCTCGCCCCGGTAGCGATCCGTGAAAGCGAAATGGTTGTGAAAAATGAAATCCTCATTGTGCAAAAGATTGATCATCGTCGGAGCGAAGCTAAAACCCAAGAGCAAGGCGGGTTGTTTGCCGTCGCCGTTGAATAACTGGTGCGCGGCGTTAAGTGGTATGGTAAACAGGCTGCCTTCTTGCCATTCAAAAGTCTGCTTCCTGGTTTCCGGAGTCCAAACCGTGGCGGCGCCGTTGCCCTTCAAGACCAAGAGAATTTCGTCATAGAGGTACTGTTCAGGATGCAAACTGCCGCCGGGGGGAATCTCCACGACATAACAATCGATGGCGATGTAGGAGGTGTTGATCCCCGAGCCGTCGAGATTGATATAAGCCCCGCGGCCGCCCTTTCGCTGCCACGGCGCCAGGGGCAGATTCAAAACATCCTCGACCCACAATCCGCGCATCACCGGCAGGCCTTCTCGCTTGAGGAATTGGTCATAGCTCGTGTCGCCGCTGCCCCAACCGCCTTGCGCTTGAATGTCTATCGTCATGTTTGCTTATCAGTGTTCCCTACGTTCAAATCATTCCAAACGTTTTGAACAGCTTGAACGTTTTGATCCCAACTCACCGGAGGCTCGGCTCGTTGTCGTGGCTTTTGTTAAGGATTAAATTTTCCAATTGTTTATCCTGTCATTCTGAACGCAGCGTAGCGGAGTGAAGAATCCGCGAAGCGTTCTGAGGCATGGCCGAAGAATCTCATTCAGAAAGAGGTCCTTCACTACGTTCAGGACAAGCCTTCGCGGCGCTCAGGATGACAGGCACTCGCGTGACAATGCATTTGCTTTATTATTTCCCAGACCCTAGCGATTGATAATGCCGTAATAGGTTTTGCTCAGCTCTTCATAATTCTTGCCGATATCGGGCTTGACCGGATAAAGCTTGACGCCGTCCACCAACTGAGGATACTTATTTTTGATTCCGGGTCTTACCACGGTCCGTCCCAAGCCGGCCAAAAAACTCTGGCCTTCCTCGGATAGCACAAAGTCGATAAACAGTTTTGCCGAATTCGGGTGGCGCGCGTTCTTTGCCAGTAGTAAACGAAAGGGCCAGGCCACGACCGGGTCCGCTTGCACGATCTCCAGCGGCATGCCGGTTTCCTGCAACTCGAGCATGCGGTAGCCGTAAAATCCCAAGCCCGCGGAAAATTCGCCGGCCGCCATCAACTGCGCCAAGAGCGTGCGCCCGCTGCGCATGGAGGGCTTTTGCTTCATCATCGCCGTGAAATAGTCGATGGTCTTTTGCCGGCCCCAGAGCGGCACCAGGGCAGCGAACAACTTGGCGAGATCGGTCTCCATGCCGAGTTTCTCGGTCCATTTAGGCGCCAGGAGATCTTCAAAGGTTTTTGGCGCTTCATCCTTGCGCACGAGCTTGCGATTGTAAGCGATGACGTTGGTAACAACATAGGTGCAGCAAGTGAAAAACCCCTCCGGATCGCGATAGGCCTCGGGGAAGGCACGGGTCTCGTTGGATAGATAGGGCTGCAAAAGACCGCGGTCCTTCAGCACCCAGCCGCTGAGCTCATCGACGTTCATCACGTCCACCAGGGGGCGTCCGGCGCGTTGCTCCGTGACGACGCGATTGACCACGGTCAGAGAGTTGGCGCGGAATCCTTCGACCTTGACGAAGGGATATTTCTGGCTGAATGCGGCGACGAGTTTCCCATGATGCTCGGTCGTCATGCTGCCGTAAAAGACCAGGGCTCCTTCCCTCCGAGCATCGTCGATGGTTGCCGCGCTGGCCTTGCCGGCGACCGGAAGGCAGAAAAAAAACATCAACACGGCGCTGAGGCTACCTATTCGACGGTTCGGCATGGCAGCTGTTTCAGCGCGCATCGGTTACCGGTTGTGGTTGATGTTGGTGGGTATAGGCCCTCATGACCCGCTCTGTCCGAGCCCACTGTTTGACCGGCCGGTTCTCAGCGAAGGCTCCCAGCTCCCGCTCCCAGAGCTTGCGATATATAAGTGCTCCACAGTCGGCCCGGATGAGGTGCTCGCTTCTGCGGTCCGCGGTGCGGCTGACGCCGACCTGGGTGACGTAGTCTTGGATCCAGACGATGTTGGCTTTGTCGTCGCCGTCGATATCTTGAATGCGAATATCGCCTCTGAGCACCGCTTCGCCCAATTCCTGATAGGGGCGTCCCAGTTTTCCCGTTCTGGCTTCGTGACGGGCCTTATACTTTTCTCCTTCGTCGCCGTCGGCGATATGCATGACGTCCAATTGGAAACTGGTGTGCGACTCGTCGTCGATGGGCACGCGCCAAACCAGATGATTGCGGTCCCGCGCTTTGAAGCTGCGCATGTTCGGCCAACCGAATTGATAGGTGCGAACCCGGTCGGTCGCGAAAATAGTGTACAGGGTGATGCCCCAATCGCTTTCCTCGGCCTTGACCTCAATGGGGACTTCGATGGGTTGATTGTAATAGAATTCCGATTCGCGATGGACGAAGGGGATATGCACCGGATCGGTTTCTAAATTATAAAAGAAGTTGCAGGGTCGGGTGTAAGACTCGGTCCAAGTCACTTTGCCGTTTTCAAAGTCCGGGAAGTGCGGCGGAGGCGGCTCTCCGGCGCCGAAGTAGGCGAAGATGAATCCCAAATACTCGACCGTAGGATAGCTCCGAATGCGCACGGTTTTGGCCGTCGCTTCGGATTCCGTCGGGACTTCGATGCATTGTCCGGTGGCGTCATACTTCCAGCCGTGATAACGACAGCGAATGCAGTCGTCCTCGACCCAACCGACGGAGAGCTGGAGCCCGCGGTGCGCGCATTGAAAGGCGATCACGTGGGGCGCGCCGCCCTCGCCGCGATAAAGGGTGAAATCTTCGCTCATGATCTTGATCGGCTTGGCCCAACCGGCAGGCAAATCTTCGGAGCGGTAAACCGGATGCCAGAACGAGCGCATATAGCGGCCGCCCAGGGTTTCAGGTCCGGTGCGATACTGATCCATGTAAGTGTCCATGTCGTCTCCTCAACGTCAGAAAAAGCTCTTGCTACAGTGAAAGCAATAAATGTGTTGACATAAATCACCCTCCCCTTAATCCCCCTCCCGTCGAGGGAGGGGAGACTTATTTAGGTTCCCCTCTCCCCTTGCGGGAGACGGCCAGGGTGAGGGGTATGTAAACTTATTTATGACCGTCACATAGGCGGCTTCTTCGCAAATCAAACTTTGTGAGTCAGACCGGCGGCTTTGATGCCTTCGATGGCGCAGACCTCGTCCTCGTCGGCGGTGCCACCGCTGACACCCACCGCGCCGATGATCTCGTCGCCGTCCATGATCAAGACGCCGCCGGCAACGGGTACGACCTTGCCGCCGGACATGTTCGACAGGGCGCCCAGAAAGGCAGGACGCTCTTTCAAGCGCTCGCTCAATTGCCGGCTCGATTCCCCCATCCCCACCGCTCCCCAAGCCTTGCCGACGGCGATGGTCGGCCGCAAAATGCTGGCGCCGTCTTCGCGTTTCAATGCCTTTACATGACCGCCGTCATCCAGAACGGCGACGCACATGGGCCTGAACTTCGCCGCCCGCGCTTTGGCAAGGGCTTGGTCGACGATCAACGATGCGCTGTCAAGTGTCAGTTTCATTTCCTCTTCCTCCGCGTTTTTAAAATGTTAAATGAAGGTTCTCGGATTCGGATATTCCTCCCGCCAAGGCGCAAAGGCGCCAAGTTCGAACGGGAAAGATAAATATTCTTACGAATGATTTTGACGTTTTTTCTCCGACCTTTGCGGCTTTGCGTTCCTTCGGCGTCGCTCAGGACATGCTTTGCGGGAGATATTCCGAGGTTTGGTTGCGGCTCTTCCGCGCTAGGTCTTCGCGCGATTGATCTTTTTCCCGATTCCGTATTCCCAGTTTCAACGGAAACCTCAAATACACTTGGTTAGCTTTTCCTCCGCGATCTAACGTTTCCCCATATTCACTTGCACGCCGTGCCGCGCGCATTCCTGCTCGTAAAGCTTCCGGATCGCCGGGTCTTCGTCCTCGAACTCGATCTGGTTACCGCCGTCTTTGACACTGACGTTGTTCATGAACTTGCCCTTGGTGCGAAATTTTTTGCCTCTCGGCTTGAAGGCGAGATACCGGGCGGGCACCTGGCCGGTGTTGAATTGCTGGTGAAACCATTGTTCAGGCGGCATAAAAAGGCTGCCCGCCTGCCAATCCAACTTGACCGGCTCTTGCCCCTGGGGCCATTCCAGGGTGTAGCCCTGCCCGGTGAGAATTATGATGTGGGCGCCGGGCTCGTGGCGGTGGGCCTTTTTGTAAGTTCCCACGGGAAACTCGGACATGTGCAGCGACATGCTGTTGCAGCCCATTTCCAGTTGGACGTTGCGTCCGAAGCCGCGACTGGGATCCTGTTCAAGTTTTTCAAAGGCGCGCACGTCGGCGATGAAATTGGTCTCCAACATTTTTTTGCCGATCACTTTGCCTTCGCCGCGAAAGTAGTCCGCTTGACCCCCGTAGCGGTCCTTGAAAACGAAATCGTTGTGGAAAATAAAATCGTCGCTGTGCATCAAATTGATCATGGTGGGAGCGAAGCTGCAGCCCAATAGCAGGGCGGGTTGCTGCCCATCGCCGTTAAACAGTTGATGCCAGGCATTCAAGGGGACGGTGAAAAGACTGCCTTCCTGCCACTCGAAGGTTTGCTTTTCGGTTACCGGGGTCCATATGTCGGTGGCGCCGCGTCCCTTCAAGACGAAGAGGATTTCTTCGTACATGTAGTGCTCGGCGTTCAAACTCCCGCCGGGAGGTATCTCCATGAGAAAACAATCGATGGCGATATAGGAAGTGTTGATGCCGGAGCCCTGCAAATTGATGTAGCTGCCGCGGCCGCCTTTCCTTTGCCAGGTCGCCAGCGGAAGCTCGAATAAATTTTTCACCCACAAGTCCCGCACCACGGGAATGGCTTCCCTTTCGAGAAACGCGTCGTAGCTGGTGGAGCCGGTGCCAAAACCGACAATCGGCGCGGGTGCTTCAGTCATGATTTCGCCTGCTGGTTTAAAGTTCAATGTTCAATGCATTCCGATCTCAGACTCAGCTCAAGGTTTTTCATGGTGAACTTTTCGAATGTTGTTGAAGATAGTTCAGTTACTTGGAACTCAGCACTTTGTTCATGAAGTCATCAAGAAAGAACTTTTCCACAGCGCCTGGAGCGTCCAAATTCACGCCCAGCTTGGCCGCGTTGACCAGCGCCTGAATGTTTTTCTTGCCCAGATGGATGGAAAAACTGTCCACCGTGTAATCCAACGATTTCCGCAACACGGCAACGTTGGCGTTGGGATCTTTTTTCAGCGCCGCGGCGATGACTTTTTCCTTGTGGTTCTGAATCAGATTCATGCTGTTGCGCACGGCTCGCAAAAAAGCGCTAACTTCCAGCGGGTTCGCTTTGATTTTTTGCCGGCTCGTGACGATCACCATGAAAGGAAATTCGGGAATGCTTTTGCCGGTCTCCAGAAGCAGGGGATAGCCCTTTTGCTCCATGACCACTTTCTCGATGGCGGAAAAGGCGGCCGCTTGAATCAACCCATTCTCTAACGCGTTGACCCGCGCCGGGCTGTTGCCCGAGTAGAGAATAGTATAATCCTTGTCCCGCACGAGACCGTTGCGTGCCAAAGCCTCCACCGTGGCAAACTCTGTGACTCCACCCGATCCGGTGACGCCCACCACCTTGCCCTTCAGCTCGTTTAGCTTGTTAACGCCTTTGGCGCCGATAAGAACTTGATCGATGTAAGCCGTATGGCCGCCGACAATGACGATATCGGCGCCGCGTTGAATACTTGTCACCGCCGTCACGCCGGCGATGACGGCGAAATCGGCGTCGCCGCCTAGCAGAGCGGCCATAACGACGGGGCCGCCCCGCACATAGACCGGCCGGACTTCAAGCCCCTCGGCGGCAAACAACCCGAATTCCTTGGCCATGCTCACGGGCAACGAGGTATTCCACGAGGGCGATGGATAAGCCACGTTGATGGTTTTCGCAGCCGCTTTGCCGATCACGAACCATTGCAACGTCAACATTAATGAAACGAGAGATAGAAAAAGTCTTTTCATCATGATTCTAAATTAAACACGTATTCCGCGCAGATTGCTAAAATTCTGTTTGCAGGCTGCTCAAAAAGATCTCAGAGGCGAGGCGCGCGAAAAATCGACGAGCGGAGGCGTACTTAACCAGTACGTTGGAGCGAGGCGATTGAGCGCAACGAAGCATATG
>DAIRFP010000122.1:0-14666 GCA_036794995.1 Thermodesulfobacteriota bacterium | reverse complement strand
AGAACGCCCGGCAGTTTTATCGCATTTGACATTCAGCGGAAGCTTCGAGCAACTAATCCACCGGGCGTCTGGAAAGCCTGCTCACGAAATCTTCGATCAGCGCATTGAACCGTTCCGGTTCGTCAACGAATAGCGCATGTCCGGCCGCTTTGAAGACTTCAATCTGAGTTCCCGGCCGATTTTTCTGAAGATTGTTTGCCTGTTTCTCGAACTGTGGTGTGACGACATAAAGCAGCGGCTTGTCGAAGTTACGGGCGATGCGTTTCCAGTGGCTGCGTTCGAAGGGGAAGGCTAGCAGCGCCAGGCTGTCATGCAGTGCCATTCGTTTCGCCTCGCGTAGCAAAATATCTATTTCCGCTTCAGAGCGGGACCTCACAAAAATCCCCCGCACGAACTCCTCTAACATTGGGTCGCGTTCCTCGCGCAGCCGTTGCCTAAAGGTTTCGCTGGGAGGGGGCGCCGGCTCTTCACCCACGGAACTGTCCACGAGAACCAATCCGGCCAGGCGTTGGCTGCCGAACATATAGACGTACTGCAGCGACTCGATGGCTCCTAAGGACCAGCCGATAAGCACAACATTCACCAACGGTTGCAGCAGTTCGTCGAGGTCAGTCGCGCGGCGCTCCGCGGTATAGCCGAACGTCGGTACGTCAGATTCGCCTTGGCCGCGCGGGTCCAGGGCGAGAGTACGGTAGTCTCGTCCCAGCCTTTCGACTTGTTTCGCCCATAGCGAAGCGGGCATGCACCAGCCGGGAACGAATACTAACGTAAGGCCCGTGCTATCTGCGTGCTCCCGGCCGGCTTCGAGCACCGACAGGATGACGCCGTCGCTAGTTTGGAAGGTTCTCCGAAACATGCGCGGAATGTGACGGCTCCTGCCAGCTCCGATTCTTCACACTAACACGCGGGTCGAACGGCAGGCATCCGGGGTCGACGGCTGCGAAGCGCCTACCGCATCGCGATAAGCAGCCCGGACTGTTTACCTCTCCAATGGTAGCCGAACGGAAACGGTAGCTTGGACCGACCGGCCTCTGCCCTGAAGGCTGACTCAAGATCTGCTTGATAGCCGTAGCGCAACCCTTTAATTGGCTTATTATATTGTCCATAAAGTCGGACCTGCCAAGGAGCGTGCTTCAACAAACGGTAGGGTATACCGGTGTCATCTTGAATCACGTAGTCGGCGTTCGCAAGGATCATCGCGCGGGTTTTTTCGAACTGGCCATCATGCAACAGGTAAGATGCCGATTTCAGCAATACCGAGGCGGGCCGATGCTGGGCAACCCAGTCCAAGAACCCCGGGTAGAACTCCAACGCCTTGTCCGTGGCGTCCACCGAAAAGTAATACAGCCGGCGAAGCGGACCCCCATTGGCATGGTTAAAGTCTATCCGCACGCCCCGCATCAGCCTTCGTGGCCGCTTGGCCTCCAGTGCCTCATAGGTATTTGTCAACTCGGGATAGAGATCAATGGGCTCGATCCGAACGATGCGCAAATGCAGCAGAGCCATCATTGTCGCCATTATCGGAACGCTGCCCCGAATCCAAGGAGTCGTAAGTTGCTTGCTCATGTAGTCCGTTATGAAGTAATTGCGCTCGAAGATATCGCGAAAAGCGTTCCGCACGTCTTGGAGCATCTTCCCGAACTGCACGGGTGTGACGGATTCAAGGTCCGGCAAAGTTCCCGGTCGCTCAAGACTGAAGAAAATATAAAGTGGATGGTCTGGAAACAAGGCGTAGGCATTGAAGAAGTCGGGGCCGCTAAAGGGGTAAAAAAGCGCCCGGTTAGACGCGCCAGAGATTTTCACTTCCTGGGCCCGCCAAGCCTCTATGGCAGCAATCCGGCTGCGCGTCTGGATCCAATGAGCAGCCATCCATTTCTGATGCTCGGGAAAAGCCTCCGAGCTTAGCAGGCGATCGAAGGCCGGGTCACCCGCAGTAGGCGTGATACCCGCTAATATTTGTGCGGTAGCCGTGGCGCGACGGTTGAAATCGCTGCTTTGGGCCGCAGCTGAACCGAGGGCGGTAGCCACGACCAACGCGGCGATGTGACTACCGATCAAATAGCGTAAAGTCAAGAATGATGATGATGATCTATCGCCGCAAGGCAGCATAACTTTGACCTCTTCAATAATGGTCGAAACTTTTACTTCTTGCTTTTCTCAGTTTCTCATTCTTATTTGACGATCCAACCCATAATTTCCCACGGCGTGCTGAAAGAAAATTAGGTCGGCTTGCCATTAGTTCCTAGGACAATGGGTGGGCAAAAGCAATCAGGGACAATCTGAGCAAGGGTCAGGGCACTCCTGACACCAAGTCATGGTTCCGCCAATGGTTTGAGTCCTACGGAAAAGCCGTTGTAATGCTCTTTCTATATCCATCGCCTTGGGGTAAAAGACAATTCTTACCGCTGTCATCGATCGGGTGATTTGCTAGCAGCTTTGAAGAATATCTAAGGCGAGGAAAGCACATGTCTGGCTGGAAAGCACGCATCGGGTATCTGTCACCATCGGTTTTCGAGACCCCATCCGATTGGGATCTCATCCTACCTAAAGGATTTACCATCGTAGCCTCAGGGCTAAACGTCCAGGCCCATACCACGGAAGAGTTTGATAAAGCGATCCATGCACTGGAAAGGGGACTGGGGATTTTCAATGCCGAAGAATGCGACGCCATTCTTTTAGGTGGGATCACTTTGGGCACCCAGCGCGGCTATCGGGTGGAACAGGAGGTTGTGGAAAAATTATCTCAGAGCGTCGGTCTGCCGGTCAGCACCGGCATGAACGCCAGCGTCGAAGCCCTGAAGCACCTGAAAGCGAAAAGTATAGTTATCGCGACTGCTTACATGGAAAAGATCAACGAAGCGGTGAAGCGTTACTACGAGGATGCCGGCTTTCAAGTGTCAGGCATAACGGGCTTGGAGGTCAAAAAACCCGTCGACCAGGTGAAACTTCCAGATTACGCCTCCTACAAAGTCGCCCAGACCCTCTTTCTGCAAAACCCTGCCGTCGATGCCATCCTGATTCAGGGACGCTGGCGTTCTGTGGCCTGTGTGGAGGAGCTAGAAAAAGACAGCGGCCGGCCGGTGGTATCCAGTACGGCAGCCTCTCTGTGGTGGGTGCTGCAAAAATTGGCCATGAAAATTCCCATCGACGGCTACGGGCAACTGC
The DNA here is from genome assembly GCA_036794995.1 of Thermodesulfobacteriota bacterium. GTDB lineage: Bacteria > Desulfobacterota > Binatia > UBA9968 > UBA9968 > DAIRFP01. The sequence continues at coordinate 11,501 of DAIRFP010000122.1, read as the reverse complement.
TCCGCTAAGTTATATCATCCAATGCCGCCGATGTGCAGAAAAAATGGGCATCCCTGCCTAGGAAGGATGCCCATTCGTGACGCTATCGCGTCGTTAGTGCTATCCGTGTATTTTGTTGTGCCCGCCTCGCAACCAGCGCTTCCCCAGCTGATTCGGTCTTTGTCTGCCGGTCAGATTGCGAGTCTGCTTCGGGAAAGTCCTTCCTTTAATTTGCTCGCCCTAGCGAGCTGGCACCTTCAGGTGCTTGGGTTGAGGGCTTGATCAGGCAGCTCGATTTGCCGACGTACATAGCTGACCGAATGGGTGGCGCCCGCCGTAGGCGGGCCATCTGGGCCCGGTGGACTGGTTTCTCCCGTCATGGATTACCTCCATTCTCAGAAGAGTTACAATACGCGCGCACTATCTTCGCTCTTCCGGCCCTTAGTGAGAGGTTCAGGGCTCAATTGTTTCCTATCGCTCTGTCATAGCCTTGTCAAGTTTCTTTTTAAAAGAATTCGCGCGACGAAATCTTTCCTCAATTCGATCAATCTTCCAAGTAAATCACCCGCGGCTCGCGACTCTCGGGCAATTGCTTCTCGGCGTTCACCGCGACAGCGCTGAGATCTGTCCCGGTAATCAATTCATACAACTTTCCCATGGCAGCCGGGCTGTTAAGCCGCGTCAATCCGTTCGCTCTTGCCATTTCCTGGATCTGATTCGCCATCGACAAGAGCGGCATCGGGATCTGCAGTTCCGCAGCGACTTGCAGTGCCTGGCGGATGTCCTTATAGCTGTTACTCAGCGCGCCACCGTTATGGTTATTCCGTTTCATGAACTCATCGAGGCGCGCAGCGGAAGCTTGGGAACCGGTAGTGTGCAGCAGTTTCGCGAATAGCTTGGGATCAGCGCCCTGTGACGTCAACCAGGAGCAAATCTCAGCAGTAGCGATATTGTTGGCCGTCGAGTACATGATCACGGCGATCTTGAACGCCTTCGGCATCCAGGGCTCCGGGAGACAAATAATCGTCTGTGCGAGAGCTCGAAGAAGGTCGATGCAGCCGTCAACGTGCTCTCGCTTACCCCCAATAGCTATCGTGAACTGACCCTCTGGAATGACGATCGCCGGCGCTCCGCTGGCATGGATCGTGCCGCCGAGAAACACCGCCCGTTTTTCCTGCAATCTCCTCTGCATCTCTCGCGCGCAATCAGGGTCCGTGCCGCTCAAATCGATAAACGTCATGCCCGGTTTTACTCCTGCAAAGGCTCCGCCCTTCCCGAAAACAGCCTTTCTCACTTCGATCGATGACGGCAGGACTGTGATCGTAATGTCTGAAACAGCCTCCTGGGCAGAGGCGGCAGCGCGCGCACCGCCGCGTACCATACCCTCAACCGTAGCCGGATTTAAGTCGTACACGGTGAGCGTGTACCCTTGCGCCAGAATTCGTTCACCCATGGGCCGCCCTGCATTTCCTAGTCCGATCAAACCAATCGTTGGCATGGCGTCTCCTGCAAAAATTTTCGATCCGGCCTCACTGTATCCTAGCCGCTTTCTTCAGTGCGTCTTCGACGAGCTGATGCATTGCTTTCCGCCCGGTCGGATCATTGTATCTATACGAGTTGATCATGAAATAGTTCACGCCCTTCTGCGGTAGGTCGTCGGGAGCGAGATCGCTTTTCGGTATGTCCATGCGCAGCGAATTCACCGTGGCGTATTTTTGCCAGGCCGTCTGCCCCTCGCGGGAAAGCACCCAGTTGACGAAAAGCTTTGCCGCGTTGGGATGAGGGGCTTTGCTCATCACCGCCATGCAGCAGGAACCTCCTCCCATCACCTCTCCCTCTTTCAAAGGATGTGGAAACAAATCCACGGGAAGACCCTGGCTCTTGGCTTTCATGATCGGCTGGCCGCTGCCGATGTAAAAAACAATCTTCCCCTGCCCCAGCCAGTCTGTCCCCTGCTGCAAATCACGCGTCAGCTGGATCTCGGTCTCACTCAGTATCCGGGTGACGAACTTGGGTCCCAACGTCGGCGTATGGTAAAAAAAGAGAAAAGTCTCTCCGCCACCGCCGGCAACCCGTGGATCGAAACTGCCAAGCTTGCCTCTCCATTTCGGTTGCAGCAGATCCCACCAGGATTGGATCTCCGCCGGATTTAGCAGCTTGGTATTGTAGGAGCCGCGTCTCGTTCCAACTTCTCCGGAGATGATGATAGCCGCCTGGTTCTGCGGGTCGGCGAAGTGCAATTTTCCATCCCACCAGGCCGATAAGTCATTAATTTCCGGCAAGAGAAGCAAAGGCTTTAACGGCTCCAAGGTCCCCGGCGGAAAGGATGCAAAACTCGAGGACCCACCCATGGCAAGGTCCGCCAGATATTTTCCAGCCCGTCTTTCCGCAACGATGCGCTGATAGTGGTCCGACCCTTTGCCAGGAACGAAGTTGAATTTTACTTCCGGATAGCTTTTCTGAAACACAGCCCACATTTGTTGGTACATCGGGTTATGAGGTCCGTAAATCACGACTTCCCCTTCTTTCTTGCCCGCCTCCACGGTGGCTTCCCATTGTTTCTTCCAATCGGACTGCGCGCCCGCCCCTCTGGCAACGCCCAGGAGCAGCCCGACCAGAACAACGATGCTCTTCATGTGTCTTCGGGGGTTCATGCCAACCTCGTCACGATACAAAATTTCATGCCGTGGCTTATTTGTGACCGTGCAAACCCGCCGCTGTAAACGGACCGGCACCCATGATCTGGTGCACGTCCCACTCGATCAAGTCGAAAGCGGTAAAGCCGGCCGCCGTATACGGATCGCTGGCGGCAATCGTCTCCGCTTCTTGGCGCGACCCGGCACGGATAACATAAACGCCGAGTTTGCGATCCGGTGTCGGACCTGAGAAGAGAATTTTTCCGGCTTCGTGCTGTTGTTTCATCCAGACCAGATGTTGATCCAAAGTCACATTCCACTCTTCGCGCGGTTTCACTGGGCGCCTGAGCACTAAGTACCACATGAGCACCTCCTGATAGCTTACAGTTTGGTTTCAGGTGTCGGGTTTCGGGATTCAGATAACGCAAGGTTGGAAACGCAAGACCTGTAACCATGACGAAGAGACTTATGATTGCATCCTTCCCCTGTCAAGAACTTTTTTCTAGCTGCTATTTGGCTTATGGCGTATGGCTTATAGCGTATGTTCCTGGTTCCAACTATATGCCATAAGCTATCAGCCATATGCGATTTTGGTGTTTTTCAGCAGCCTGCTACCGTACAGGGGTACGGTTTAACTCTGCTCTTTTTTGTATATAATATGCCCGCGCATGATCCCACAGAAACGAGGAAAATCTATGTACCGAATCGTTCTCGGCTTAATGGTCTTCAGTCTTCTCGCCGTCCAACCGTCGATATTGAACGCCCAGGACAAGATTCGGGATTTGGTCGTCAGGATCCACGCCGTTCATCACACGCCCGACGTGTTGCGCCCTTGGACCAAAAACAGTCCACAGCAAGTGAAGGGCTCCGGCGTCGTCATCGACGGCAAGCGGATTCTCACCAATGCCCATGTCGTGCGCTACGCCAGCCAGATTTATGTCCAGCCCAACCAGTCCGCCGACCGCATCGCTGCCCGGGTGGAAGCAATGACCCCATCCATGGACTTGGCGGTGTTAAAACTCGATGACGAATCATTCTTCGACAATCGCGGAACTCTACCGTTCGCAGAAGAACTGCCGCGCGTCAAAGATAATATCAATGTCTACGGTTACCCGACGGGCGGATCGGAGCTTTCCGTCACCCAAGGCATCGTGTCTCGCATCGAATACACCGATTATTACTATCAAGGGAGCGGGTTGAGGATTCAGGTGGACGCCGCTCTCAACTTCGGCAATAGCGGCGGGCCGGCGGTCTCCGAGGGACAGTTGGTGGGGCTCGTTTTTAGTTTGATTCAGAACGCCCAAAGCATCGGCTATCTGATCCCGGTCGAAGAAATTCAATTATTCTTGGCCGACATAGCCGACGGCAGGTATGACGGCAAACCGCAGATTTACGACTTCCTCCAGACGGTGGAAAACGACGCGCTGCGAAGAAAACTGAAACTGCCCGCCGACGTGAATGGCATCATGGTCGCGGAACCTTACCGGCAGGACGCGAACTATCCGTTGAAGGAATGGGATGTCATCACCCAGATCGGCAATACGCCCATCGACAGCGAAGGCAAAGTCGCAGTCCGTTACGACCTGCGTCTCTCGGCGCTGTACTTGGTCCAGAGGCTGGCCAAGAACGGATATGTGGACGTCACGGTTTTCCGCGACGGCAAGCTCAGCCCGATGAGCCTGCCGGTCCAGTCGCACCGAGAGCTGGTCATGCCTTATCTACTATATGCAACCCCGCGGTATTTCATCCTCGGTCCCCTGGTCTTTTCACAGGCGACTCAGGACTATGTCGAACGCGCGACCGCGCAAAGACCGTTGCCCACGAGACAACAAAATAGCCCGCTGATCACTCGTCGCTACGACAAGCCCAGCTTTGATGGCGAAGAGCTTGTCGTCGTGTCCTCGCCCATGTTTCCCCATCGTATCACGAAGGGTTACGACGATCCCGAGCGCTTCGTCTTGACCGAGGTGAATGGTAATCGCGTCACAAGTTTACAACACTTGCTTCAACTCGTGCGCGATACGGCCGAGCCCCAAATCATTCTCAAATTCGCCAGAGCGTCGCGCCGAACTCACGAGACTATGGTTTTCAACCGCGCCGAGCTTCTGGAGTCCACCACGAAGATCATCGAGGAAAACGGCATTCGCTATCCTTATTCTCCCGATCTTCGGCCGCTTTGGGAAAAGTCGGTGACCGTTGTGCCAAAACCGCCCGCGGGCTCGTGATCGATCGCGTCTCCGCAAACAATCGCGAAAGTTCCAACCGAGCAAGCCGATGGTGAGAATCCTGCGCTTACTGTTGATCTCCTTGCTCGTCGCTTGTGGGCTGCCCCAAGAACAACTCGCCGGCACGCCGCCGGATTTGCAAACTCAGGTTCTTGTCCGCGGGTTGGATACGCCTTGGGCCATCGACTTCGCCGCCGATGGTAGAATTTTTGTCACGGAAAGAGTTGGCCGCATCCGTGTCGTCGAGGGCGGACAACTGCGCCCCGAGCCCTGGATGACATTGCCAGTCACAGCCACCGGTGAAGCCGGACTCATGGGGCTAGCTCTCGATCCGCAGTTCGCCCAAAACCGCTTCGTCTATGTGGCCTACACCTATCGTGCCGCCACCGGCCGGCTGCAAAATCGTCTCGTGCGGCTGCGCGAGGATCCCACCACCGGCAAAGGCAGCCTCGATAAAGTATTGATCGACAACGTGGCCGGAGCCAACAACCATGATGGCGGGCGGGTGAAATTCGGTCCCGACGGCAGGCTTTACTGGTCGATGGGCGATGCGCAGACCGCGAGGCTCGCGCAGGATCTTTCCTCGCTCAACGGCAAGATTCTGCGCCTGAATTCGGACGGCACCATCCCGACGGACAATCCATTTCCCAATTCCTATGTGTACTCTTACGGCCACCGTAATCCCCAAGGTCTCGCATGGCAACCCACAACCCAACGACTGTATGCAACTGAACATGGCCCCAGCGGCTTCCAAGGCTGTTGCCGGGATGAAGTCAATTACATCGAACCGGGCAAGAACTATGGTTGGCCGGAAATTCGCGCCGACGAGACTCGCGAAGGGATGGTCCGTCCAGTGATTCACGCAGGGACCAGCGAGACCTGGGCTCCCGCTGGCACTACATTTGTCACCAGCGGTCCGTGGGCCGGCTCACTCCTTTTCACCGGACTTCGAGGGCAAACACTCTACCGCGTCGTGGTCGACGCCAACGATCCTCGCAAGACAGAGAAGTTCGAGCGGCTGCTCTTCCGTCAATTCGGTCGCTTGCGCGATATCGTCGAAGGCCCCGAAGGAAATTTGTATCTCCTGACCAGCAACCGCGATGGCCGCGGCAGCCCAAGAGATGATGACGACCGGGTGATCCGCCTGAGCTTTAAGTGAACCTTATTTTTCGCCAGCACTTCAAGTAACGATTCTGCGTTGATCGCGACAAACCACTGAGATAAGATTGCAAGCTGCTGGGTACAAAGAACATTTGGGAGAGTCTCTCCAAACTCGTCACCCCGAACGTTTTAATCGGGGTTCGACTATGCTCACCACGACCCTGAGACGTCGAATGGGTCGGGGGTCCAGTCCGAAGTTCGCCTGATTGGGGTCGGAAACGGCTTTCGCCGTCCCCGAGTAGCGCTTACGCACAGGCGGCACTTTAGCAGAGCCTTATAGTTAAAGGAGATCCTACGTGGAGTTAATCCATACGATTCATGAACCCAACGGCGCCGCGCCCCATCCGACGATATTGACCTTGCACGGCCGCGGCGCCAACGCCCTCGATCTTTTGGGACTCGCCCCCTATCTTTGCAACGGCAAATTCCTGATGATCTGCCCCCAGGGGCCGCTGGAAACTCCCATCGGCCCCGGAGCCACAGGTTATGCGTGGTATCCCATGAGCATGGGCGGCCCGCCGGATGTCGGCGTCATACTATCGTCGCGCCAGAAGCTGCAGAAATTTCTCGACGAATGTCTGAACCGCTATCCCATCGATGCCAAAAAGCTTGCGATCCTCGGTTTCAGCCAGGGCGGTGTGATGGCCTACAGTCTGGCGCTCACAAACCCGGAGCGCTTCGCCGGCCTTGCGGTCCTGAGCTCCTGGCTACCCAGGGAACTTCTTCCGGAACTTTCAATTGGTGAGTCGATTCAGTCGCTGCCGACCCTGGTGCAGCACGGCACGCAGGATCAAATGATCGAGATCCAGCGGGCGCAGGACTCCATCGAGCAACTCCGCGCGCTACATATGCCTCTGACTTACCGCGAATATGAGATGGGGCATGAGATCACGCCGAGAAGTCTGAGCGAATTATCAGCCTGGTTGGAAGAGAAGGTAATGAACTCGGATTGATTTTTCCGTTTTTCCCAGTTGGCCTATTCGCTCTAATTTGGACTGATTTTTTTTGAAATGGCTTAAGAGTGATGAGAAGGAATATCCAAAAGCAGAAGGACGGTTAACGAATCCCCTAATCATCTTAGACTAGCCCCCTCCTGTAATTTTCGATAAATATCGCTCTAGAGTTTTTAGTTCCTCCTCCACGGCTTCCTTTTCTTTTTCAAGTCCTTCGGCTTGCTCGGGCTCTCTTGATGCTTTCATTTCAATTCTTACGATCGTTTCCCGAAGTGCGCCGATTTTTTCTTCTGTCAAAATCATTAAACCCAATACCATTTCCCGATACTCGACTGAGTCCCGATCATTCAACATCAATTTGGATTCCGCCTGTTTTCCTGCCGGCGTTCTGGGATCAACATGCGCTGATCGATATCTTAGATGCTCGAACATCGCGTGATCGCAGGGGTTGGGAATAAATCGGGCCGCGAGCGTTTCCTCAGCGGTGGGCCAGAAATCACTTTTTCGGCGATTGCAACAATTGCAAGCGTAAAAGAGATTCGAGTAGGTAGTCTCCAGATCCGGGAATTTCTTTTTAGGTCGATAATGATCTACACCAAAACTATCCCGGCCCTTCATCCCATCAGGCAAGCGGCAATATACGCACTGAAACCCAAATTCCTCCCGCAGAATGGGTTTGTAGGATGAGTAATAAGAATAAACAGGAGGGTTGTGAGTTCGTCGATGCCGGGACTTTGAGTAAAGAAACGGATTCAACGGTGACTAGTCAATCCCGAGTCGTTGCCGACGTTGACCGTCTTCCAAGCTAATCCGTTCAACTTCTTGCGCCACTCTCTCGAGTGCCTCAAAGTCCTCGATTGTAACTCTGGGGATAAGTCGACGCACTCTCTCGGTAACAATGGCCAATCGAGCGTCTTCCTCGACAGACAGCTTTCCAGCTACATACGCACGAGCTAATAAATGCAGTCGGTCGCGGTTAGCAATATCTGCGTCGGACATCTTAATTGGTTCATCTACCGGTATCTGATCGCGAGATATAGTCGTCGCGAACTTGTGAAAAGGTTCTTCTTCACTGGGGCCGGTCATGTCTTTTGAGATTAATACGTCATAGTTCATTCCAAAATTTGATGGGTTGAGAATCTGGGTAGTAGTGGCAAATGCCAAAAGTACCGACCTGGGTACCCGGCGACCTACAACAGGGGTGTCTTCGGGTTTTTCGCGTATCTCGTCGAGTTGCGGTGATTGCGTTTCGACTGACGTCATTTCCATGTCATTCCTGTCCTTTCTCAGGGATTAATTTTCCTAAACGGTCCCTCCCTTTCGCACCAATCACCCAAAGGAAAAAACGAAAACTTTCCTTGTTAAAATCCGAGACTAGCGATAACACGGTTTCCGCCTCGACGTTTTCATTATAAAAGTCGAAGTCTATTGTGTAAAGGTCATGTTTGTCTGGCGGTAATCCTGGAATCCCATGCCTGAACGTATACTTACCGGTCTTGGTGACACCCCTCACTTCTTGAATAAAGCGGTCCACGGTTCCATATATGCCCGCCGCTAGCGGGGCAATCAGATCATCTCTAATCCAACCGTCTACCTTACCATCTTCAATACGCAACTCGTTTATGTATCTCAGGCCAACACGAGTAAAAAAATCGGTATCGAGGAATGGCCTACTCTTGCGTACGACACTATTGATTTGCTCCAAAAATTCATCGAAACGAGTGTAATGATCGGTTTGAATCGCGATCGCCGACGTTTTAAATGAAACAATCCAGTCGCCCTTCTTTGACTTGTATAAATGTTTCAATTCTTTATCGCGGGGATCATTCAAGCTAACTTCCTGCTGCTGTTCATAGTGCGGAAACTCTTTTCGCAGCACTTTATGAAGTCCAACCGGAGGCTTAGTTTCGAACTCTAATAATGCAGGAAAGCGCAGTTCGCAAACCGCAGTTTTAATGAAATTTTTTTCAAACTGAGCACGCTCGACATCGGGGAGCGTCAAAACAGATGCGGACTCGGACAAATTATCATCCTCCTAGATAAGGCTCGGAATTGACAGGAAGCCGCTGGCGGTGAAAGTATCACCATCGATTGCACATGCGCAAGCGACACGCAGAAACAGACCTCTCTGGCAATTGCTCCCCTGCGTTCCATAGTGATAAAACCCGACAGTGACCGTTTTAGAAGCACTCGGAATCCTCGAAACCGCAACTCCGGAGTGTAAGAAGAGGGCGTTAACACTTCAAAGGTGAGAGCGGCACGGACTTTTTAGAACGCATATCCGGCCGGCTTGATTCACTCAGTTCGCCATCACGCGTTCGAAGATCGTAGCAACAAGGAATTCGAGAGAGGGTCAACAGCAGGTGCGCGGGGGCGACGATTTGACTTTAAATTTTTCACCGTTCTTTACAGAAAGAACCCTGATTTCATTTTCATCGGGGCTGCTCGCTGTAATGATGTCTCTGGTGACTCAGGACACACTGAGCCTGAGGGGCTCAATGAAGTTACGATTAGCTTCGTGGGGAGTTCTACCCACCAAAGGGGATGAGGAAGGCCAATCTCATTAACTCAGGGTTTTCCGGGTCTTCAAACTGCCTAGCTTTCCATTTACGCACGAATTCCTCTCCGCTCATATTTAGAGAGCGACGGGCTTGCCGATCGAGGAGCTTCTTTCCCTCTTTGCGGCTCAGCATTTTTACCTTGGGAAGATGACCGTTCGTGCGCATTTTATAACCCGTACTGGATCAAACTTAGTATGGACCACTTCGTAATTGGCCACAGCCGCCGCCGAGAAGTCTTACCGACCTCTCGGCGTGGCTTGAAGAAAAAATGCTCCGATTGTGATCCCGGGATAAGCGATTTACGACGCCCGGGCATAGCCCATTTTGCCGGCCATCGCTTCGAGGCGCGCGATGCGCTCTTCCATAGGTGGATGCGTGCTGAATAGCGAGGCTAGGCCATGGCCAGTCAGTGGATTCACGATAAACATGTGAGCCGTGGCGTTCGCCGTCGCATTGTTGACATGCAGCGGGATATTTTGCGCGCCCATGTGCAGCTTTCTGAGCGCGCTGGCAAGCGCCAAGGGGTCCCCGGTCACCTTTGCGCCGCCTTCGTCGGCCCCATACTCTCTAGAGCGCGACACAGCCATTTGGATCAGCATCGCCGCGATCGGCGCGACGATCATCATGACGATAAGCCCAAAGATATTGCCACCGCCCTCTTCGTCGCGGTCGCGATTGCCGCCGAAGATCATCGCCCACTGCGCCATTTGCGCCAGATAACCGATCGCGCCGGCCAGGGTCGCCGCGATCGTGCTCACGAGAATATCGGTGCTTCACGTGGGATAGTTCGTGACCCAAAACCCCGGCAAGCTCTCTTTTGTTGAGGATTCGCCGGATTCCGTCCGTGACCGCAACCGCAGCATGCTCCGGATTACGCCCCGTCGCGAAGGCATTCGGCGTATCCTGTGGCAGCAGGTAGACTTTCGGCATCGGCAGTCCGGCCCGCTGCGCTAAATCCTGCACCATGCCATAGAGTTCCGGATCGTCTTGAGGCCCTACCTCTTGACCGCCGTACATCTTGAGAACGATTTTGTCGCTAAACCAATAACTGAAGAAATTTATGCCGCCGGCTATGAGCAGCGCAATGATAGCTCCCTGGCCGCCGCCGAGCATATTACCAATCCACATCAGCAGAGCGGTTAGCACGGCCAATAGGATCGTGGTACGAAAGGTATTCATACACTCTCCTCCTTTAGGCGTATCCTACGGTTTAAAAGTGCGAAGTCAAGTTCGCTCCATAGTAACACGCCGATGTAATTTGCGTACGCTCTTTACAAAAATCAAGGGGCAGGTTAGACAGCAAAAATCGACGTTTTTTTAAGGCCATTAGCAAAGGAGATCTCCATGCGTCTTGGCGTGGTTTTTCCCCAAACCGAAATCGGCGATGACCCCCTGGCAATCAGGGATTATGCCCAAGCGGCCGAAGAATTGGGTTATCACCATATTCTCGCCTACGACCATGTGATCGGGGCCAATCCTGCGAGCCGTCCCGGCTGGCGTCCGCCGTACAGCCACCGGGACATGTTCCATGAGCCTTTCGTTCTTTTCGGCTATTTGGCGGGGCTGACAACGCAAATAGAGTTTGTCACCGGCGTTATCATCCTCCCGCAACGACAGACAGTCCTAGTCGCCAAGCAGGCGGCGGCTCTGGACGTCTTAAGCGGCGGCCGGCTCCGCCTGGGGGTTGGCATCGGTTGGAATCCGGTGGAGTATGAAGCGCTGGGCGAAAACTTCAAAGACCGGGGGCGCCGCTCTGAGGAACAGGTCGAAGTGATGCGCATGCTCTGGACTCAAGAATTGGTTAGCTTCGAAGGCAAGTGGCACAAGATCACCGACGCTGGTTTGAACCCGCTGCCGGTCCAACGCCCCATCCCGATTTGGTTCGGCGGCACCGACGACCGGGCGCTGCGGCGTCTGGCCCGGCTGGGCGACGGCTACCTCACCACCAACTGGATCGTCATGAACCAGAGCCTCTTCTCCGCGCTG
>DAIRFP010000006.1:1943-48687 GCA_036794995.1 Thermodesulfobacteriota bacterium | reverse complement strand
CCACACTGTTAGCCAGACCGACGATCTCGAGAGCCCTGCGGGCAAATTCGTACCAGGTGCAATTGCCGGTATTCGCGAGATGGAAAAGCCCTTCAGCTCTTTGCCTCAGCAGGGCTTCCAAAGCCCGGGCTGCGTCATGAGTGTAAGTCGGCGACATGCGTATATCGTTGACCAATCTCAAGGGCTCACCCGTCTTGGCTTTGGCCAAAATCGTTTCCACGAAATTGCCGCCTTTGCCGCTGGAGCCTGCTTTTCCAAACAGACTTGCCATTCGCGCGATGAGCCAGCGGGGACAAGCCTGTTGAACGAGATGTTCCCCGGCAAGCTTCGAGACTCCATACACGTTCATCGGACGCGGCGCGTCATTTTCCGTATAAGGGGCTCGCTTGCTTCCGTCAAATACATAGTCAGTGCTGACGTAAACACAGAGAGCGTCCATTCGAGCGCAGGCCTGTGCTACAGCGAGGGCGCCCAGACTGTTCACACGAAAGGCGTCGGCGGGCCGGTCTTCAGCGTCATCCACCCGGACAAAGGCCGCACAATTGACCACGACTTCCGGGCTTGCCATTGTCAGCGCCTTGTCGATCGAAGCGGGATCAGTGCACTCGATTTCCCGATGACTGAGCTCGAGAACTTCGTAGTGGCCGGCTTTCATCAAAACCTTGACGAGATCCGTGCCTAACTGGCCCGAGCTACCGATGACCGCGACTCGTATCAAGTTAAGGATCCCTCCGCTCGTTGGTCTTGAGGCTGCTCTTCGAGATACCCTTCAAAGGGCTTTCCTTTCGTAGAGAAAAGCGTTGTCCGCCGCGCAAAGTGATGGAAGCTCAGCGTCCTTTGGCGAAACCCTCGGCTCGCTTAGGGGCCAACGAATGGCAATATCGGGATCGTTCCAAATCACTCCTCGATCCAACTCCGGGGCGTATTCGTCCGTGACTTTGTAAAGCACATCGGCTTCCTCGCTCAAGGCACAAAAGCCGTGCGCAAAACCGACGGGAACATAGAGCATGCGACAGTTATTTGCGGAGAGTGTCTCCCCCACCCACCGGCCATAGGTCGGCGAGCCGCGGCGGAGATCCACAGCGACGTCGAAGATTTCCCCTCTCAGGACGGTCACCAGCTTGGCCTGAGCCTTGGGACGCTTTTGATAATGTAAACCTCGGAGCGTGCCGCGAAGCGAACGGGAATAGTTGTCCTGAACGAAGGTATCGCCGAGGCCATTGGCTAAAAACACCGATCGCTTATAGCTCTCGATGAACAGGCCGCGGGGATCTTTGAAAGCCTCGGCCTCGATCACGACCACTTCCGGGATATCGAGTCGCTGAAATTTGAATCCCACTTACGGTCGGACCTCAACGCTGCGGCAATTAGCCGGGAGGTTGCCAGAACACTCGGCCCACCGAGTTTGCGGCAGGATTGCACTACGTCTCCGGCAGGCGGCGTTCAGTGCGCACCTCTTGAGGTGATCCTGTCTTTGGCACCGGGCGTTTTCTCTGAACGTGGCAAGGTCACTCATAGTAGTGAGAAAGACCAAAGGTTGCAACCGAATTTACTCGGTTCTAGCATCAACGAAAGCAGATCGTCTCTCCATGGATCCCGTCCCATGGGTTAGGATTCATGAGCCGCATTACCGGTGATGGCAACGGATGAAATCTTCACCTGTCGAAGCCTTTCGAGTTTGTTGCTTTGTCTTAACACCCGCCTGACCCAAGCTCGTGCCTCGCTTGAAAATAATGGCCCTAAATAGCTCGCCAGAAACCGCAGTTTGTCCGGGCGCCGTAAGTACTGGCCCAACGTTCGGTGCAACTGCACCAGGTTCTTGATGCGCCGGCGCCGATTCAGTTTTCGATAACGCCGGATTCCCTCCAGATCAAGAAGATAGAAAAGTTCCCCCCGCCCGCTGGAGTCGGGACGGACTAGGATGTTGGCGTCCTTCAGATCGTTATGGTAGACATTTTGTTGGTGCAATGAATTAAACAGCGCGCCGAGTTCCCGTAAGAAACGTCTTCGCCTTCGCATGCCTTCTGTTCCCTTCATGGGGATCAACTCTTCCTGCCAATACGCGTCTGCAGTTTTTCCCCCGGGGATCTCCTCTGAGAGAAAAAAGCTTCTCTGCAACATCCCCCAGGATCTCGCCTCGATCGCGGCGAGACAACGCGCCGTCCAAATGCCTGATTCGGCCAAAACAGCCGCTCCCTTGAGTGACCTTACCGCCCCGGAGGATTGAAACCAGGAAACTAGTCGATAGCGCCAGGAGCACATATTATAACGCTTGATATAAATCGTTTTCGCCTCTCCTTGAATCTCGATCCTGACCCGCGCGACTTTGATCTTTCTCTGATCCTTGATGACCTGACACCCGGGCAAGCCAAAGAAGTCATCCGGGTCGGCCACTAGGTTGGGGATCAAGTGATTGGCTAAAGCTGGCACCACCTGCACGGATAGCCGTCCACAGTCCACCGAAACGAAGTTAGGATAACGATCCACAGTCGCCCTGTTTAACGATTTCTTGGAGCCACCGATCCAACTTTACAAAATGATTTGACCACGTGTACTCTTCGCTTAGCTTTCTAGCCACCCTAGAAAATTCCGCGTCCCGGCTCCGCTCCAGCATTGAACGCAGAGCAACTGCCAGCTGCTCTGGATCCTCCGGATGGACGACAATGCCTTGCGTCAATCCGCCCGTGAGAATTTCGCTTGCGCCGACGGTCTTGCTCACCACAACGGGCAACCCTGCGGCCAACCCCTCTAAGACCACATTTCCGAAAGCTTCTTGGACCGATGGGAGCGCCACTAAGTCCGCCGCACCGTAATACCTCTCCACGTCATCGCATCTTCCGACGAACGCGACCTTTCCTTTGGCGTATCTATCGGCCAGCGCATTGTATCGGCCCCGCTGCGCGTCATCCCCAACCACCATAAGATACGCGTCTTTCATTGACGGCAAGCTCCATGCGCGCAATAAACGATCCAGGCCTTTTCGACGAAAACCGCTGCCGACAAATAGCACGGTCGGTGAATCCAAGGGAATCTGCCACTGCTTTCTTGTAGTGTCTCGAAACGCACCGCGGAGCCCTGGATGAAATCGCTGTTCGTCGACCCCGTTATGGATGACCTTGATCTTGTCATCGGGGACGCCATAGTTGGCGGAGAGGTCCCGTTTTACTACGGTGGAAACCGCCAGGATCCTCCGATAATGTCCCGGTCGAAATTGCCGGCGTTCCAAAGCAAGCAGACTACGGTGATAGGGGCTTAGGGACTGCCACAGGCGCCGCCGAGGCCCCCCCTCTTCAGCCGACTTCTGCAAAAACCCCCGATGGGAACCGCCGCCACTTCGGAGAACGTCTTGGCACACCATGCGGCCAAAGTTGAGGACCACGTCACAGGAGGACTCCCGAATGATCTTCGGTGCAGCCTTGGCAAAACTCCACAAACGCGCCGTGCGACCGAAAGGAATCACGGGAATCGCGTGCTTCGAGACCCCCGGCGGCGGATCGATTGAAAATTCGCCGCAGAACAGATGCACCTCATGCCCTCGATCTCTGAGCCCGACCGCAGTTCGGTAAAGGTCCAGCTCCGTACCGCCTCGTTTGTCCAAACATTTATGGGCCAGGCCAATTTTCATGTCGTTGCTGCCACGTTTGAACAACAGCGCGGCCAAAAGGCTGTGCGGGTGCTTGATTCTCCGGGTCGGTCGTCTAGCTCGTCGCTCCGCGCAGTAGAATCAAAGGGCTATCATGATTCGGACCGGTCCCGGTGCTGCGCAGCAAAGGGACCAACGAAAGCGAAAAGCGATTGACGATTTCCCTCGACTGAGGCTCCCCAACGATGACATAGTCTCTCGTGCGGCTCAGCGTGTCGATGAATAACCCGTCGTTTTCCGGCAACACATGGATATGGGTGCTGCTGTAAAAAATAATGGAGGTGTAATCCAGCCCTCTAGTAAACAAGTACAGTGTGCCGCGCCCGCCGTAGGTCCGTTCTGCAGCCTCAACGAAGGCTTTATAGCTCTGTCGATGGGCGATTCCAGGCAATAGGAGCCCTTGCATCATGGCAAAGGACAAAACCGATACCATTGCCAACTGGCTGACGAGGGCGTTCCACCTGTAGAAAAACAAACTCCGGGCCGCGAGTAGCCAAATCAAACCCGAGACCCAGAGGAAAAAAGGAAACAACAGACCGCTGCCGTCAATCACCTCACGGACAACGTGGAACTGCTGAAGATCGTCGGGCTTCAGGCGCGATTCGATGGGACGAAGAAACCACAAAGGATCTTGTCCCAGTAAGCCGCTCAACGCCGGAAGCAGTACAACCACTCCAATCATCGCGGCGCACCAGGCAACAATTCTAAGCCCTTTGGGCCGACTCTGGATCTCCCTTTGCCACCCTCGGATAGCGAGCGCAAGCAGCAAGGCCAATGGCGGATACAACGGTAGAATGTAAGGGGGGCGCTTCCCCGCGGAGATAGAAAAAAAGGCGAATATGACGGCAACCCAAATGCCCAAAAAAAGCGGCCCATCAGCTTTGAATCTCTTCCAGCGAAAATAGTCAATGACACCGTAGGGCAACAATAGCGTCCACGGCATGCTCAACGTAAACAAATACGGGATGAAGTAATAAACTGGCTTCTGATGCCCGGTTCCCTCTTCCCCATGAATGAAGAACCGTTCGAAGTTTTCTTTGATGAACTGGATGCCGAAGAATTGTTCGCCGCCGCTCCATAGTGCACCTCCGTACCATAGGGAAGGTACCGCAATAGCGAGAATGACACCCGGATGAAAAGCGAATCGCCAAAGGAATCGCCATTGTTTTTTAAGGGCGAGAAAAATCGCGATGATCAAGGCGGACAAAACCAGACTAACAGGTCCTTTGGCCAGCACGCTGATCCCCGCCGTGAGAAAAAAGCCGTAGGTCCAAAGTGGGCTTTTCAGAAAGCCCTGATGGAGGCCATAGAACAGCACAAGGGGGAGAGTGAGCCAAAAGGTCAGAGTCATATCGACCCGAGCCTCAACTCCCGATGTCTGATAGATGATGGCCGTGGCGAGAATGAGCCCGGCTATCAGACCGGTGAGTGAATCATACAGCTTCCGCCCGAGGTAATAGATCAGAAAAACTCCCAGACTCGCCAAGAACGCCGAAGGGAAACGCACCGTCGTTTCGGTCAAGCGTCCGGAAATCACGGAGGCCGCGGCGCCGATCCAATGAAACAAAGGGGGCTTCGAGGGAATCTGCTGTCCAAGTTTCATCGGAAAGACCCAGTTCCCGCTCACGACAATATCCCTCACGACCAAAGCTTCGCGCGGTTCGCCCTTGTCATAAAAAGGTATACGCCCGAGATTGACAAAAAATACCACGGCGCAAACAAACCCTAGCATCAAAAGGTGAAAGGCCGCGCTGCTTGGAACCTTGAACTTCATAGCAAAAACGCTACTAACCCAGCTTGCCCTGCCACCGCATTAATTGCCTGAAACTGCCGCTCGGATCCACGGCGTCGCACTCTTGACGCCGTTGCCGGGTCTTGCGCTCAAGCCATGAAAGCAAGTGACGTTTCCTGCAGGCCCATTCTTGTGACCCAAGGTAGTGTCTCAGGAACCGGAGGCGGTCTTGAAGGGTGATGCCGGGCAGCGGCATGCGATTCAACTGGACTAGGTTACGCCGCCAAAGCCTCTGCGGAATCCACCGGGGATAGCGGCGGGTCCGATCATTGTCCATGAAAAAAAAACGGCTTCCCTGCCCAGGAGGACGGCATACGAAAATATTCGTTGGGACTAGATCGCCGTGCACAAAGCCCAGCCCGTGTAATCGACGAACCTCCGCCGCCAGCTGCTTCAAATCGCGTCGCTTCTCGGCGAGTGAAACGGTTCGGGCGTCTGATCGCACCGGCCCCAGAACGGACGGAAGGGGCTGCCCATCCACCCCAAGGGTCAACAAAAAAGCTTTCTGCAATAGTTGCTGCCGCCGTTGCTCTCCGGCAGCGACCGTGATCGGCACATTGAAGTTGAACCGTGCTAACTCGGCCGCTTGGCGCAGCGAGCGAAGCGCCTTGGATTCGCGGAAGATGTCCTTTAACGTCCCTAGACCTGGGGAGCTATGAAACACTTTCAGGAAAAGACCCTCCCCGCCGGCCGCATCGGGGGCATCGAGCCGCAAGGTTTGCGGGTGCTTTGAGAATGGCTGCCCTTCTACCAGCGCTAAGACGGCTCGCCAAAGCTCCTGGTTCCATTGGCTAGGGAGAGTCCAGAGCGACCATTCTCCATCCTTGGATCTGAAGTAATCAGCTTTGCGTTCCATAGGCCGGCACATAGTTCCGCTTGCGTGAGAGAGCCGTCTCGATCTTTGCCATGATTTCCTCGATGCCGATGG
This sequence comes from Thermodesulfobacteriota bacterium, assembly GCA_036794995.1. Taxonomy (GTDB): domain Bacteria; phylum Desulfobacterota; class Binatia; order UBA9968; family UBA9968; genus DAIRFP01. The sequence continues at coordinate 42,324 of DAIRFP010000006.1, read as the reverse complement.
ATTGCATGCAAATCCGCCCAATCGGACAATGCTTGCGGTAACACGGCGAGCACGATGCTCTTCCCTCAATCACCAAATCTTCAAAGCCGTAAGGCCCCGTGCGGTGCGGACTGGTAGCTCCCCATAGCGACACCACCGGCGTACCCACCGCCGCGGCAATATGCATCAAGCCGGTATCCGGTCCGACGGCCACCTGGGCTCTCGCGATGATACCTATCGCCTCCTTAAGAGACGTGCGGCCTACCCAATCAATCACCGCTTGGTCGCAAGAACGCTTTACTTCCTTTGTTAGGGTCGCATCTTGTTGACTTCCGAGCAAAACAACGCCCAGGCCGTAGCGCTGCCGTATGAGCTCAGCACAAGCGGATATTTGCGCTGGGAACCATCCCTTACTTTCCCACCGAGTACCGACGAAAAGCGTGGCAAAGCCGCCGGGAATCTGTTCCATATAGCGATCCACTGTAACCTGCTCTTCCGGGCTTAACGCCAACTTCCACTCCACCGGCTCCGCCACCAGTCCGAGGTATTCAGCAAATTTTAGATAGTGGCTGAGTTTAGATATCCCGCTGCCAATGGCCGGGATATGGTGATTATTGAAAACCCAGTTGAACTCCTTGCAATCAAGCCGGTGAAACCCCAACCGGTGCGGCGCTCCTGTCCAGCGACTGACAATGCCGCTCTTTAAGTGACGTTGGAGATCCAACACAAGGTCGAAGCGACCGGCACGAATTCTTCCCAGGAACGCACCCAGCTGGAACCACCATCGAGAACGATCAAACAGGATCACCTCGTCCACGGCGGGATGATTGTCCACGAGGGGCAGCGACGGCGGTTCGACAGCCCACGCGAGTTTCGCCTTGGGAAATCCTCGGCGCAGGACATTGGCCAGCGGCAACGCGCGGGTCACGTCACCGATGGATCCATGAAGAACGACGAGAATCTTTTTAGGGTCAAGGCTCCTTAGTGTGCCCATAATATGAAGTGACGAACCGCTTCCAGTCACCGGCGGAAAGATACTCCCGCGTTGGGTCCAGCTTATTCACGGAACGGAGCAACCGGCTCAGGTTTCTCCGCGCCAGGGGCATCGGCACTTCGCCGAAAAACAAAATCGCCTTATCGAAATCGATGATATATCCCCTGACGCCATCAGGTTCGCAGCGCACTAAAATATTCTTTAAATTCAAATCCCGGTGATAGACCCCTTCCCGGTGCAAACCGCGCAAGCTGGTCGCCACCGCCTGCAGAACTTGGTTTGCTCCGAGCCGACGAAAGCCGCCTCCCTGAATGGCCGTCCAAAGGTCCTGGCCACCCTGCAACTGGCGTGTCACCAGCCAGCCACGGTAAAACGGGCCCCAAGAGCGTTTTACGCAGGCGCCGTAAACCTCCACTGTGGGAATCCCTCGTCGCCGGACTTCTTCGGTAACCACAAGCTCTCTAAAGGGTCGCGGCGGCCAAGTGACAAAAATCTCACCCGTCAATTGGCGCAACAGCCCCCCGTGTCGATAGGGGCGAATCAACGCCGTTTCACCATTGGCAAGCGCCAGGCCCCTTAGCCCTCCCCGGCCGTGGAATACAAGGCCTTCACTTGCATGCTTATCGTTGGGCCTCGTGCATTCCTCAAGATTAAGACACCCTGCCACGTCCTCTCTAACGACCATCAAGCCCCCACTCCCATCAACCACTTTTTTGAACCCAGGAGGAATGACACCCCACGAGCGGTCTTGAAACACCATCCTTTACCTATGTCAACAACTCATGCGGCTCGGATCGGCTCGGATTGATCTGCAACGCCAAGACATTGGGGTTTGTTTTTAGCAAGATGACAGCGCGCAGTTGGTATGGGCAGTGAAAGCATCAAACTGTCACGAATTGCGGCAAATGACGATCCGCTATCGCGTTCTCCGGTGAGCTCGTCTCATCGAGCATTCGTTTGGCGGCCTGCAAAACCTGTCCCGGCCCGATGAGCCGGATACAATCTTCCGTACCCAGCGGGCAGCGCCGCCCGCCGTGCGGGCTGCATGGACGGCACGTTAGTGCTTTTTCCAAGACAATCGCATTCGAGGAGTACGGGTAGAAGCCCAGCGCCGGGGTAGTGGCACAAAAGATCGCCACCACCGGCACACCCCGCGCCACGGCGATATGCATGGGGCCGCTATCATTGGTTATGAGAAGCCTGCACAGACTCAAAGCCGCGGGGAGCTCGCGAAGCGTAATCTTGCCAACCAGGCTCACTGCCCGCCTGCCGCATAAAGCTTGCACTTGGGCAATCACTTCGGCGTCCTCCGGTCCGCCGAACAGGAGTATCTCACAATCATATTTGTCTTTCAGGAGCCCGATGAGCCGCGCAAAACCCGCGCTGGACCATCGCTTCGTCGGCCAAACGGATCCGGGATGCAGCCCCAGCAGCATCGACGCGGTGTTCACTCCCAACGATCGCAAGCGCTCGACGACTTCGGCGTGGACATTCGCGGAGACCGGCAGATCGAGCACCCGCTCACACTCTTCTGTCCGTATTCCCACTCCTTCCAAAATCGAAAGGGTGCGCTCCAAGTCGTGTCGCTGCGCGTTCCGGTGGACTCTTTTATGAAACAGAAAGGAGCTCTTGCTTTGAACAAAGCCCACCCGGTATGGAATCTTTGCCAGAAACAAGAGCAACCCGCTGCGAAAGGACTTGTGCGGGCACAGAGCCATGGTAAAGCCCTTGCTTTGGAGAAATTTCGCCTGCCGCCACAGGCCGGCCCATCCGCGGTCCTTTTTCTTTTTGTCATCCACGAGAATCTCGTCCACCGCAGGATGATCCGACAAAAGCTCCTGTCCGAGGGGAGTACAAAGGAGGCTTAGCTTCGATCGCGGGAAGCGCCGCTTAATTTCAGACAGCAACGGAAGGGTTAAGACGGTATCGCCGAGGAAGCTGTTCTGCACTACCAAGACCTTGTCCCAAAGCCGTGAGTCCATGGCTTATAATCGCACGGCCTCATCGATCAGCATCACCGGGATATCATCTTTGATGGGATACATCAGACGACAGGCGTCACAAATCAAGCCATCCCCATCCCGGTTGAGATGAATATCGCCTTTGCATTTGGGGCATGCCAGGATATCCAGTAGTTCTTTACTGATCGCCATGAAAAACTCCTTGTGTAAATCCTTAGATCAACCAGATTAACCGTCAAATCACGAATAGCGGTCTCGAACACGAAGACCGATGATCCAAAAAGCAAGCTGACTTAACCAGCTCTCAGTGAGAGTAACCAATAAAGTTAGGCTTATCAAATATCGGGCTAAAAACGATGGACCACCTACTGCCACGCCAAAGGTCCACGAACGCTGCTTACTTTGGGATGGCGGCCATCCATTCCCACTGCCGCGACAAACCCTCTTCCAACGACACCAATGGTTTATAACCGAATTTGTTTCTTGCCAGATCCAAGCTCGCACGGGTGTGACCCACGTCACCCCTTTGGCGGTCGAACCGTTTGAGTCGTGCCGTTCGACCGCTGATCTTTTCGACCAATTTAATGGCGTCGAGCAGCGCTATTTCGCCCCCACCGCCTAAATTGAATACTTCTCCGGCTCCGGGATAGAACGCAGCCCCTGCCAGTCCATCGACGATGTCTGCGCAAAACGTAAAATCCCGTGTTTGTTCTCCATCACCATACAATGGGATTGCCTCATCCAGCAGCAAGCGTCTCATGAGAATATGAAAGAACATGTCGGGCCGTTGCCGTGGACCGTAGACGGTAAAGAATCGCAGCGAGGCCGTAGGAATTCCAAAAGCTTTCCAGTACAAATAGCAGAGATGCTCGGCGGCCAGTTTGCTGACCCCGTAGGGGGACACCGGCCGGGTGCCGCCACTCTCTCGCATCGGCAGGTCGTCCGTATCGCCGTAGACGGAAGAGGACGATGCATAGACGAACTTTTTGACCGTCGCCTGCTTGCAAGCCTCCAATAAAACCTGGGTCGCCATTATGTTGTTGTGCGAGTACTGAGAAAATTCTTGCCCCCAACTGGAACGTACCCCGGGCTGGGCAGCTAAATGGAACACATAATCAGCGCCATTTAGGAACTGGCCCCAATCCATGTTGACAAGGTCAGCGTTGATAAACTTGAACGACGGATGCTGGGCGAATTCTGCGAGGTTGGCCTCTTTGAACTGGCGGCTGTAGTTGTCCAAGAATTTGTCTATGCCCAGGACCTCGTGCCCGAGCGCGAGCAGCTTCTCGGCCAGGTGGGAGCCGATGAATCCCGCCACCCCTGTGATCACTGATCTCATCTAAGCCTTCCTTTCCCTCAATCGAAGTGTTCGACATGGAACATAGAATCTCAGCCGCCAACCAGGTGTCTTGTTTGTTTCTCTTGAATCCGCTCGACTATGGATTGAACCAAAGATGCGCCGCTCTCGACGATCATTGCCACTCGAAGAGCCAGCAACTTCTGGGCGAGTGGGAACCTGATCAACTTGAGGATATCCTTTTCCGTGGTGACGATCAGATCGGCGTTGCGCGCTGCCCGCGCGATTCGTTGTCCGTCTTCCAACGAGTAGTCATGGTGGTCCGGGAATTCGAGAACGTCGACGATTTCCCCGTCGGATAACTCAATCATTCGATAAAACGGCTCCGGATCGGCAATGGCGGCGACGGCGAGAATTTTCCGCCGCGCCAGGCGGCTGACTGAATACTCTTGCCAACGGTGCGACTCCAACGCGATCAGTGCCTGCGGTTGGAGGGAGCCGTAAAAAACCGCGCTCGGGGCCTTCTTAGCTGTCGTCACACGTTGCCATCGCTCCCGCGCGCCGGTAATGAGCAAGAAATCGGCCCGTCCCAGGGCGGTTTTGGGCTCGCGAAATGGGCCGGACGGAAGCATCCAACCCTCGGCATCGGAACCCAAGAGTAGCAGATCCACGTCCCTCGCCAACTGGCGGTGTTGGAAGCCGTCATCCAGCAAAAACACATCCACGGCACCCTGCTCAATGACTTGGTCGGCTGCCAGGTAACGCGGGCTGCCTACCGCCACCGTTAACCCGAAAATTTGGGCCATCATGGCCGGCTCGTCGCCGAAATCATCAACCTTCGCAGAGAGGCTAGGGTTCACCATTCGCGGCTGATTTCCTTTGCGATGATAACCTCGGCTTAGCACAGCGGTTTTGAAACCTCGCTGGCGCAACTCCTGAGCCATCCAGACAACCGTGGGAGTTTTGCCCGTGCCGCCGACTGTCAAATTTCCGATACTGATGACGAATTGAGCTAAACGTCGCGATTTTTTCCAGCCGAAGGAATAGCAGCCGTTGCGAATCTGCACGCCCAGCCAGTAGAGACAGGCGACCGGTAAGAACAGAACCCTTAAAAATATTCCCCATACTCCCCGGCGTTGCCAAATCCGACGACGGATCCACCGGCCGTTCATCTGCTTGGGATCAAGGCTGCGTTGTGGGGTTCCATACCGCTATAGCGGTTGAAGATAACGGGATAGGAGCGCAAACGTACGCTCGCCGACGCGACTCTCCTTCGTCGCCACCTGGTAAGCCCTCTCACCCATGGCCAGACGTTTAGTCGCATCGTTCAACAGATCCGTGATCTCCTGCACCAAGTCCGCCACGGTCCGCACCTCAATCCCGCCTCCCTTCTGCTTCATCTCATCGGCAAGAGCCGCAAAATTCGCCATGTACGGACCGAAGAGAATCGGACTGCCAACCCGGGCCGGCTCTAGCAGGTTGTGCCCCCCAGCGTCGACCAGGCTGCCGCCCACAAACGCAATATCGCCGATGGCATAGAAACCCTGAAGCTCTCCCAGGGTGTCCAAGAAAAAAATGTCCTGCCGCGAATGACTAGCGCCATTGAATTCGCTCTTTTTCTCAAACTGCAATCCACTGGACTGGAGTAACCTTTCGACCTCGGGAAAGCGCTGCGGATGCCTAGGCGCCAGGACCATTTGAAAATCAGGGAACCGTTGCTTCAGACATCGAAAGGCCTCCAGCAGAAGTTCTTCCTCGCCCCGGTGCGAGCTTCCAGCCACCAGCAAGCGCCGGCTGTTGTTATTCCTCTCAAGGTTTACGGAGGGCGACGAGGTGCTGGCCGGGATTTCGAGCTTCAAATTGCCGGTGACACTTACTTTTAGAGGATCTGCTCCAAGTCTTTTGGCACGATGGGCATCCTCTTCGGCCTGCATACCCAAGGCGGCAAAGTTTCCGAGCGCTTTTCGAAAGAACGACGGCAGCCACCTATATTGCCTAAACGACTGCGCGGAAAACCGCCCGCTCAGTAACAGCGTTGGGGTTCCTCTCTGGCGAGCCAAGCGAAGCATATTCGGCCAAATTTCAGTCTCCAGAAAAACCATCAGCGACGGATCGAAGGTGGCGAGCGCCCTTCTGATAATCCACGGATGATCCAAGGGAAAGAAGATCACGGAGTCCCCGGCTCCCACACGTTGAGCCGTCTGGTATCCCGTTTGGGTGAAGGCCGAGAGAAGAATCTTTCGGGCCGGAAAACGTTTCCTAATTTCCTCTACCAGCCGACCGGCGGCTAAGATCTCGCCGACGGAGGATGCATGAATCCACACGGGTCGAGCATTCTCGATGGCGCTTATGACCGTGGGGTCATAAAACCCAAAGCGCTCGCCCAACCCCATCCTGTATCGCCTGCCGAACAAGAAGAACAGCGGCAATAAGGGCAGACTCATCAGCAGCACGACGGTCAATAAAGCGTTGTAGACCCAGTACGTCACCTGCTCCTTTCACCGATCAATGGAGTGTTTCCTGGTTGAGTCCGTTTCCTTCTTCCAACATCTGTAAAGAATAGAGCCGGCTGTATTCGCTCTTTCGGGCCAGCAATTCTTCGTGGGTGCCCTCTTCTGCAATTGCGCCGTCAGCCAAAACCACGATGCGATCCGCGCTCCGTATGGTCGACAGGCGGTGAGCGATAACCAGGGTTGTTCGTTGGGTCATCAAATTTTCCAAAGCCCCCTGAACCATTCTTTCCGAGTCCGAATCGAGCGCCGAAGTGGCTTCGTCAAGAATCAAGATCGGCGCATCCTTGAGCAGTGCCCGTGCAATCGCCAGTCGCTGTCGCTGTCCACCCGACAGCTGCAAGCCCATTTCGCCAACCGCCGAGTCGTATCCATTGGGCATAGATTTTATGAACTCGTCCGCATGGGCGGCCCTGGCTGCGTCAATGACGTGTTCCATCCCTCGTTCCGGATGGCCATAGGCGATGTTGTTGCGCACGGTATCGTCAAAGAGAAACGTATGTTGCGTGACGATGCCAATCTGAGCGCGCAGCGATGCCAAATTCACGTCCCGAATATCCACTCCATCAATGGTAATTTGCCCCGAACTCACGTCGTAGAAACGAGGAATCAAATCGGCTAGCGTGCTTTTCCCGGCGCCGCTCACCCCCACCAAGGCAACCTTTTCACCCGCCCGGATCGTCAGATTGATCCGATTCAGCACCGGCGTCGCGCCGTAGGCAAAGCTCACATTATGAAACTCGATCGCCTTCGCGAAGCAGGGGGCCACTTTAGCATCCGGCTTGTCAGTAATGATGGGAGCTTCGTCGAGTATCTCAAATACGCGTTCCGCCCCCGCAAGCCCCTGATGGAGCACGGTGTAGGTCCGGGTCAAACTTTTAAACGGCTGATACATGAGAAACATGGCCGCCATGAATGCCATGAATTCACCGGGCGTACGGCCACCCGCTACAACGCTCGATCCGCCGTACCATACCACCGCGCCAATGCCGAAAGCCGCGAGCAACTCCATCATCGGGGTCACGGCACCTTTGATGCGGCTTGCCCTGAGGGATTGTTTAAATAACGTCAGATTCTCCATAGAGAATCTCTGCATTTCATACTCTTCCATGCCGAAGGCCTTCACAATCCGGTTGCCTTGAATGCTTTCCTGCAAAAAGACGGTCAACTTCCCGGTACTGATCTGCCCCCGCCGGGCGAATCTTTTCATTTTTCTGCCTAATCGCATAACCGGCAAGACGGAAGCTGGGAAAACCACAAACGCAAGCGACGCCAAAAACCAGTCCTTGATGAACGCAACGGCGATCAGCACGATAAGCGAAGTCGTGTCTTTCAGAAACGAAGCCAACGCATCGGTCAAAGCCGAACGTAAGAGCGTCACATCGTTGGCGACCCGCGAAATCAACGTACCGCTGGGGTGACGGGCGAAAAAAGACAGGGACATGAACTGCAGATGTCGAGCCAAGAGATTCCGCACATCCTTGACGATCAGCAGGCCGACGTAATCACTCAAATAGCTTTGACCATAATTTAGCAATCCCCGGAGCAAAAAGATTCCAATAATCGTCGCCGGGAGGTAATGGAGCATGGTTACGTCTTTTTTGACGAACACGTCATCCATCATCCACTGGACCAAAAAGGGCATGGCTCCCTCGGTGGCGCTGTAACCCACCATGCACACCATCGCCAGCACAAAATACGGCCACACGTAGGGCTTGAGATACTGCAATAATCGCAAGTAGTTTTTCAAAAAGTCTCCCCCATCGACCCGCCGGATTTAGCCGATCATCGACATCGCGATATTCGCGACCCGATCGGTTGCCCCGGGGGTGCCTAGTTTGTTTCTCAACGCGACCAGCTTTCTGACGATTGCATCGCGCAGATCTTGATTGTCCATGATATTCCGCGTTTCTCTCACCACTCGCTCCGCTGTAAAAGCAGACTGGATGAGTTCAGGCACGACGGCTTCGCCTGCCACGATATTCACGATTCCAATGTACTTAACGTTCACCAGCATTCTTGCCAACGCATAGGTGACCCATGACAGACGATAAACGATAATCATGGGTTTCAACAGCAGAGCCGTCTCGAGAGTGACGGTGCCCGATGCCGTCCAGGCCAAATCACAGGCATTGACAGCATCATAACGCTGTTCGTCAACGATCGGAATTTTTATCGGCAACCCCGCCAGTCCCGATTCCAGATCTTGGCGATTTACCGTGCTGGCGCGAATCACCAGGAACTGAACCTCGGCGTCTCGACTGAGCTGCAGCGCCGCGTCTAACAGCACAGGCAGGTGATTGGAGACTTCCTCCCGCCGACTCCCCGGCAAAATGCCCACAGTTCGCTTTGCGGGGTCCAGAGCCAACCGCCTCAACATGGCCTCGCGGGGCTCTTGCGAGCGCACGATGTCGAGCAAAGGGTGCCCAACGAAGCTGACTTTCACGCCCCCCGTCTCGTAAAACGGTACCTCAAAGGGGAAGACCACGGCCATATGATCAACGCGTCTGGCGATCTGGCGGACCCGACCCCTTCGCCAAGCCCAAATCTGCGGGCTGACATAATAAAGGACGGGAATTTTTAGCTTCTTTGCAAGTCTCGCCAGGCGTAAATTGAACTCAGGAAAATCGATCAACACCACAAGATTAGGGCTGCGTTCGCGCATGGCCCTGCGGAGAATACGATAGGCCTGCCAAATATTTCGCATGCTACCGAAAAGCTCCACGAGTCCCATGCCAGCCAGTTGCGAGACGTTGAAAAGCACCTCGAAATTCGTCTCTTTCAATTGCTCGCCCGCAACGCCGAAGAATCGCAAGGTTGGATCCTTCGCGCTCAGAGCCTTGACTAAATGGGCGCCATGAACATCCCCCGAGGCCTCGCCCACGACTAGCATGACTTGTTTTGATTGTGTGATCATTTCGCCGCGGACGCATGAGCGGCATACTACAATTGTCCACTGATCATGGAAGCTATTTCCAGCGCCCGCAACCCCTCGGCCCCGCCGACCAGCGGCAGCGATCGCGTGCGCACGCAAGCGAGAAACGCATCGATCTCGTCGGCCAACGCATCGCCTTCTTTGATCTCGATGGTTTCCGCCCGTATATCCATCCATCCCCCGCCCGGGGGCGGCTTGTGATAAATTTGCGCCCGGCGCTGGTCATAGTCGATGGAAAGGTAGGCGTCGGTTTGAAAGACTCGGATCTTACGTTCGCGCTTTATGGAGACGCGACTCGCCGTTATATTGGCAATGCAACCGTTCGCGAATGTAATGCGGGCGTTGGCTATGTCGGGTTTTTCGGTCAGCACCGCTACACCCACGGCCTCCACCCGATCGACGGTGGAGCGTACTAGGCTGGCAATGACATCGATATCGTGAATCATGAGATCCAAAACCACGTCAACATCCGTCCCTCGCTCGACAAACGGCGCCAGCCGGTGGCACTCGACGAATCGGGGTTCCTGGATGACGGTTTCGAGCCGCCGGAGGGCGGGATTAAATCTTTCCAGATGCCCCACTTGCAAAATGCGGTCTTGCGCCTGTGCCAAATCCACCAATTCGCGGCCCTGATGGATATCGGATGCGATGGGCTTCTCGACCAAGACATCCACCCCCGATTTCAGAAAATCACTGGCAACTTCATGATGCAGTCGCGTCGGCACGGCGACGCTGACGCACTGGACGCGACCGAGCAGCTCCCTGTAATCCGAAAGCGCCGTCACTCCCAGCCGGTTCGCAATGGATTCTGCCCGTTCTTTGTCGATATCGACCACGGCCACCAGGGTCGCTTTCTGCGACTCCGCGTACTTCTCCGCGTGGAATTTCCCCCAATAGCCTACACCAACCACAGCGGCGGTCACTCTTGACTGATCCATCACTCGGTGCACCTATTCGCCGCGAAGCGCCACCACTGAAATGCCGAAATGGTCGGCCTCCTTGAGCAGGATCTCCTTCTCCAGAAGAATCGTCCGGCCCGCCTCCACCGCCAGCACCGTTCCACGCGTCTCGTGGAGCCGTTCGATAGTATCGACACCGACAGCCGGTACGTCGAACCGAAGATCCTGCTTCGGCTTGCTGACTTTGACCGCAACAAACCCCGACTTTGCCAGTTTACCGCCGCGCTCGATAGCTGCATCCGTTCCTTCCAAGGCCTCCACGGCAAGGACAATCTGCTTCTTCACAATTATGGTTTGGCCAATACCCAGACGACCCACTTCCTTGGCAACTCGAAACCCAAACCAGACATCCGCCCATTCCGCCGCCGTCGGCGATCGTCTGGTCAAGACTCCTTCCGAAGCAACAATCTGAGACAAGCAAAGGGTCGACTCCAAAACCTTAATGCCCGCGCTTTCCAACTCTTCGGCCACGCCTCGCAGCAACGCATCGTCGTCTTTGCTCTTCATCCTGGCCAAAAACCTCGCCCCCCGTAGGTCAGGGCGAAAATTCTCCAGGAACTTGACCTTCTGAATCCCGCCCGCCATGACCGCCTCGCTAACTCCGGCGCGGAGAAATGTCCGGATGATTTTTCCTAGCTGGCCAACGTAAATCCACGTCACATCCTCGATGAGAGCCTCGATCTCCTTGAGAGTTTCTCCCCGATGCGCAACTGCGACCAAGCGATAGCCCTCGATTCTTGCCTGTTCCGCGAAAATGAGCGGGAACTTACCGTTTCCTGCTATCAGTCCTAGTTTTCTCACTGTCGGGTTGGAGCGGATTCGAAATTCCAGGGTGCGACCTGCAGAAACCAAAACCCGTTAACGGCAAATGCCTCGTTGAGAATTCTCGACGAAGGAAACCAACTGCTCCGCCTCGGCACAGTTGGACAATTCCTGGCGAACCTTCAGGATCGCATCCTTGGTCTTCAACTTTGATCGGAACATGACTCGATAGGCCTTCCGGAGCATCTCAACTTTTGCTTTGCCAAACCCTCGCCGCTTGAGGCCCTCGAGATTGAGCCCATGCAGCCTGGCGCGATCACCCGTCGCATTGCAGTAAGGTGGAACGTCCTTCGATACCATGGAGCCCGCACCCAAGATAGCACCCCGGCCGATTCTCGTGAACTGGTGGATCCCGACCAGCCCGCCGACGATTACATAGTCTTCGATCACGACGTGTCCACCCAACGTTGCACCGTTGGCAATGATATTGTGACTGCCCAGAATGCAGTCATGGGCGATGTGACAATGCATCATCAACAGGTTGCCATCTCCGACCCGCGTTATCATGCCGCCGCCCGTCGTTCCAGGGTTGATGGAAACGAACTCTCGAATCGTATTGAGATTGCCGATGATGAGCTCGCTGGGCTCGCCCTTGTATTTTAAATCTTGGGGTACGGAACCCACAGTCGCGAACTGAAATATGACGTTACCTTCACCCAGCTGGGTCCGCCCTTCGATCACGACGTGAGACTTTATGCGCGATCCCTTGCCGATTCTTACGTAGGGACCGACGATTGCATAGGGCCCGATCTCAACGTCGGAGTCGATCTCCGCACCCCGGTCAACCACGGCGGTCTCGTGAATCCGTGTCATAGATGGAATCTCCACTTCACAGACAAGACTAAAGCATGTCTATTTCCATGGCGGAAATTTCGGCTTGCGCCACAACTTTGCCATCGACGGTAGCGATTCCTTGCATCTTCCAGAACGTGCCGCGGCGTTTCAAACAGGACAATTCCAGCCGCAGTTGATCACCCGGTTCCACCGGCCGTTTAAATCTGACACGTTCCAGCCCGGTTAGAACAAAGACCCGACCGCTGTCCATCCCCCCGCGCGCATTGTGCGCGAAGATTGCCCCGACTTGCGCCATGGCCTCGCAGATAAGGACTCCCGGCATGACCGGGCGGGAGGGAAAATGCCCCTGAAAGAAAGGCTCATTAAAAGAAACATTCTTGATCCCGACGATTTTCTCTGCTCCCTGGATTTCGATGATGCGATCCACAAGTAAAAAAGGATAGCGGTGAGGGATATATTTAAGAATCTCTTTAATATCCAGCATGGGCTCACGATTTCTCGTTGCTTGACTTAACCAGCTCTGACACCTTCTTCTCCAAATGCCGCACAGTCGTCCACAATCTTGCCAATTGCGGCAACAACGTGATGACCTTCAGCCAGTCTCGATGGGGTGCGGCGTCCAACCCGCTTGAACGCATCACTCCGGGGGGAACGGACCGAAGAATACCCGATCCCGGTCCGATTCGGGCGCCGTCCCCGATGGACAGATGATTGATGATGCCCACACGTCCGCCCAGCATGACGTCTTTACCGATTCGAGTGCTTCCCGCGACGCCGGCCTGTGCCGCGATAACTGAATTCTCCCCAACAACTACATTATGCGCGATCTGAACCAGGTTGTCGATTTTAACGCCTCTACCAATGAGAGTCCGTCCAAGAGTCGCGCGGTCGACGGTCGTGTTGGCACCTATCTCCACATCGTCCTCCAGTTCCACGATACCCACTTGAGGTATTTTGACCCGCTGGTCATCCTCCCCCGCGTAGCCAAAACCATCGCTCCCGATAACAACGCCGGCATGCAACACCACACGGTTGCCGATCCGACAACCATCACGAACGACAACGTTCGGATGGAGCACACAATCCTCGCCAACCCAAACCCGCTCCCCCAGAAAGACACCCGGATAAAGAACGGTCCTCGCACCGACGTGAACTCCGCCGCCCACAAAGACGTGCGGCAAAATTGTGATGCCCGCTTTCAAATCGGCCGTAGGGTCGATATAGGCCTGCGGGCTAACCTGCTCAGGGTAACTCGATGCCGGGCTAAACAATTGCAAAATTTTGGCGAAAGCTACATAGGGGTCGGCAGTTTCCAGATAGCCGAACCCCTGCCGCGAAGGCATATCCGAAATGACTCCGGGGCCGACGATAACCGCGCTGGCCCCGGAAGATGCCAAGAAACGTTGATAACGCGGGTTGGCAAGAAAAGTAATATCACCGGGCCCAGCTTCTTCGATGGATGCAACTTTCCAAATCGCGATCCGATCATCGCCAATGACCGCTCCCCCAACATAACCGGCCAGTTCCCCTAAAGTCTTTGCTGCAGCCGTCACTTGGACTTGCTTTTGTTAAACGCCTCGATGACACGATTCGTGATGTCAATGCCTTGATCGCTGTAGAGGATCTGCGAGCGCTCCAAAATTAAAGTAAACTTTTCCGCCTTGCCGATCTCGTTGACTATTTTTTCCAATTCTTTGAGTATATCGCCGGTCATCTCCCCCTCTCTTTGCCGCAGTTCCTGCTGTTGATCCTGCATACCTCGCTGATAATTAACATAGCGCCTCTGTAGGTCCGCTTCGAGATTGCGTTTTTCTTCGTCCTTGAGCAAAGGGCCCTTCTTGTCGAGATCGGCTTTCAACCGCTCTAGTTCTTGTTTCTCCCTCAGCAGCTCGCCCTCGGCTTTCTTGACCTGCGCCTGGAACCTTTCCTTGGCACGTTTTCCTGCTTGCGACTCGGTGATTGCACGTTGGACGTCGATGAAGCCGATCTTGACCCTCTCTTGGGACCAGCCGATCCCGGCGGAAAGAAATAAACAGATAACGACTAGGAAATATCTCACTTGGACCTCCGAATTTTCACGATTGGGGGATGAAATAACGGGAACGCAAGCCGTGCTAGGGTAGATTGCCTGCCGAAAAACCAAGCACTGAAGTATCATCGCCTGGTTTCTTGTTGAGCGGGAATCCCAGTTCCACTCGCAGCGGGCCAAAAGGAGACATCCAACGCGCGCCGAACCCGGCGGACCTGCGGAACTCACCCCAACTTATATTCTGAACCGATGAAAAAGCTTGACCTATGTCAAAAAACGCGAGGCCGCGGAGCCCGAACTGCTCCGCGATTGGAAATAGAACTTCGACGTTCACAATAGCCTGCTTGTCACCACCGACAACGTCGCCATCTTCCTTCGGACCTAGGCTCCTATCCGCATAACCGCGCACCGAGTTGATTCCGCCGGGGAAATAGCGCTCGAAGAGAGGCAGATCGTGGCCACCGTTGCTCGGCTTTGCGTAGCCGACCCCCCAACCTAAAGCCCCACCCAAGGCCAAGACATAGGAGCCGCCCCAGTTCGGATCTTTCAACAGCGGATAATACCAGCGGGCGCCGAGGTCGGTTTTTACGAAGCGGCTCTCGCCTCCCAATCCCGCAATCTTAACCGCAAAAAGCGATCTCATTCCTTCAGTCGGATTGAAAAAATGATCGCGACTGTCATAGGTGAAGCCCGGAATCACGGCACTCGTCAGCGACGTTCCTTCGGCATCTAGTATCGAAGCCGGGGCTCCGGATTCAATGTTGCTTATCTTATCTTTGGTAAACTCATAGGCCATCGTAACGCGCACATAATCCCACATCGTTAGGGGCGCGTCGCCATTCAATGCGTCGCTCCCTTTTGATGCTTCGGTCTTGCGGTCCCGCCAAAACGGGAAGCTAAGGTTTTTTAGCGGATAACTGGTGGTCACCGCCATGCCGAGTTTTCTCTCATCAAAATCAGGATAGTCCTGTTCCGTATTAAAGGCCGTGAGTCCCAAGGCAACTTTGGAATCATTGAAATAGGGCTCGTTATAGCTGACGACGAAATCCTGTTGCTTGGAACCGATAGCAAAGTTCCCATTGATACTTTGCCCACGCCCGAAGAGATTTCTTTCTGCAATGCCGGCGTTAAACACGAACCCGTTGCCGCCGCTATACCCGGCGCCGATGCTGAAGGTTCCGGTGGGACCTTCCCTAACGTCCACCAGCAAGTCAACCGTATCCGGCTGGGCGGTTTTCTTCGTCGTCAATTGAACATCCTCGAAGTATCCCGTCCGTTGAAGGGCGTTACGGCTCTGGGTAATCTTGCTGCCAGAATAAAGTTCCTGCTCCGTCG
Organism: Thermodesulfobacteriota bacterium; assembly: GCA_036794995.1. Classification (GTDB taxonomy): domain Bacteria; phylum Desulfobacterota; class Binatia; order UBA9968; family UBA9968; genus DAIRFP01. The sequence continues at coordinate 26,708 of DAIRFP010000006.1, read as the reverse complement.
CTTCGATCTCTCGACGAACCACTTTGTCGCGAGTCTTGGTGTTGCCTGCAACCAAGACGCGGTTGAAATACACCGGCGGCCCTCTGGTGATAACCAACGCTACGTCCACCCGTTTCTCCGGCGCATTGACTTTCGTGACAGGTTCCACCTGCACAAAGGCAAAGCCCCTATTGGAATACATATCCGTTATGGTCGCAATATCGTCGCGGAGACGGCTTCCCCTAAAAATCTGCCCGCTTGTCAGCTTGACTTGTTTTAACATCTGCGGGCCGTCCTGAATGAGATCACCGCCGATCTCGACCTTGCCCACTCGATACTGCTGCCCCTCATCGACGCGAATGACCACTTCAAGTCCGTCTCTATCCCTCAGGATGATCGGCTCATCGATTTTGTGGTCGATATAGCCATGATCGTAATAGTGGTTTGATAAGATCGCGAGATCATTAGTCAGGATATCACGGTCCAAGACTCCACGATTCGTCACAAAGGAGAAAATCCACTCCTCCTTAGTCGCCATCAACCCCTTGAGTTCCCCTTCGCTGAAGCTCCGATTGCCCTCAAAGGAAACCTTTTTGATCAAAAGCCGCGTCCCTTCAATAATATCCAGGACCACCACCGCTTGATTGCTGGACTCAACCGAAAGCGCGTAATCTATTTTAGCGTTGACGTATCCTTGCTCGTTATAAAGTTTTCTAACTTTGTCTACGCCCTCCGCTACGCGTCCGCGGTCAAGAATTGTTCTCGGGGTTACCCCCAGGGCCGTCTCTATCTTGTCGCGAGAAAGCTGAGAATTTCCCTCTATTTTGATTTCCCGAACGTAGGGTTTTTCCTTAACCGTATAGGTTAATACGGCCTGGGGCGAGAGCTCCGCTTGAACATCATCGAAGAAGCCCATCCGGTAGATCGCCTTGACGTCCTGCTCGACGACGGCCTGATTAAACAGAGCTCCGGGACGGTTCTTGATATGCAAGCGAATCCCATCCTCCTCGACTCTCAGGTTGCCGGCGATCTTGACCTCCTTTAAGGTAACCTTTTCCTGGGCGCTACCGGGACGGCAAAAGATAAGGAGAGCAAACGCAAGGACTATGGGAATAAAAATCAAAAATGGAATTCGACAGAATCCTGATCGGGTTTTCATGACATTGAAACAACCATCTGGATGCCGAAGGCCTCTTTTTGTAACAAATTCACCTACTTTTGTAAAGCAAATTCTCGCGTCGAAGCTGACTCCGGAACCAGCCGGCCGCTCTTCAGCTCTACCCGGCGACCGATCTTTTCCGCGAATTCCCGATTATGAGTAGCGACAATCAAAGCTATATTTTTTTCTTTATTCAATCGAAACAGGAGATCCTGGACTTCCTCGCCGATTCTTAGATCCAATGAACCGGTGGGCTCGTCAGCCAGAATCAGTTTGGGTTGCAGGATTACTGCTCGCGCTACGGCGACCCGCTGCTGCTCGCCACCGGACAATTTGCCCGGCCGGTGATGCATGCGATCCTTTAGCCCCACCCTATCGAGCAGTTGTTCCGCTTCCTCCCTGGCGCATTGCGCAGCTATTCCCTGAATCAGCACTGGGAACATAACGTTTTCTAACGCCGTGAAGTCCGGCAACAGATAATGGAACTGAAAGACAAACCCGATCTCCCGGTTGCGAAAATGGGACAATTCGGCCTCGTCATCCAGGGGAATCTCTTTGCCTTGATACAGAATTTGGCCCGCCGTTGGGCGATCGAGCGTCCCGAGGATGTGCAGCAAGGTGCTCTTACCGACCCCGGACTCTCCGATGACGGCCAGACGTTCGCCGGTAGCCAACTCCAAGTCCAATCCCCGCAACACGTGAATTTCCTCACCGCCCTCGACAAAGGATTTACTTAAATTCCTTACCGAGAGCAAGTTACTCATAGCGGATGATTTCAACCGGGTCTAATTTTGCCGCTTGGCGCGCCGGATAGATGCTGGCGAGAAGGCAGACAAACAGCGAAGCAAAAGCCACCAGCAGGAAATTGCTTAAATAGATTCTAACCGGCACGGTGGAGATCAGAAAAACATCCTTTGGCAGCTCGATGAATCGATACTGCTGAATCAAGAAACAAATCGCCAATCCCAAAAATACACCGAGAAAGGTCCCCACCACCCCAATCACGCAGCCTTTGATCAAAAATATCTTTCGAATACTATCCCGGGTCGCGCCCATGGACTGGAGAACGGCAATATCCTTTCGCTTTTCCATGACAACCATCGTCAGGGTCGAGATGATATTGAACGCTCCGATCAGCACCATCAAAAGCAAAACCAAGAAGTAAACAGTTTTCTCCAATTTCAAAGCGGAAAACAGATTGGGCCAAAGACGCGACCAGTCTTCCGTCAGATAAGGAAAGCCGAGTCGCCGCTGAATGTTTTGCGCGACGTCCCGGGCGTGGTACACGTCCTGCACCCTTATTTCAATATTGGTGACCGCATCGTTCAGCTCGAAGAATTTTTGTGCATCGCGCAAATTCATGTAGACCAACGTCGAGTCAATTTCACTCATACCCGAATCAAAAATACCCACCACAACAAACCGGCGGACTTTTGGAATGACACCGATGGCCGTCGGGCTACCGAGGGGGGAAACAACCTGGATGGGACTGCCGGCAAAAACTCCTAACTGGTTTGCCAGCCGGATCCCTACGATGACCCCGGGAAGAAGAACCGTTCGACCCTCGACTTGGATCGGTTGCGGCTCCTTAAGGCGCTGCAGACTGCCTTCTTTGATGTAGCGCTCGATATCGACGACTCGATTGACCCGGTCGGGATCAACGCCCCGGACGACCACCCCGGCGACCCGTGGACCGGAAGTCAGCATGACCTGCCCATAAATGGACGGCGAGGCGGCCACCACACCCTTCTCCTGCTGCACCTGCGCAGTAAGTTTCTCATAGTCCCTGAGTTGATCACCGGACTTGACCAGAGCTATATGGGCGTTAATTCCCAACAAACGGTCACGCAGCGTTTCCTCAAAGCCCGTCATCACCGCCATCACTACATTCAAGGTCATCACGCCAATCATAACGCCCAGTACTGAGATGACGGTAATCAGTGATATAAACGTTTCCCGGCGGCGCGCCCGCAGATATCTAAGACCGATAAAGAACTCGTATCGCATGAAACAGGGTTGCCGCTGCAGCTTCAGCGCTGCGGACGGAGCAGCGGAAAAAGAATAACGTCTCGGATCGAGGGCGAGTCGGTAAAAAACATCACCAGCCGATCGATACCGATCCCTTCCCCGGCCGCAGGAGGCATGCCATATTCGAGCGCCCGCACATAATCTTCGTCGATGGCGTTGGCGCTATCGTCACCGGCATTTCTTGTTTCCATCTGTCTAAGGAAGCGCTGCCGCTGATCCGCCGGATCATTCAGCTCTGAGAAAGCATTGGCCAACTCTCGTCCCCCGATGTAGAGCTCAAAGCGGTCCACCAAGGCGGAGTTCAAGTCATTTTTTCTCGCCAGCGGTGACACCTCCACGGGATAACCGGTCATGAAGGTGGGCTGGATCAATCGGGACTCCGCAACCTGTTCGAAAACCTCCACCAGGAGGTTGCCATAAGGCACATGGAGATCCACGGGCAATCCTTGCCCTTTGGCGAAGCCCTGCAGTCCTTCCTGCGTACTGATTTCTTGCTCGTTTGCACCGCCATATTTCACCACGGCCTCCTTGAGGGTGAGCCGTTGCCACGGCGTTTTCAAATCGATGAGATGTTCCCCATAGGGAATCTGCAGAGACCCGCTGATGTCCTCGGCAATCGCAACAAAAAGCTCTTCCGTAAGCCGGATCAGATCCTCATAGGTGGCATAGGCCTGATAGAACTCCAACATCGTGAATTCCGGGTTGTGGCGCACCGAGATGCCTTCGTTGCGAAAGTTCCGATTCAGCTCGAACACTCTTTCGAATCCTCCCACCAAGAGGCGCTTCAAAAAAAGCTCCGGCGCAACGCGAAGATACAGCTCCGTGTTCAAGGTGTTGTGATGCGTCACAAAAGGCCGCGCCTCTGCTCCGCCGGGAATCGCCTGCATCATCGGTGTTTCCACTTCGAGAAACCCCCGTTCCTCGAAGAAGCGGCGCATTAGCCGCACGATACGAGAACGTTTCTCGAAAATACTTCGGACTTCGGGGTTGACCATCAGGTCAACATAGCGTTGGCGATAGCGCGCCTCGACATCCGCAAGGCCGTGCCACTTTTCCGGCAGAGGCCGCAGACATTTAGTCAGCAGGCGTATCCCCTCGGCTTCCATCGTCAACTCTCCGGTCTTGGTGCGAAACAGATGACCCCATACGCCGACGATGTCCCCCACATCCATCGTTTGGAACAACGCGTAGCCCGACTCTCCCAGTCGGTCTTTTCGCGCGTACACCTGAAGGCGCCCGCCGCGATCTTGAATGTGAAAGAAAGAAGCCTTGCCCATTCTGCGGACGCCCATGATCCGCCCGGCCAACCTTGGTGACTTCGACACCGCGGTCAGTTCCGCGGCACTCAAATCGCCGAATTCCGCCAGAACCTCGGCCGTCGTACCCGTCGGGTTAAAATCGTTAGGATACAGCGGGTGGCCAGCTTCTTTGAGCTTGGTAAGTTTTTGCCGTCGCACTTCGACTTGCTCGCTGGCTTCTTCTAGCGGGCTATGCTCTACCTTGGACATCGTGCCTTGTACTCTACCAGTCTACGGCGTTGAAGCGAAAAATTTACAGATTGAGATTTTTACAAATAACCTGGAGGGAGTGGGATTTGTTGAGAGAATAAAAATGCAGTCCCGGAACACCGAACTTGATTAATTCTTCGCACTGCCGTGATGCATAGTCGATCCCTAATTGAATCGCGGCCTCATCGTCGCTTTCCACCTTGATCAACTCCCGCTCCAGTTGCGCCGGGATCTTCGCACAGCAGAGGGCCGTGAAACGACGAATCTGTGACGCGGAAAGAATCGGCAAAACCCCCGGCACGATCGGCACAAGCACCCCCATTTGTCTTACATCCTCGACATAGCGATAGTAGTCGTCATTGTTGAAAAAGAGCTGGGTAATAATCGCTACGGCACCGGCGTCGACTTTCTCCTTCAGGTATCTGAGATCGGATGCCCGGCTCTCAGCCCTCGGATGAACCTCGGGAAAACCAGCCACGGCAATCGAGAAACCGCCAAACACTACCGCTTCGCGTACGAGCTCCGCCGCATGGTGAAAACCGTGCGGATGAGGCTTCCAGTCGACCATCCCCTGGGGCGGATCGCCCCCGAGGGCGATCATATTCTCGATTCCTTTTTCTTTCAGCTTCCTGAGTATGGCTCTGGCCTCGTCCTTGGATTGGCCGACGACAGTCAGGTGGCACATGACCTCCAACTGACACTCCCGGTGAATTCGATCGACCAGTTCGACGGTTGTTTCGCGCGTGCTTCCGCCAGCTCCATACGTAACAGAGCAAAAGGCAGGATTCAGCCTCTTGATGGTTTCAATTTCTTTAAAGAGGGATTCCGCGCCTTTGTCCGTCTTTGGAGGAAAGAATTCAACCGACAGGGTCAACTCGGGCCGGGCGTAAAGGTCTGCTAATTTCACGCAAACAAATCCTTGATGACAACCTTCGGCGTAGTACTAATTAATAACACAATTCTATCCGAGGTCACAAACCCTGGACCAGTCTTTCCGACACGAACTTAACCGGTCTCGACTCTTTGACGCGCGGCAATCGGGTCGCAATCCGAGCCCTTTTCAGGCGTAATCAGCGGCCTCAACGCATCCGTGTGCGCCAACCAAGCCTCTTTGACCGCTTCGGGGACGCGATAAAGGTCCAACGTCTCCTTTAGAATTTGGCGGCGCCGGACGAAATGACCACCCATGATCGGATGTTTTAGGTGGACTTGGTCCAGGGGACGACCTTGATACTCCACCGGAGCCCCAAGGAACTGGGCCGCCAATTGATATTCCATATTCTTGATACGCTGTCGATCCGCATTGCGAAAGAAAAAGCCGATCATTCGATCAGCAAAGACTTTGTCAATAAAGGTATCAATAATGACTCTCAGCTCTCGCTCGCCTCCAAGTTGTTCGAAAAGACTCTGGGTCATAGGGAATTCTTGATCTGTAAGGAGGAATACAGCCCGAGCATGATGCTACATCATGCCGAGTTGAAGCCTGGCCGCCTCAGACATCCTACTGGGGTCCCACGGAGGATCCCATACGAGGTCGATCTTCACATCGGCAACGCCTGCAATCGCCTTCACTTTACTTTCTATCTCCGCCGGCAGGGACTGTACTGCCGGGCAGTGCGGCGAGGTCAGTGTCATCTTGATGGCTACCGCACCGGCGTCATCAACCGTCACTTCGTACACCAGCCCCAATTCGTAGACGTTCACCGGTATTTCGGGGTCGTAGCAAGTGCGCAACGCGTCCAAAACCTCAGATTCCATGACCAGATTATTGATTGAATTCACCATCACGGCCTTTCTTTTGCCCTGCACCGATTCGTCAGGAGATGCCCAATTGCTGTTTAGCCTCATCCGAAATCATCCTTTGATTCCACGGGGGATCCCAAACCAGCTCGACTTCAACGTCCTGCAAGCCTGAAACGCTCGCCAACTTTTTTTGAATATCGGCTTTCAGAAACTGCCCCATGCCGCAGCCTTGAGCGGTCAAGGTAAACCGCACAACCGCTTTATAACCGCCTCCCGCCAGCGGTGCGACAGCACAATGATAGATCAAACCCAAATCAACTATATTCACCGGGATCTCCGGGTCGAAGCAGGATCTCAGCTGATCCCATACCCGCTTCTCTATGTCTTCATGGCTATCCCCGGCGGACGCAACCTGCGTGCTCTCGGCGACTGGCGTCATGCCGATGGCGTCGCCATCGGCGCCGTCGATGCGCGCCATGGTGCCACGGTCCGTCATCACCGTAAAGGTGTCGCCCAGCGATTGAGTCAGCCAAACCGAGCTGCCCACGGCGAGGGTTATGGCCTCACCGCTCGGAATCATGACAGCGGCGCAATCGCGTTTGACCACAATCGACTTTTCGCGGCTCATCACCCAACCCCCTTTCGTGAATCGTTAGAGTTATTCAGTGGAAGCCACATCGGCTTCGCCTTTCAGCGCCGAATTCACCGTGTGCCAAGCGAGGCTTGCACACTTCACCCGCGCGGGAAACTTACATACCCCCGAGAGAATCGCCAGCTTGCCGACGCCTTGCGCGCCATCCCGTCCATTCTCTTGGGGTTCACCCGTAAGCATTCTATGAACGTTTTCAAATAGCGCTTTGGCTTCCGTTTCGGTCTTGCCCTTTAGCTCCGCGGTCATCAGCGACGCCGACGCCTTGGAAATGGCGCAACCGGAGCCTTGAAAACTGATATCTTTGATGACGCCTTCGTCGAGATGCAGGTAAACGGCCACTTGGTCACCGCAAAGCGGGTTGTAGCCTTGCGCTTTTCGGTTGGCATTTGCCATGGTCCGATAGTTGCGCGGGCTCTTGTTGTGGTCAAGGATGACCTCTTGGTACAGCTCGTCCAGTTCCGCCATGGTTACTTAAACACCTTCAACGCGCGATCGATCCCCCTGATCAGAACATCGATTTCCTCGCGGGTATTATACAATGCAAAGGACGCCCGTGTGGTTGCGGGCACGCCAAAACGCTGCATGACCGGCATCGCGCAATGATGACCGGCGCGAACCGCCACCCCTTCTTGATCTAGGATCGTACCCACGTCGTGGGCATGAATATGATCAAACACGAAGGAAATAACACCGGCTTTTTCTTTTGCCGTGCCGATGATTCTGAGCCCTTCGATACTGGACAACGCCGATGTCCCGTAGGCGAGCAGGTCACGTTCATGAGCACCGATCTGTGTCCAATCCAATCCGCTCAGATAATCGATCGCCGCCGCCAAGCCGATCCCGCCGGCGATATGAGGGGTTCCAGCTTCAAACTTATAAGGCAGCACATTGTAATGAGTTTTTTCAAAAGTAACCAAACTGATCATGTCGCCCCCTCCCTGATAAGGCGGCATGGCCTCCAGCAGATCCGCTCGTCCGTAGAGGATTCCGACACCCGTCGGACCGAACACTTTGTGCCCGGAAAAGGCATAGAAGTCACAACCGAGGTCCTGCACGTCGACTTTGAGGTGCGGCGCCGCCTGCGCTCCGTCTACGAACACCGGCACGTTGCGCTCATGGGCCGACCGGACAATGTCCTTGACCGGCACGATGCTTCCGAGGGCGTTGGAAACGTGGGTCACGGATACGAACTTGGTTTTTTCGTTAAGCAGGCGCCGATATTCATCGAGGACCAACTCGCCGTCGTGATTGATGGGAATCACACGAAGCCGCGCACCGACCTGTTCGCAAAGCATCTGCCAAGGAACAATGTTCGAGTGATGCTCCATGGCGGAGACAATAATCTCGTCTCCCTGCTTAAGAAACTTTCTGCCATAGCTTTGCGCCACCAGGTTGATCGCCTCTGTGGTGCCACGAACGAAAATAACTTCCTGCTCGCTGCCGGCATTGATGAAGCGCTGGAGGGTGCGGCGCGCGCCTTCATAAGCTTCGGTAGCCCGCTCGCTGAGGCAATGAACCCCCCGGTGAATATTGGAATTCTCCGCGGCGTAGTAGCGGCTCAAGGTATCGATAACGATCTGGGGTTTTTGACTGGTGGCGCCGTTGTCGAGGTACACCAGCGGCTTGCCATGGACTTTCTGCTTGAGAATGGGAAAATCCCGGCGGATCTGGTTGACGTCCCACACTGCCGCCGACGGCGGCGGCGTGATAATTTCATGAGCAACTTTCATGACTGAATTGCGTCTTGCTGGCTGCTAAATTTCATCATTAAATAATCGTCCAGTCGGGATCGCATGGCCGCGATCTTGATTCTGCTGGTAACATCGCTGGCAAAAGCATAACTCAATAGGCTTTGGGCCTCTCCCCAACCGATCCCCCGGGATTGCAAATAGAACAGCGCATCGCGGTCCAACTGTCCCACGGTGGACCCATGGCTGCACTTCACGTCGTCCGCATAAATTTCCAACTGGGGTTTGGTATTGATCACCGCGTCTTTAGAGAGCACCAGATTCTTGTTGGTTTGGCGGGCATCGCTCTTCTGGGCGTCCTTATGAACCAATATTTTGCCATTGAAGACCCCTCGGGCGCTATCGCTCAAGATTCCCTTATAGAGCTCTTGGCTCTTCGCCCGCGGGCTGCAATGCTCGATTTCGGTATGGTTATCCACGTGCCGCTTGCCATCCACCAGATAGAGTCCGTTGAGATTGCACTCCGCGCCTTCCCCGTTGAGCAACACGTGCAGGTCATTACGAATCAAAGAACCGGCGAGCGCGATGGAATGCGCGGATAGATTGCATTGAGCACTCAAGTGCGCTTCCAGGGCGCCGACGTGGAATCCGCCGCTGCCCTCTCGCTGTAAAAGGTAATGTTCGATGGAGGCCCCTACGCCGCCGACGATTTCCGTCACCGAGTTGGCAAAATAAGCGCCGCTGCCTTTGCCAACATGACTCTCGACGATCCGGGCTTGACCGCCTTCATCCAAGACGATGAGATTGCGCGGGTGAAACACCACGGGGCGATCGTCGCCGGTGGAAACGAAGATCAGATAAATAGGCTCTTCCACCACCGCGCCTCTGGGAATAAACACTAACGCGCCGTCTTCGACAAAAGCGGTATTGAGGGCCACGAAGGACTGCTGCTGATAACGAACATATCGAGATAAGTGAGAATGCAGCAGCTCATCGTCGCCCCGCAAAGCCTCGGCGAGACTTTCTACCCGTACCCCCCGGGGCAGCCCGCGCACCTCAGATAACTTTGAAGCATAAACACCGTCCAGAAACACCAGACGACTAGGCGCTGGATCGGCAAACGACAGCGCCGAGATCTCCTCCACTGTCACCGCTCCGGAGCTGGTTGTCTTCTGTTCACGCCGTTCGAAAGCCGTCGACACAATCGGCTCGACGTTGGTATATTTCCAATCCTCGTTGCGAACGGTCGGAAACCCCAACTTCCCGAAACTAGCGATGGCGGATTCCCGGAGGTCTTTCAGCCACGTGGGTCCGCTGCCACCGCCGTTCTTCTGATAGTTCTTGAAAGCAGAAAAATACGGCTCCATACTTTGAGGTTGCTGCATATAATCGAAGCTTTTGCCGGTCTCTCTACGGGAGTGCGCCCGCTTCGCTCTTGATCCAGTCGTAGCCTTTGATCTCGAGCTCCAGTGCCAGCTCCTTCGTCCCCGACTTGATAATTCGCCCTTGATGCAGAACGTGGATAAAATCGGGGACGATGTAGTCGAGCAGGCGCTGATAATGCGTAATCACAATCATGGCCCGATCCGGACGCCGCAGCGCGTTGACGCCGCCGGCGACGATCCGCAGGGCGTCGATATCGAGGCCGGAGTCGGTCTCGTCCAAAATTGCCAGTTTCGGATCCAGCACCGCCATCTGTAAAATTTCGTTGCGTTTCTTTTCACCGCCGGAAAAACCTTCGTTAAGCGGCCGGTTGAGGAGACTCTGATCCATCTCCACCAACTTCATCTTGTCCTTTATGAGTGCCAAAAACTCCATGGCATCCAGCTCTTCGAGTCCACGATGCTTGCGCACGGCGTTGACGGCAGCCTTCAAAAAATAGGTCGTACTGATCCCGGGAATTTCGACAGGATACTGAAACGCCAGAAAAATTCCCTCCCTTGCCCGCACTTCCGGGGTCATGGCCAAAAGATCGCTGCCGGCGTAAGTGACTTCTCCGGCGGTCACCTGGACATTCTCCCGTCCGGCTAGCACGTGGGCTAACGTACTTTTGCCCGAACCGTTGGGCCCCATGATGGCGTGAACTTCTCCGGCACCGACCCGCAGATTGATGCCACGCAAAATTTCATTGTCCCCGACCTGAGCCTGTAAATTTTTGATTTCCAGCATTCGATATCCTAAAGCGGTCTCTTCAAACTGCCGGTTGCATCGGACCGCCGATTAGTCGCTCCTTCAGCCCCTGCCGATCGGCGATATCACTGATCGCGATTTTTTCGAGAAATCCAGCGAGCACCTTCTGGGCTTCTTCCCAAATCGATTTTTGCGTACAAACCGAACAGTAGGAACAATATTCGGCCCCCCGCTGCAGACAGTCCATGAGCACGAGAGGGCGTTCCACGGATTCATAAACATCCTTAATGCTGATACTCGTCGCAAGCTTAGCCAACGTGAACCCACCCTTAGAACCGATATGCGATTGCACCAAGCCCCCAGCCACCAAATCTTTCATGATTTTGGATAAGTAAAACGACGGAATATCCTGGCTTTTCTCAATGTCCGCGCGGCTGACGATCTTTCCTTCCGGCTGCCCGGCAAGAAAAGCCAGGGCCCGGACTGCGTAATCCACCCGCCGGCCGACGTTCATCAACGAACTTCGTTCGGTTCTCGTCTTGGAGCGTTTCATCGGACCAAAATTAATATAGACCCTTTAGGTCTTCGTTGTCAACATAGTGTCCCGGGAATGACAAGGATTCTGCCGCAACTCTCTTCAACGCCTGCTCTCCGTATGCTATGAAAATTTGATGTCGATTCTAAAAGTCGCCCGTCTCGGACACCCGGTGTTGCGCAAAATGACGTCGCCGCTCTCGCTCCGGGAGATCCAATCGGCGGATTTTCAAAAGTTCATCGATGACATGATTGAGACCATGAAGGAGTATGATGGCGTCGGACTGGCGGCCGATCAGGTGCACGAATCGAAGCAGGTTGCCGTGCTCCAAGTAGACGCGAATCCGCGTTATCCGGACAAGCCTAGCGTTCCGTTGACCGTTCTGATCAACCCAACGGTGGTGCCGGTAACGGAAGAAATCGAAGAAGACTGGGAAGGCTGCCTGAGCATTCCCGATATCCGCGGCAGGGTGCCGCGATACAAAAGCGTTCGAATACAAGCCTGGGATCGCAACGGCAAGGAGCTGCAATTTGTCGCCAGCGATTTTCACGCTCGCGTCATTCAGCACGAATGGGATCACCTCAACGGAAAAGTTTACCTCGATCGCATGCGCGATCTTTCCACCCTCGCTTTTCTCCCCGAATTCGCCCGCTATTGGCTGAAAAACTAGAGCCACGGGAGTCCGCGATCATTGTCTTTACTACTATGAAAGGCTAGAGTCGCCCCATGAGTTTGCCTCATTTGCAAACCGCGCTGGAAAGATTGCTATCAACGGTCAGCCCGATGGCGGGTCAAATAATCGATCGCGCTCTGGCCGGCGCAGACATTACAGTCGATGAGGCTGCCCGTCTCTTCGATGCCGAGGGTCCAGACCTGCTGGCGTTGACGGCCGCCGCGGATTATCTCCGTGCCAAGACCGTGGGCGATGTCGTTACCTTTGTGATCAATCGCAATATCAACTTCACCAACGTGTGCGTGAAGGCCTGCGGTTTCTGCGCTTTTAGCCGCGGTCACCTCGCCGAAGAAGGCTATTTTTTGCCCCTGGAGGAAATTATTCGGCGCGCTCAAGAGGCCCATGATTTGGGCGCCACCGAGGTTTGCGTTCAGGCCGGTCTCGCTCCCGGTATCGACGGCTGGCACTATGTGAATCTCTGCCGGGCGTTGAAAGAACGGCTTCCGAGTCTGCACATTCACGGCTTCTCTCCGGAAGAGGTCCTCTACGGCGCCACCCTTAGCGGTGTCTCGATTCGCGACTATTTGACGGCCCTCAAGGAAGCTGGCGTGGGCAGTCTGCCGGGAACCTCGGCAGAGATTCTTGTCGACGAGGTCCGGCACCAGCTTTCCCCGGGCAGGATCGGCACCGCACAGTGGATTGAGCTGATCCAGACCGCCCATGAGCTCGGCATCCCAACCACCTCTACTATTATGTACGGCCATATTGAATCGTCGCGTCATAAAGCGGTCCATCTCGATATCCTGCGCGATATCCAAAAACGGACCGGCGGTATCACCGAGTTCGTACCGCTCAGCTTTGTCTACGAGGAAGCGCCGATGTTTCATCGCAAAAGTATTCCTGAACTTCGCTCCGGCGCCAGCGGCGCCGAGGTCATGAAGATGTATGCCGTATCCCGCCTCGTACTCAACAACTGGATTCCGAATCTGCAAGTTTCCTGGGTGAAGGAAGGTCCCAAGCTTTCACAGATTGCGCTGTTGGCGGGGGCCAATGACTTCGGTGGAACGCTGATTAACGAAAGCATTTCGACGGCCGCCGGAGCCGGTTATGGACAACTCATGAAACCTTCCCAGTTTCGCAGCCTGATCCGCGAAATGGGCCGGATTCCGGCCGAACGCTCGACGACCTACCAGAAAATCCGCGTTTTCGAATCGGAAGAAAATCAGCCGGTGGACTTGCTCGACGAGATCGAGGATCCCGCGGACCGGTTCGGCTCCTACCAGAACCTCATTCGTTTAAAAAACTACCGATTCAGAGATTTCTATCAGCAACGGAAGGATCAGAAGCATTAGCTCGCCCGAAACCGTCTCGCGATTGTCATCGTGCCACAGACAAATGGAGGGAGATCCAACCCAGTTCGAGGCCATTGGCAATCGACTCGGCTTTCACCTCGCGGAGGAAACCGCTGATCAGCTCCGCCTGGTCTGGCAGGGTCCCCGCTTCCCGGCGTTTCTTTGCCTTGGCCTCGCGCTCCTGCTGCTTTTCATATCGGTCCCCATTTCATATGCGCTTTATCTTAACGGCTTCGTCGGCGCCGCCGGCTCCCTGTGGTACTTCCCGTTAATGAATCTAATTCTTTTTGGAATTTCTCTGTATCTGCTCTCCCAGAAGCGAACGATTGTATTAATTAACTCGGCCCAACAAATCAGTCTCACCAAACGAAGCCTCCACCAGACCACGGCGCTGTCGATTCCCTATTTGGAAATCGACAAGTTCAGACTCGGCGCCGACCAGGTCTACAGTGGTTTTGCCGTCGCGGGCTCTTCAGCCGCAGAAAGTTTTGCCGTACCGTCCCTCCGGTTGGTAGCCGTGGGTGGCCAGTCCATTTTACTGGATCGGGGAAGTTTCAGGAGACTGGAAGAGTTGGGAAAACAACTGAGTGCCCGCATCCATAAGAGCTTTGAAGTTGACCCGGCTTTCCGGCGCTAATCGGTCACCGCTTAGCCAGCGAAAAGTCCTTCGCCCAGGGCTAAACAAAGCTATTCAGGAAGCAGCCGTACCGCGCACTAGGATCTGGTGCAGATCAGCCACGGCCTTTCTCACACCGTCTTGAGTGAGCTGTTCCGCACTTAACCATCGGATACCACGCGCGCCGATATTGCCAAGCGCAAAAATATTCTCGCTCAACGGTTTTTGTGTTTCATCGAAACGCGCCGACCAAATCACGTCACCGCGCCGAACATCGATAAGATCGAGGACAAAGGCGACGGACGCGGGGCTCTTGGCACCCCACTCATCGCCAACTCTCTCACGGTAGCGCTGGATGCGGCCTACCACCACCGCGTCGGCGTGAACACTTTCGCCGATTTTCCTCAGTCTTGCGGCATCTCCGCCGGGAGGAATGCTTTGCGTTACCTCTCTCACTTCACTTTCGGAGACAATTTGCCAATTGGGCATCGTCGCCATGGCGGAGTAGACAAATCTGGCGAGCATATCTGAAAGCTCCGCTTCCGAGAGTTTTTTTTCTGCAGAAGAACTGGAGGTATAGGTCGCCGGTGATTTTGCTTCCGTGCCCATGCCATCGGGCAAAATCACGGCGATTCTTCTGATTTTTCGCGTCTCCAGATCCGTCGAACGTCGGCTTTGAAGATTCACAGGAACGAAGGTGCTGCAAGCGGAAACACATAAAGCAATGACGGCGAAAAGTCTCAGCATAGCGGATTCCTTATAGGGTAGCAGAAGCCCGGCGGTCGCTCAAGCTGACGCCACCGGGAGCTTCCCGATAATCGCCTCATTCATTCCCCACAGTTTTGATTCCCACCTCGCGCAGTTGTTTGGGGTCGACGGGTGACGGCGCGTCGGTCAACATGCAAACGGCGCGCTGGCTTTTGGGAAATGCAATGACATCGCGCAGCGATTTTGCCCCGCTGAAAAGCATCGCCAGCCGGTCGATACCGAAGGCGATGCCGCCGTGGGGCGGCGCGCCAAAGCTTAGCGCCTCAAGAAAAAATCCGAACTTGGCTGCTGCCTCTTCCGCGCCGATTCCCATCAAGCCGAGAATCTTTCGCTGCAGCTCGACCTGGTGGATACGAATGCTTCCTCCGCCGGCCTCGACGCCGTTGACGGCTAAGTCGTACGCCTTGGAGCGCGCCTGGGCCGGCGCGGTGTCCAATAGCGGCAGGTCTTCATCCAGAGGGGCGGTAAAGGGATGATGTAAGGCGACGAAGCGCTTCTCGTCAGGATCAAAATCCATCAGCGGAAAATTGTATACCCAAACGAGGGCATACTCTTTTTCCGGAATCAGTCCCAATTTCTCGCCCAGGTAAAGTCGCAGGTTCCCCAGGGCGTCATGAACGATCTTGGGACTATCCGCGGAGAATAAAATCACATCGCCGCTCTCCGCTCCGGCGATGCTTTCGATTTCCTTTTGTTCCGTGTCTGAAAGAAATTTTGCGATGGGCGACTGCCAGCCGCCCTCGGTGATCCTTGTCCAGGCGATCCCCTTGGCGCCGAAGGTCGCCACGTAGGGCGTCATGTCGTCAAGATCTTTCCGGGACAACTCTCCGCCCAGGGGCACCCGAAGTCCCTTGACGACACCCCCCTTCTGAATCGCCAAAGAAAACACTTTCATTTGACAGGCCCGCAGCGCGCCGGTGAAATCCTTGAGCTCCAAACCGAAGCGCATGTCCGGTTTGTCCGAGCCGAACCGGTTCATCGCCTCTTCATAGGTGAGCTTTGCGAAAGGTCTCTGAAGCTCGATACCTTTGAGCTCCTTGAACAACAAACAAATCATCCCTTCGATCACCTGCATCACATCCTCCGGCTCCACAAAGGACATCTCCAGATCGAGCTGGGTGAATTCAGGCTGCCGGTCAGCCCGCAGATCCTCGTCGCGAAAGCATTTGACGATCTGGAAATAGCGATCCAGTCCGCCCACCATGAGAATCTGCTTGAACAATTGGGGCGATTGCGGCAGGGCGTAAAACCTTCCCGGATAGATGCGGCTCGGAACTAAATAGTCCCGCGCCCCCTCGGGAGTGCTCTTCGTCAGCACGGGGGTCTCCACGTCGACGAACCCCAGGCCGTCCAGATAATCTCGGATCAGCTTGGTCATGCGATAGCGCAACACCAGGGGCGCCAGACTTTGCGGCCGGCGCAGATCCAAATAGCGATATTTGAGCCGGGTGTTTTCATTGGCTTCGGTCTCATCGTCGATGGTAAACGGCGGCACCTGGGAAGCGTTGAGCAACCGCAGCTCATTTCCCGTCAACTCCACTTCACCCGTGGCCAGATCCGGATTGATGGTTTCCGGCGATCGCTTGGACAAGATACCCCGCACCGCAATCACGTCTTCGGAGCGCAGTTGCTTGGCCTTTTCATGGGCCGCCGCGTCCACTTCCGGATTGAAAACGATTTGGCAGATACCGCTTCGGTCGCGCAGATCGACGAAAATAACCCCGCCGTGGTCGCGCCGCGTGCGCACCCAGCCAAAAAGAGTAAACTCGCTGCCCACCGCGCTTGCCCGCGGCTCGCCGCAGTAACAGCTGCGCTTCCAATCGCCCAACTGATCGGCAAAAATTCGCTCCGTGGTCATCAACCTGCCTGCCGCATTGTCAACTCAGCCTCGACCTTGTCCAAACTGATTTCCTCCTGCTGCTTGCTCGCCATATTGCGCCACACCGCTTTGCCCCTTGCCAGCTCATCGTCGCCGACGATCAAGACTGCAGCGGCTTTGAACTTATCGGCCCGTCTCATCTGGCTCTTTAAGCTCCGGACCTCGCCTTCCATCTCGACAGACAAACCTTTTTGCCGCAGCCGATGGACCAGAGGGAAGACCCAGTCCCGCGCCTGCTCACCGACCCACACAACGTAACACGACGGGCCCATAGTTGCCGCAGTTTGCTGCATCCTGAGTAACATCGTCAGGCGCTCGACCCCCAGCGCGAACCCGACCCCCGGAATCGCCGGCCCTCCCAGCGCTTGCACCAACCCGTCGTAGCGCCCGCCTGCCGCCACGGCGCCTTGCGAGCCCAATTGCGTAGTGGTCCACTCAAACGTAGTTCGGCAATAGTAATCGAGCCCCCGGACCATGCGTGGATTGAGAATAAATTTCACGTTGGTATCCCGAAGCAGTCGCTGTACCGTGGTGAAATGCTCCTGGCAGTTGACACAGAGCGACTCCAGTATGGAAGGCGCGTCCTTCGTGACGCGGATACATCCCGGCTCTTTGCAATCCAGAGCCCGCAACGGATTGCGGTCGATGCGCCGCCGGCAGTTCTCACATAACGACTCCTCGCGCTGCTTCAAAAAGGTCAGCAGCGTTTCGCGATATTTGGGCCGGCACTCCGAATCGCCCAGCGAATTGATCTGCAGCGATGGTTCGGTCAAGCCCAGCGCCAAGAAAAAATCGTTGAGCAGCAGCAAGATCTCAGCGTCAATGAATGGATCACCGCGGCCCAGGGCTTCGGCGCCGATCTGATGAAATTGGCGCATGCGTCCCTTTTGCGGCCGCTCGCGCCGGAACATCGGTCCCATGTAATAGAGCTTTCTCAAGGGCTCGGTCTTGTACATTTCGGCTTCGACGTAAGCCCGCACGACCCCGGCGGTCCCCTCCGGCCTGATCGTGAGCCTGGTGACCTCCGTCGCGTCGGCGCTCCGGCTATCGCGATCCTCAAAGGTGTACATCTCCTTCTCGACGATATCCGTAGTCTCGCCGATGGAGCGGCTAAAAAGCTCGGTCTTCTCCAATACCGGAATCCGAATCTCGGCAAAATTGTAAGCATGGAAAACCTGCCGTGCCTTGGCTTCAACTTCCTGCCAGAGCTCCACTTCCCCAGGAAGTATATCAGAAAACCCTTTAATCGCAGTAATTTTCATTATATTCTTATAGTAATTGTTGATAGCAAGGAACTCTAACGCGGTCAGCTATGCAAAAATCCCCAGGCCCGAGGCGCAAGCCAAATCCATAAACGGACGTTGGAACGAGACAGAGAACTTTTCTTGCAGCCGGTTTCCAACAAGACACCATAAGAACCTGCAGAGGTCAAGCAAACTCAGGTCTGGAGCCCAGATGCCTTCGGCAACTGAAGCTCAAAATAACCATTGCCTTGGCGCCGTCATTCTGATAAGTCCGGGCTGCTTCGGGCAACAACTCTCGGGTTACTCTCCAGCACGCTTCCTAGCCCCTCTCATAGTGTCGGCTGCTCTCGTAGTTCGGAAAGGAGGAGTCATGACCTGATCACACCGCGATACAAGACATGGGCAATCAACACCAATTCATCTGAAACATCACATAACACGGAGGCTAAAAATATGAGGTCACGATGGATTAGTCTCATGGGTTTGCTATCGTTTGCAGCTATCTCCTCTTTGGCGGCGCTTCAGTCTGTGCCAGATCTGGGGGGCTCCTCGGCGTGGGGAGATGACGATGACAAGGCGCAATTTCCGAAGAACGCGACCTTTACGACTCTGATCACGACTCCGCGGGCCATCGAGGGATTGACCGGAGACAACCACGGTAATTTATATGTTGCTGGTTCAGGCGCGCCAGACTGTCCCGTTTGGGAAATCAATCTCAGCAAACCTGCTCTGACTCCAGTCGGATCCGTCGTCCCCGCCAGCGGGAACTGCGGCTTCTCCGGCATTGCGTTCGATGAAGCGCGCAATCTCTACGTCGCTGATGGCGGCGCGGGAACTATTTATTTTTTTAACCCCAGTGTGAATAATCCGCCCACTGCCGCAATTTTTGCCTCGGGGGTTCCCGGGACGAACGGGTTGGCTTTTGACCGGAGCGGCAATCTGTGGACGGGTGACGGAACCACCGGCCAAGGAAGGGTCTGGAAGATAACCAGTCCTGGAGCCAACTGCACACCTCCGACTCCGGTCAATTGTGTCGAGGTATTTCGCATCCAGCCGATGTCGAATGAAGCTAATCTAGTCGCCGGCATAGGCGGAGTAGGGCGCGACATCCGTGCATTGCCGCCCGGCGTGATTACAGTAACTCCAACAACTCGAAATGCCACGGTTCAAACAACCTCCCCTCCCTGTCCCAGTTCAGCTCCCTGTGTGCTTGGCTCTCAGCCCCTCGTAGCGAACGGTTTAGCATTCAATAAGAAGGGTGATCTCTTCAATATCGATACCGCTCGGGGAGCGCTTTGGAAGGTGGAATTCGATCGGCATGGAAATCTCAAAAGTCCGACCGGCTGTGACACCACATTCACAGCCAACACCCTATGTCTGAGCAACGTCTTCGTCGCTCATCCCATTCTTGAGGGGGGAGACGGTATAGCTCTCGACCGGGACGAAAATATATGGGTGGACGCCAATGAGCGCAATGCGGTCGCGGTCGTGACCAAAAAAGGCGAGGTCTTGGAGATTTTCCGCAATCCGGTCAATTTACCGCAGCCGGTTGCATTTGAGGTTGGTTTGAGGAACGCAGGCAATCAATCAGTCGGAAACAACCACATTCTTGAATTTCCAACCAGTCCCTTCCTGACCGGAAAAGTTTTCTGCACATCCCAGTCTGACGGTAACCGGCGAGACAACTCTCCTAATACAGCCGGCGAAGTCAGTCCTGCTGGACCCAACATCGGTAAAATTTCCTGCATGGACCAGGAGTTGAAAAGTCCAGGTTTGCCGCTACCCATCGACTAGCGCTGTTTCTACGGGAGCCTCCTCGAACAAATCTGGGGAGGCTCCCAACTGTTTCATAGATCGTCAGAGGTGGTCCGTATGGCTATCGAAACCACGGGCTCATCCGAGGAAATCATTCGCCAAATTCTTGCCCTCTATTTCGACCCTGATCGCGGGGTCGTCCCCAAACAAGCCGAGCTGGACATCAAAGGATTGGGGCAAGTCATTCAGTTCATGGCTGACGCAGGGGAGATCAAATCGCCCCTGCCGCCGCCGGAGCAGTTCATCGACTTGCAATATCTCAAGGCGGCGGGACTACAGTGAAGGATGAACGCCGTGGGGCCAAGTCCCCAAGCTCATCGAGCTCGCTCATCGTCGATTACATGAACCGTTTCTGGGCTGAATACTGCCGTAAGTTCATCGCCTTCGCATAGAGGGAGTTTGGAATAGCCCCTTCGCTCTACTAGCGCCACCAGAGGGAATCCGCCGCAATCCAAGCTTATCCGATGGTGAGTCATACCTGGCGATACGGCGATCACTTTCCCTTTGAGCCGGTTTGAATCCTGAGGCCCGCAGGTTGCCAGGGTGAGCGACACCTCTTCCGGACGAATACAAGCGACGACTTTCGTTCCGGTTTTGAGCCCTGCTTGGGCGTGAATCATTGCGCCGTTAGTCTTGATCGTCGCGTGATCGCCGTCAGAAACTTCGACCACACCGGACAGGCGGTTCTCAATCCCAACGATCTCGGCAACAGCCTCCGTCTCTGGGCGAAGAAAAACATTCTCGCACGAACCAAGCTGCAGCAAATGGCCTTGATGCAAGACACCGACACGGTTGGCCAAGGCGAAAGCCTCGTGACGGTCGTGGGTGACGAGTACCGTGGTGATCCCCGTTTCCCTGACGATCCGCTGAAAGTCACGCACCAGGGCTTCGCGACTCGCCGGATCCAATGCCGAGAAAGGCTCGTCGAGCAGTAAAAGCTCCGGTTCGAGCACGAGCGCCCGCGCCAGGCTGGTGCGCTGCGCCTCGCCACCGGAAAGGGTACGCGCGAAACGCGCCGCCAGATGTGCGATGCTTAACCTCTGCAGCCATGGACCCAGGTGCCGCTGGATCTCATCGCGGCGAACACCTCGAAGTTTCAGTCCAAGGGCGGCGTTTTGGTAAACCGATGCGTTCAGCAGCAACGGTTCCTGAAACACAGTGGCGATGCGCCGTCTGAGCGCAAGCTGGTTGCCGTCGAGCGCGTTCTCACCGCGGAATCGCACTGTCCCATGGTCGGGAAGCTGTAGCATCCCCATCACCCGCAGCATAGTCGACTTGCCGGCTCCGTTGGGACCGATCAACGCCATCACGTCACCCGGGTAAACTTCCAGAGACGCCACTTGCAAGGCAACGTGCTCACCGTGATGGACGGCGACGTCGCTCAGGGTCAGGAGAGTTTCGGCCACCGGAGTTGCTCCCGTTGCTGGATGCGCGTCAGCAAAATATTGATCGCGAACGTAAGTCCCAGCAGGATCAGACTCAAAGCGATGGCGATGTCGAAGTTGCCCTTACCGGTTTCCAGCACCGTAGCCGTGGTGAGAACCCGGGTTTGGCCGCGAATGTTGCCGCCCACCATCATCGACGCCCCGACCTCGGAAATAACGCCGCCAAAACCCGCCATGACCGCGGCCAGCAACGGCAATCTTGCCTCTTTGCATAACAGCCATAGCAATTGTGGTTTCGAGGCGCCGATGCCGAGCAGTTGTAACGCGAGCTTTGGATCGAGGGCTTGAAAACTCGCCATGGTTAAGCCAGCCACTATGGGGAATGCGATGATCACCTGGGCGATGACCATCGCCGTCGGCGAATAGATCAATTCCATAAATCCCAGCGGCCCGCTCCGCCACAAGAAAATCGATACGAAGAGGCCCACCACCACCGGCGGAAGCCCCATCCCGGTATTGATCAGCGCAACCGTGGTATTGCGGCCGGGAAATCTTACCAGTGCCAACGCTATGCCCAACGGAATACCCAACAAGAGCGAGATCAACGTCGCGCTGCCGGAAATCTTCAGGGAGAGCCAGGTGATCGCCCATACCTCGGCATCGAAACCCAGAACCAGTTCAATCGCTTTGCCGATGCCTTGCCAGAGCAGTTCCACACGGCACTCCTGGTGACGACGAGCGCCCCCGTTCCTGGTTCGACGGGCTCACCGCGAACGGACTTTTCTGCTCCGTCTGCTTTGGACGGCAGCGAGGGCCGCTTCTAATGTTGACCCGTTACGCTCCAAGATCTTGTTCTTTCTTGCCTGCGACAGGGAAAAATAGCGCTTGGCCAAACTTATCGACGCCGAAGGTCTTGATCGCGTTCTGCGCAACCGGCGCTACCATGAAATCCGCGAAGGCCTTGCCGCCCGCTGCATTGATCCTCGGGCCGTTGGCTGGGTTCACCTCCATGACCGAGTAAATGTTCAAGAGCAGCTTGTCGCCCTCGATCAAGATCGGCAAATTGACGCGCTTCGCCAGAGCCAGCAAGGTGCCCCGGTCGGTAATCGCGTAAGCATTGCGCTCGTTGGCAATGCCCAAGGTTGCTCCCATCCCCTGCCCTGCTTCGGTATACCAAGAGCCCTTCGGTTCGATGCCCGCCGATTTCCATAATGACTTTTCCAACGTGTGCGTGCCCGAGCTATCGCCGCGGGAAACGAAGGGGGATTTGGACTGTTCGATCAGCTTCAGCGCCGCAAGGGCGGTCTTCGCCGATTTGATTTTCGCCGGATCTTCCTTCGGGCCGATGATGACGAAATCGTTGTACATCACGAGCCGCCGGTTGAGCAGCTTGCCCTCGGCAACATATTTTTGTTCCAAACTCGGCGCGTGCACCAGAGCGACGTCGGCATCTCCCTTCGCCGCCAGCGCCAGCGCCTGCCCGGTGCCGACGGAAATCGTCTTGACGGAATATCCTGTTTGCTTTTCGAACAGCGGGATCAAGACATCAAGCAAACCGGAGTCCTGCGTGCTGGTGGTGGTGGAGAGAATGACATTCTTGTTCGATTCAGCCGCCGTCCCAATCCCGGCAGCCATCGCGGCCACCAGCAAAATTGCCAGAAAGAAAACACCGCCATGTCGTCGCATGGTTCCCTCCGCTTTAGTTGTAAGTGATGATTCGTCCCGACTCCGCCAGATCGTACCCGCCAAGGGTACCGACACGCTCGCGAAACTCTTGCGACCCGACGATTCCAAGCAACGTCTGAATCCCCGGCGTAAAAAAACGGTTCTTTGAAACCAGCATATCGAAGCGTTCCCGGGTGAGAGCAATGAAATCGAGCCCCAGCAAATGGGCCGTCGTGCGCGTGGCCAGGCCGGTGTCCACCACGCCTCTTAAAACCTGCAATCCGACCTCGAGGTGGGTTGAAACTGTATTGCCGTAGCCGGCGATCTTCTTGGCGCTCAAGCGGTCGCGCCCGAGCTCCTGATCGAGATAGATCCGAGTTCCCGAGCCGGGTTGGCGATTGATCATTCGCAGCCTGGGACGGAGGAGATCCCGCAGTGATCTGATGCTCCTGGGATTTCCCTGCGGCACGAGCAGTCCCAACTCACGATAAAACAGCTCAACGACAACTGTATCCTGCGCCAACAAACGTTGCGCCGAGGGCTCACCTTCGGCGGAACGGGACGGTTCCAAGAGATGAGCCGTGGCGAAATCCGCCGCGCCGCTTCGGATTGCAGCCAGCCCACCGCTGCTGCCGATGGTTGCCATAAAAAGGGACGCGGGCCGGGTTTGTGCTTCGTAGAGATCGTGCAGGATACCGAGGCTTGGATCATCGCTGCCTGCTGCCAGCAAGAAGGTGCGGTCCAGTGCGCTGTTTTCTGTTCCAATAAGACCCGAAGCGCTCTTTTCAATCCATTGGTCAATCAGCTTCTTCGGGAAAGTCCACTTGCCGGTAACTCTTGTGCATGGAATCGTGCCAGCCTTGGCCAGGAAATAGACTTTCTTCTCATTGATCCCGAGATAACGCGCCACTTCCCGCGTGTTCATGAGTTCAGTCACGGCGTATTGTCTCCCAGGGTCTTTTTAAGTGTTTCGATAAGAAAAGGCAATAAACTAACAAATAATTACAAATACACCGAGAGAAATGGGATCTGGGAGATTTTGGGAAAACCCTGCGGTGTTACGGCGGGCTGAGCAGAGCGAAGCATTTTCAGCCCGTAACAAAGCCGAGATTTTTCGGCGGAATTTTTCTGAGAAATCCAAGGGCTCAGAACGACATTACGATGCAGTCTCTTCAGCGGGATGTCGGTTTGACTCGAAGGATACGGCCGTCGCGGCTATCCGTTACGACATAGATGAGTCCATCCGGTCCTTGTTGCACGTCGCGGATCCGTTCTCGCAGGTCGCCGAGGTAACGATCCTCACGGGCGACTTGGCCGTCCTTCAGTGTTAATCTCACCAGCAGCCCGGGATTGAGGGAACCAATAAGCATGCTGCCCTTCCAGTCGGGAAAGGCATCGCCGGTATAAATCGCCATTCCCGACGGAGCGATCACCGGATCCCAATAGTATACCGGCTGTTCCATGCCGGGCTTGGCGGTCCCTTCGCCGATCTTCGCTCCCGAATAATCGACGCCGTAGGTGATGATGGGCCAGCCGTAGTTCTTGCCGGCCTCCGGATGATTCAGCTCGTCGCCGCCACGGGCGCCGTGCTCGACGGTCCAGAGGCGGCCGCTCTGGGGATCGAGGGCGGCGCTCTGGACATTGCGATGGCCGTAGGACCAAATCTCCGGCCGTGCGCCAGCGCGTCCGACAAAGGGGTTGTCTTTCGGCACCGAGCCATCCGGGTTGATGCGCACGATTTTACCCAGGCCGGAGGACAGGTCCTGGGCCTTTTCGCGATAGGCGAAGCGATCGCCCTGGGTGACGAACAAGGTCCCGTCACGAGCGAAGACCAGACGGGAGCCGAAGTGGTTGCCGCCCTCTACCTTGGGTTGCTGCCGGTAGATTACCTGGACGTCCTCGAGCTTTCCCTCGCCCAGCTTTCCACGGGCCACCGCCGTTCCCGC
>DAIRFP010000006.1:0-1843 GCA_036794995.1 Thermodesulfobacteriota bacterium | reverse complement strand
GGATGCTCAAATCCCTTGGCAACAGTCTCGGCCTGAACAACGCCATTCACCGGCGCGGGCGTCGGCGATCGCGGTGCCTGGGCCAGCGAAACTAAAGGCGCCGCGAATATCAAATAAATGGCGATCGCGATGGTGAACACTGTACGTTTAGCTTGTTCCAGAGTCCTCTTAGAATTAATCATGTGGTTTTTGTTTCATCCTCTCTCTGTCAGGGTGCCGGCGCCTCACAGTGCCGCACTCAACCATCTACTATTAACTGTAACAAAGAGATCGCTCGTTGAAAGGCCGTTGCAATTTTTATGGTGGCCAACTCAAGAGGAAGTTAAAGCTTTAGATCATAATTGCAGGGGAGTGATTCTAAACTTACGCCGGAAAGAGAGACGAGTGCTCAGCGGTCAATTCTCCGCGGTTGGTTCTGCAGCGGCGAATCTTACACGCTCAGTTCGACAGGACTCTAAGCGAACCTTGACTATCCTCGACTCGTTCGACCTGGCTTCGCGTCGACCCGGAGGCCCAATCCGGCAAGCCCATCGTTCCTATTTCTTGTAGAGTGTGCCGATAAAGCCGCTCTGTTCGATCCGGTTCACAAAGGATGGATCGACGATCAGATTCGCATCGGTCTGTTTCGCTTGGGGGTAATGGGCCGAGACTATATCCAACGCGCTTTTGATCACTTCCACCGAAGGCCTCGGCACCGCTTCCAACTCTGCGCTCGTGTACTGGTAGGTTTCCTCCAAAAACTCCTCGCTGGCCCCCCTCATGTATTTCCGCCAGACAGCGAAGCTCTTCTCCTTGTTGGTCTTGAAAACGGCAGTGGCTTCGATGAGAGATTTTATAACCTTCTCGATCAACTGAGGGTTCTTGCTCAGGGTCGGCCTGAGCGTTGTGAGGGCGTGCATCGGATAAGTCAATCCGAGTTTGTCGTAGTTCGTGAGTTCCCGAAATCCGTGTTTTTGGGCCACGAACATCGCCGGAATCGTCAAGGAACTCGCGTCCACCACTCCGCGCTCCAGAGCCTGGAGCATGAGCGGCGGCTCTCCCATCGGCATGAGCTTGACATCCCGATCAGGGACCAATTCCCATTTGCGAACCAGCACGTGACGCGTCATGATGTCGTTGAGTGCTCCGGGGCGTCCCGTGGCCATCAGCTTGCCCTTGAGATCTTCCGGCCTTTTGATTTCAGCCTTGGAAAAGATTCCTCCGCCTACCTTGTTGGACATCAAGGCGACAATCACCTGGTCCTTGACTCCGAGGACGTGGGAGGTCACAGCGCCGCTTCCCGAAGCGATGACCAGCGGTACCTCGCCGCTGGCGAGCAACTGCTGCGGCCGCACCCGCCCGGCGTAGACTGCCTTGAGATCCAGCCCGTGCTTTCTTCCCAACTGATCCTCCACCGCCAACCAAAGGGGTCCGTAAAAACCTGAGAATGACGAGAACCCGATCGTAACGGTCTCGAGTGGCGCCGCAGCCAGTGCCAACGACGCGTAAGCGATCCAGCCCATGATGAAATGAAGAAAGATCAAATACTTTTTTGCGGCCATGTGGCTCTCCTTCAGCATCCCGATGGCGATAAACCCCGTTAACATTCTGATCGGTTCCAGTCAATAAGAAAGCGAAACACGCCCCGGGAAAGCTACAGTTATGTTTGCTTTGGTGCCTCCAATTGTTGATCCGCTAGTGTCCTGGAACTAAAGTGCGCAAAATGAATCAGCGAGCGCCCCACCGTCATACCCGCGAAAGCATGTCCTAGCGGGGTCGAAGGGCGGGTATCCGGAAGTTTTTGATTTTCTGGATTCCGGGTCGCGCTAGCTTCAGCCTGAGGCTGATCCGCCTTTGGAGGAAT
>DAIRFP010000121.1:0-15038 GCA_036794995.1 Thermodesulfobacteriota bacterium | reverse complement strand
TGGGTGAGCGCCGACCGGTTATGCGAGTCAAGGCTCTCTTCTTCCCGGGTGAACCAAATTTTTACCGGCCGGCGGGTTTTCCGCGCCAACAGCGCGCAGAGTACAGCGAACCGCCCAGTGACTTTGACACCGAAAGCGCCGCCGAGATTCGTTGACACGACACGCACGGCCTCCATGGGCAAGCCCAAAACGCGAGCCGTGCTGTCTTGTAACCGGTAGGGATCCTGCACCGAGCACCAGAGCGTACAGGTGTCGTTTTCATAGACAGCCACGCAGGCGCGTGGCTCATGGGAAACGGCGTTGACCTCCGATTGGCGAAAGACTCTCTCAATAACAACGTCACTCTGAGCGAATCCCTGCTCCACGTCCCCGCGCTGGTTGACCACCGTCGGCCCACCTTCTTTCAAGCCGATGACGTTGCCGAAGGTTCCAAGCTGATCGGGACGGATATCACCAGGCTTGAGCTCATGACTTTCGGGATAATGAAGCACCGCTCCGGGAGTACCAGGCTGCGCTCCGGATTCAGGATCATGGACCGCGGGCAAAACCTCGTAAGTAACGCGGATCGCTCGCACCGCTTCCTCGGCGACATTCCAATCCTTCGCCGCCACCGCCGCCACGGTATCACCGACGAAACGGATTTCTTCGTCGAGGGGATAGATTTCATTCTGATAGGGGCCGAAAAGCACTTTCGGAACGTCCTTGTGCGTCATCACCGCAGCCACCCCTGGCATGCTTTCCGCCACGGTCGCATCAACCGCGACAATTTTTGCGTGGGCATGGGGGCTTCTGAGGATCTTCATCCACAGCATGTTCGGCAGGTTGATGTCGGCGGGAAACCGCAACTCGCCGGTGGCCTTTTCAATGCCATAAACCGGCGACACCGACTGGCCAACGGTTAGTAATTTTGCGCTCATCGTTGTTGTCTCATGACGCGCCCGGCCTCCAGCACCGCTTGGACAATCGACGTATAACCGGTGCAGCGGCATAACACGCCGGACAGAGCCATCCGCACTTCGGCTTCCGTGGGATCGGGGTTCCGATCGAGCAGCGCCTTTGCGGAAAGAATCATTCCCGGCGTGCACCAACCGCACTGGGCGGCATAGGAAAGCGCGAAGCTTTTCTGCAAAGGGTGAAGGCTCTCACGATTGCCGAGTCCTTCGATGGTCGTGATTTCTTTGTCCTGGGCTTCCACCGCCAAAACCGAGCAAGAGTAAACATCGACGCGGTCCATCAGCACGGTGCAGGAGCCGCAGCCGCCGTAATCGCAGGCTCTCTTAGTGCCGGTAAGATCCAGACGGTTCCTGAGAACGTCGTTGAGCGTCCAGTTCGAATCGATTTCGAGATCGTGGACCTTGCCGTTGATCTTGAGCGCGATCTTGTGGGACTCCTGGGGCTCCATTTTTCAGCTCTTAGTCTCTGCGGTCTCTGACTTCATGCCTCATCTTTTCGGTGGCCCCGCGCTTTTGACCGGCTCCCCTCTTGCAACCGCCTCTGCCATTTCGTCGTCTTCGGCGTTCCACAAGCCCAAGGCGTAGCCGTACCAGGGATTCTTGAGGGTCAAGGGTGGCAGCTCTTCTTGCTTCCAGATCTTCAGCGCCCGTTCCATATATTCTTGCTTCGGCAAGCCCACCGGAGGATAAGGTCCTTTACGGGTCGCATCGATCAAGATTCCCGAGCAACCGGAAGGTGGCGGATAGCTCCGCTCTTCGGGTTTGCTGATCAGGGAATAGGCCGAAGGATCGAGCAGCGGCACTCGCCCGGTAATCACCCGCGTGTCGCGATGCGGCTGCATGGAGAAGCTCATGGCCCACATGACCATGTCGGGATCTTTCGGATCGATATCCTCATCGACCACGATGATCACCTTGTTAGCCGGATCTCTGCCCGAAGCGGCCTGGAGCGCCTGCCAGGGTTTGCTCGGGTGGCTATTGCGCATGCGGATGACCCACCAATTCCAACCCCCACCCATCTCCGGACAACACACCTCCAACACTTCAGGCAAATTGCAGCTGTATCTAAGGAAGCTGTAGAGAATCATTTCCCGGCAAGTGCGTGAGATGCCGTTGGACTCGCTGGGCGGCAAACCGACCAGGATCGACGTCAACATCGCGTTCTGCCGGTGGGTGATCGCCGTGACCTTCACCACCGGTCGCCGGTGCCGCTCCACCATGAGATAACCCGGAAAATCACTGAAAGGCTGTTCCGCCTCCAGCTCCTCGGTGGAAATTTCTCCCTCGATCACGACTTCCGCCTCGGCAGGAACTTGCAAGGGCACGGTTTTGCAGCGCACTAGCTCAACCGGCCTGCGTCTTATCCCGCCGGCCACGGACAACTCGTCCAGGCCATAGGGCAGATTGGCCGCCGCGACATAATTGATGTCGGGGAGCGCGCCCAGAACTATCGCCACGGGAAGCGTCTCGCGACGGCGTTTTGCGCTCGGATAGTGATAGAGCATGGCGTGATGCGAGGGGCCGATGCCGGCCAGCAAACGATTGGGCGGCCGGAAGTGGCCGCTATACATCCCGACGTTGCGGACACCGGTGGCGGAGTCTTCCGTAATGAAAGGGCCGGTCACGCGGGTATCACCGCTGAAGCCCGGCTCTTCCACCGGCGCCGGCAGCATCGACAACCCGATCTTTTCCAGCTCTGAGCCGACATGGACTTCCTCATGGACGGGACCACTCTCCACCGTCACCGGATCGATGGGCTTGTCCACCGCGCGGCGCCAGCGCTCGTAAATATCTCCCGGCTCTTCGCAGCCCATCCCCAATCCGACAATCTTGCGCGACGCCGCGTAGACCCCGGTCAGCACTCTGATCCCGTACCGGCGCCCCTGCCCGTCAGTGACATTCTCGTAGAGAAAAGCCTGGCGCTCCGCATCGGCGCGGCCACGGTACTGTAACCGCATCAAGGGCATCAGCTCGCTGTCTTTATTGACGGAGCGCTGCCAGCGGTAGAGCAGTCCGTGATGATCCAACACGTCGATAAACTCACGCAAATCGTGGTAGTAGTTCTCAGCCATTGACAGGTTCTTTTCAGGCAAGAAGTCTGGGCGCAAATGCCACTGCCGGCGCGCGCACTTTTACGACATTTTTCTTGTTCCATTCGCCCGGCTCAGCCCGGCCGGTTCGCGCGACGGCAACCTGCCTTTCCGAGATCCAGCGCGCGATGAAAACGAATAGCGATAACCCTTTCATGTGTTCCCCAAAGAAATTTCTACTCGCCTAATAGCTTCCGTGCCACGGCGGCTCCCGGCTCTCTGACCTTGTAGATCTTTTCCTCCGATTGGTTTTCTAGTTTGTAAAACTGTTCCATCGTCAACGGAACGTCCTTTGCCGCGATCACGCCAAACTCTTTCAGCCATTTGGTGTCGATGTCCAAACGCCTGCTGCCCACACCCATCCCTCTGGTAAAGATCTCCTGTCCATCTCGTCCCAGCAGCCAGTTCACGAAGACCTTAGTCGCGTTGGGATGAGGAGGATTCTTAAGAATCGTCAGGTGCCCATAACCGCCACTGACATAGAGGCCTTCTTTCGGTACCGGGAGCGGCGTCACCGGCAGACCTGCTTTGATAAATGGCAGGTACTCCGAGTATCCAATACCTGACGTCACCGCGATCTTGCCCTTGGCCAAATTATCGGCTAACAGCCGCAGGTCGCGCGTGACGAACAACTTTTGCGCCACTAGCCGCTTCAAATATTCTTCGCCTTTGATGTAGTTCATATAAGACCACATCGAAGAGCCTGAGCCCGGGGTGCGCGGGTCGCTGATGCCGATCTTGCCCTGCAGTTTGGGATTCAGCAGGTCGTCGAAGCCGCGAAACTCACTCGGCTTATATTCGTTGGAATTGCTCCACAAGCTGACGGTTTGATAAGCGACAAAGGGGTAGAGGAATCGTTTTGCATTGTCGGCCCACAGATGCCCTCCCCACCATTGTTTTGGATCTCTGACTTCAGGAAGCACAAAGTACGGCTCCACCGGCTCCAGCACGTTTTCCGGCAAGAGCCCGGTAATCACCGACTCGGTGCCGCCGATATGAACGTCGAAATATTGCACCCCCGCCTTGGACTCATCGACCATCCTGCGGATGATAGTGCCGCCCCGCGCCGGCACAAATTCCACTCCGATCCCGTAGCGCTTTGTAAAAGTCAGCTCCATTAATTTTCTTAGTTCGGCACTGGGCGGAATCGAGGCGACGACTTTTCCTTCCTTCCTTGCCGCTTGGACGATCTTATCCCAGTCAGCCTGACCGGTCTGGGCCGAAACTATGCCGCTACTAACAGCAGAGGCTAAAATCATCATGCCAAGAAAGAACAACTTCATCGGTTTTCTGCCCCCTGGCTTTATTGGTCCAAAAGCCTTCTTGCCAATGCCGCTCCCGGCTCTCTAACCCGTTCAATTTTTTCTTCCGAATTATTTTCGCGTTTGGCATATTCCTCCGGCGAATAAACATCCTTCGCCGCGGTGACGCCGACTTCCGACAGCCATTTTGTGTTGACGTCGAGCCGGCGGGTGCCCTGCCCCATCGCCCGTGAAAATAGATCCTGCCCCTCTCTGCCGAGAAACCAATTAATAAAAACCTTGGTCGCATTGGGGTGGGGGCTATTCTTCATGACGACCAGATGGCCGCTGCCGCCGCTAATGTAGACCCCTTCCTTCGGCGTCGGTAAAGGATGAACCGGCAACCCTGCTTTTACGAAGGGCGCAAAGGTGTAGTACGTCAGACCCATGACCAGTGTGAGCTTGCCTTTGGCGACATTCTCGGCGAGGACCCGCTGATCGCGGCCGAGCACCAGTTTCTGGCCGGCTAATTTCTTGAGAAATTCCTCGCCCTTGATCTCGCGAAGATATGACCAGAGCGAGGCGCCGGAACCGGGCGAGCGCGGGTCGAGGAAGCCCATTTTGCCCTTCCACTTCTCGTCCAGTAGATCATCAAACGAACGCATCTGCTCTGGTTTCATCAGCTCGCCGTTGTACCAGATATTATCGGTGGTGTACGCCGCGGAGGTATAGATAAATTTCTTTGCGTTGTCGGTCCAGATATGACCACCCCACCAATGCTTCGGGTCTTTCACCTCAGAGAGCAGAAAGGAATCCGCCACCGGCGCCAAAATCCCCTCCGGCAACAAGCCGCTGACGACGGACTCGCTACCTCCCAGGTGAACGTCGAAATAGCGCACGCCGGCTCTCGACTCTTCAGCGATCTTTCTGACGGTCGCTGATCCCCGGGCGACAACGCTTTCGATCTGTATCCCAAACCGTTGCTTGAAAGTTTCTTCGA
Organism: Thermodesulfobacteriota bacterium; assembly: GCA_036794995.1. Classification (GTDB taxonomy): domain Bacteria; phylum Desulfobacterota; class Binatia; order UBA9968; family UBA9968; genus DAIRFP01. The sequence goes on along the minus strand of DAIRFP010000121.1, from coordinate 9,754 downwards.
AACTTTTCCTAAGGTCGGCACTTGAAGGAATGGAAACGACGACTTTCCCTTCCTTCCTACCCCCTTCGACAATCTTGTCCCATTCAGCCGGGCGAGTCTGCTTGTCTTGCGCGAACAGCGACGCAACGCTCATGTACAATACAATCCAGAGAGAAGCTAATAAACTAATTTTCATGGGCTCATTCGTTTACTTAAAAAGCTTATCCGCCAAATTGGATGCCGGCTCACGGAACTTCATCACCACCTCCTCCGATTGATTCTGCAACTCGTAAAACCTAGCCGGCGTGAGGATTTCTTTGCCCGCGATATGGCCGATCTCTCTCGTCCATTGGGTATCGACGTCGAACCGGCGTGTGGGCTGTCCCATCGCTTTGGTAAAAATCGTCTGGCCTTCTTTGGACAAGAGCCAATTGATGAATACCTTGGTCGCGTTTGGATTCGGCGCATGCTTTAAGATGACGAGATTGCCGCTGCCGGAGCTTGCATAGATCCCTTCTTTGGCGACAGGCAAAGGTCTGACCGGTAACCCGGCTTTGATGAACGGTAGGTAGGAGTAATACGATACTCCGATGGACAGCGAGGCTTTGCCCCTGGCCACGGTCTCGGCTAGTTGTCGCAGGTTTCGGCCGACGATCATGTCCTGTGCGGCAAGCTTCCGCAGGTAACCTTCTCCTTTGATGCGCCATAGAAATGCCCACATAGACTCGCCTGAACCTTGGGTCCTCGGATCGAGAATGACCATCTTTCCCTTCCACTTCGGAAGCAGCAAATCGTCATAGCTCGTCACGTCTTCGGGCTTGACTAAATCCGTGTTGTACCAAATGGTTTCCGTCATATAGCCGAGAAACACATAAATGAATTTCTGCGCATTGTCCGCCCAGACATGTCCGGCCCACCAATTCTTGGGATCCCGAACCTCAGGCAAGATCATCCACGGCAATACCGGCTCGAGGATTTCAGCCCGCAATGGGCCGGTGACGATGGAGCTGGTACCGCCGACGTGCAGATCGAAGTAATGAAGTCCCGCCTTCTTTTCTTCGAGGATCCGGGTCACACTGGCGGAGCCACGGGCAGCCACAAGCTCTAGTTTTATTCCGTCAAAGCGTTTGTGAAAGGCGGCTTCCATCTGCTGGCGAAGCTCCGCACTTGTCGGAATCGAAACCACTACGGTGCCTTCCTGTTTGGCTGCAGCTACGGTGCGTTCCCACTCGGATTGGGAAAATGCCTTCCCATCCTGCGCCAGAAGAGTAAATGGCATCAACACAATGACCACACAGCACCATGAGCCAAACCGGAGCCCTTGGAATCTTTTCATGCGCTCACCCCCGCATTTCCAGACTGCGAGTAGATGGACAGGGGCATTTCCATCGCAATGCCGACTCTGCTGATAGCCGCCTCGAAGTCGCCGCGGATCTGCGGATCTTCGTCTTCATACTCGATCAAGGTTCCGCCTTCTCGAATGCTTGTCCGGACGCCTTCTTTGTTGATCGCTTTCCAGACTCCGAAAAGATACTTTCCGGACTGGCTACTAAAGCGAAACGCTAACTGGCGCGCCTTTTCCTTCCCGGTGTTGAAGTGTTGATGAAACCAACCTGTGGGCGGGCTGAAAACGCTGCCCTCGCGCCAATTCACCTTAACGACCTGATCACCATTGCCCGATGTGTATGGGCGTATCCCAGCTTCCTGCGGCCACATGAGGGTGTACCCTTCGGAGCGAAGTATCAAAAGAATCGCGCCCCCCGTATGAAAGTGCGCCTTGTGATAACGTCCCACGGGCCACTCGGCAAGGTGACCCACCAGCGTACTGCCGCCCATATCGAAAGAGGTAATGCGCACGCCATATCCTTTGGCCTCGGAAGGATCCACCAAGGCGCCGCGCGCGTCGGCGATGAAATTGGACTCCCAATTGATGAAACCGCCGACCTCTTTCCGATCCGATGTCGGAACAAAATAGTCAGCCCGGCCGTCAAAGCGCTCATCGAATGTATAGTTGCAACCAAACACAAACGGGATGTCGTGTAGCAGGTCGATCATCAAAGGCGCGCTCGTCACCGCCAAAAAAATAACCGGGTCGCGGCTGCCATTGATCATTCGGTGCGAACAGTTAAGGGGAACCGCAAACAAGCTTCCTTGCTGCCACTCGAATTGGATCTTCTTTTTTTCGTCATTGCCCGACCAGATTTCAGTCGCCCCAAAGCCATGAAGAATATAAATGATTTTCTCGTAGAGATGCCGTTCGATATTCAGGGCCCCACCGGCGGGGATTTCACCGACGTACATGCCCGTGAATCCTTCCATGCCTTTGAGCTGTATATAAGCACCCTGCCCACCTGTTCGCGGCCAGGGTTTTCGTGGCAATTCAGTGACGTCTTCAACCCCGTACCCCTCGATGACTGGAATACCTTCTTCGCCCAGCCAGGCTTCATAACTCGTTTCTCTCTTCGCCACCGAAACACCGTCCTTTCTTATTTCTTCGCTGCAGGGAAATAGTTGCCGCCCGCCACAGCCTCGGCCAAAGCGTCGTCATCCGCGGTCCAAAAATCCAACGGATAGCCATACCAAGGCGTTTTGAGTTGCAGCTCCGGCATCTTCGCTTGGCGCCAGATTTCCAAAGCCCGCTCCATATATTTTTTCTTAGGTAAACCGACCGGCGGGTACTTGCCTTTGCGGGTGGCGTCGATCAACAGTCCGCCGCATCCCACGGGGGGCGGGTAAAAGCGCTCTTCCGGGTGATTCATCAAGGCATAGGCGGAGGGATCGAGTAATGGAGAACGGCCGGTAATCACTTGCACGTCCCGGTGGGGTTGCATCGCAAAACTGAGGGCCCACATCACCATATCTGGATCCTTCGGATCTATGTCTTCATCCACCACGATGATGACCTTATTAGTCGTGTCCATACCGGAGGCCGCTTGCAGCGCCTGCCTGGGTTTGCTCGGATGACTCTTGGCCATGCGAATCACCCACCAGTTCCATCCTCCACCCATCTCCGGACAGCAGACCTCCAGGACTTCCGGCAAATTGCAGCTGTATTTGAGAAAGTTGTAGAGCATCATCTCGCGACAGGTGCGCGAGATACCATTGGACTCGCTGGGTGGAAGCCCCACGAGGATCGCAGTAAAGATCGGATCCCGCCGATGGGTAATGGCTTTGACGTCGATCACGGGCCGCAAGCCCCGTTCGGCCATGAGATAGCCGGGATAATCACTGAAGGGCTCACCCCGCTCCATGGCATCAGGAGAAATCTCTCCCTCTATGACGATTTCCGCTTCCGCCGGAACTTCCAACGGAATGGTCTTGCAAGGCACGAGGTCCACTGGCCGGCCGCGAATGGCACCCGCCACCTCCAATTCATCGAGCCCGTACGGTAGATTGGCAGCGGACACGTAGTTGATATCCGGCAACGCTCCTAAAACGATAGCTACCGGCAGCGGCTCGCGGCGTTTCACCGCGGCCGGATGGTGATAAAGCAGCGCATGATGCGTGCGGGCAATGCCGGCAATGAGTTTGTGCTTGCCGCGGAAGTGACCACTGTACATCCCGACGTTTCGCATTCCGGTTTCCGGGTCTTTGGTGATAAAGGGTGCGGTAAAGCGAATGCCGCAGCTGAACCCCGGCTCTTCCACCGGCGCCGGCAGATCCGTCAGTGCGAACTGATTCAGCCTTGATCCGCTGTAGACTTCTTCATGCAACGGACTGAAATCAACCATCCGCGGTGGCAGAGGTTTGGCGAGCGCGCCGTGCCACTTCTCATAGATCGCTGCGGGATCTTCACAACCCATGCCCAGGCCCAGAATATTCCTGGACGATCCGTACATACCCGTGGCCACCCTGACGTCGAATTGTCTCCCACTACCATCGCAGACTTTTTCGAACAACAGAACCTGCCGCTTGTCGTCGGGCAAGCCTCGATACTGCAGACGCATCAGCGGCATCAATTCAGTATCTTTGTTAACGGGGTGGCGCCATCGGTACAGCTTGCCCCGGCTTTCCAAGTCATCAAGAAATGCTCGAAAGTCGGCAAAATAGTTTTCGTTTTTTAGACTCATTTTCTCTCCGCGGCACTTAAATCCCCGGCTTGCTCCCCTGCATCAGAACGTCACCCGGCCTTTTGCGAAAGTCTCGCGTAAATACGCTGGTCCCGACTTGGAAAAAGCTCTTGCGCTAGTAATTTCTGTCGACTTTGAGTCGCCAGAAAGGATCACAATTGTGATATTGATTATCTATATAGTAATATTTTATATGTCAAGTATTATAGGTGCTAGTTCACTTGAAAATCTTTGACTCTCCTAAGGGGAAGTTCAAAATGAAGCTTCGACTTGGACAACAGCAGTTGGGTAATCGCGCTTGCGAGATGATTTTTTTCTTTTTATACGGATTAGGCCGATTACTCCCGAACTCGCTATTTAGACAAATCGCAGGACCGTTCTTGCATGCATTCATCCGCCTCGCGATTCCCAGAAAAAGAGTGACCAGGAATCTTTCGGCGGCCTTTGGTCGTAGTTACTCAGCCGCGACCAAGGACGGTCTGGCCAGAGGAGTCCAGGAACACTTTTTTCGAAACCTATTGGATTGCTGGCTGCAACTTACCGACGATCAACACGCGACAAAGATCGTCCACATTCACGGCAAAGAAAACCTCGAATCGGCTCTCAACAAAGGCAAGGGCGTGATTGCCTTGGGGGCGCACAATCGGTAATTTCGTTTGTTGGGGACACGCCTCGGCCTCGAGGGATACCGAGTTCACACCCTTTTTCGAATTCCACGCGACAAACGGATACAAAAGCTCATCACAAGGTTTCTGCCGCACTATCACCAATCCGTAATTTCATCCTTGCCAAGAAGAAGTGCCGTAGTAAAACTCCTGAGCGCGCTCAAAAGAAACGAGATCGTTCAAATGAACCTAATCATAGAGCCGGAGATCGAACTCATACGTTGCCGAATCGCCTCGCCCAGGAGTAATTGCAACGGATGGCGATAAGGATGGAGCGGGTGAGGAGGGTCGAACTCCCAACGTAGCGCTTGGCAATCAAAGGTTGAAAAGAGGCAGTGTGTGATAGACTACCTCTCTTCACCGCTCCATCTTCACATTCACGGCTTGGTGCCGATTCATCCCGGCGGTTTCGACTTATCCCCTTCCACTGTTAAAAGGCCAGTCGAAACCGATGTTCCGCAATGCCGACGGAACTCACTTTGCCGGCCCTTTGTACAAAATTGTCAGGTTTTGTCCATCCTGTGACAGACACGCACAAGCAGTTGGGTTTGACTAAAAGTAACTGCGCGTAAAACCTACACTTCGTCTGAATCTGTCCAAGTATTAGAAGTCGATTTCCGGGCATATGAGTTGCTAAAAGTACGAGAATGATTAAATACCTAATCGAGCGCAGCTGTCCAAAATGTTCTTGCGAATTTGTGGTTATTCTTCTCGGCCACAACCCCTGGATGCAATCCATCAATGGCTTTTGCCGTGCCTGCGATCATACGATCCGCTGGCAGCTAATCCGAAACCACACTCCTCGTTTTGATCGCACCGCTCGGACCGCAACCTCAGCTTGAAGTCTTGAGTAGTTTTCTGCTCGCGCAATTGCCCAAGCCTCCGATTATTTATGAAGGTCCGCTAGATAAGAACCCGTCAACTATCCGGCAATCAATCCACGACTTAGCGCAATACAACTTGGCAGGTGATACAAATACTACCGTATGCAGGTCGCGGCAGGTTTGTTAGGCCCGAGTCTCTCGCAAACATAAGGAACTGTTGTTTTTGGCCTCGATATCGGCCAGGGTTAGTTCGCGACCCCACTCGATGTTCTGTTCCATCTGTGATCGGTGCTCACCTCAGTGGTCGGGGGCAGATTCAATCTTCGTCCTGCGGATCGACGTTTGGCGGGGGTGCGATACTACCAAGAAGCGACATCGTATCGCACTTGGCAAATCGCAAATCTGCAGCGACTGACACTTTGACACTAAAAGCTGTCAGTCTGTCAGTGAATCGCCTGCTGGGGGCAACAATTGCTAAACATTTCGTCGTGGCTTGGCGTTTGCTCCATCGCAAGAGCCATGAGTGAGATGATAGCGCTTGAGAAGAATTCAAGATTGCGCCGCCAATCGATGGAGCTGCTCAAAGACCTAACCGACATACTCCGAGGCATGATATCGTCCGGCGATGAAGAAGGGGTGCGGAGACTTCAGGAGTTGATCGACTCTATCCGCAAACCCGGTCCCACGATCCACTGATTTCAAAAACCTGTCGAATTATTTTTGACGGTCACCCCTTCCCCTCGATTTCCGCAGTTTATTGGTGGCCGCATTTTTTATCGTGCTGCAAGAAAGTAGACAAAATGTCTGAAGAAGCTTCTTATTTGCTTGTTTCATTGTGCATCGCCGTCGGTTTTCTTCTTGTTCAGATCTGCATCGCGAGGCTTAGCCAGCGTCGGCAAGATCGCCGTATCGAGCAGAAGGTCGCAGAATACTTGCACCAAAGCGGTGGTAAACCAACAACCCAAGCAGGTTTTCAATCGCTCTTAGAAAGCACCCGTCCCGATTCCTCAACGACAGGGCAGTTGACTAAGCCTCCCTCAATTGATCGGCGCCAATTCTGAGTTGATTATCCCGGTCGTTTGAATGCGCGGTAAAAGCCGGCCCGTGGTTCCGTTAACCCTAAACCTAAGCCAGCAGCCCTGGCTCAGAAAATAAAAAGCCCTTGATTTCTCAAGGGCTTGAAACTGGAGCGGGTGAGGAGGGTCGAACTCCCGACCTTATGCTTGGCAAGCATACGCTCTAGCCAACTGAGCTACACCCGCATGACTATACCAACTACAGCAACCAATGAATCTTGTCAATTTAATCATGCTTGGCCTCACCTTGCCCGAGCCTGATGTAATCGAAAAAACCTGACATGATAACTAATGCCTGCCCAGACGGCGATAATTGCCGACAAAGCCAGGAAGTAGATTCCAGCCACGAAGAAACTTATTCCCCAATAAGTATAATGGATGAGTAGACCGACCACCGCGAATGCTTGAAGGATGAACTTGTACTTACCCAGGGTTTCGGCGTGCATGACGATGCCTTCGGAGAAAGCAATTCCCCGCAACAGTGTGACCGCACTCTCCCTAGCGATGATGACAACCACGAGCCATGCCGGTACGCTCGGTTCTCCCGGCCGATCCATAGCTGCTAACATGATGAGAGCGGATATGACCATAAGCTTGTCCGCCAGCGGATCGAGAATCTTGCCGAGATCGGAAACGCTCCGGTTACGACGCGCGAAATAGCCGTCGAAATAGTCGGTTATCGAGGCGATGAGAAACAACAACGCAGCCAGAGCCGCCGAAGTCCGATCGGTAAAGGTGAGCAGATAGACGAGTACAGGAATGATTCCGATGCGAAAAAAACTGAGGAGATTTGGAAGTGTCCAAACCACGGATAGCTCTGGGACAGCGTACACCGGGAACGGTCGCCCTGATTGCTGATTATTGAAATTGCCGGATCACTTGCAAGTTGTCGCCACGATAAGTTTGATAGTAACTTAGCACCCGGCGGACATATTCGCGAGTCTCCGTGAACGGAGGAACGCCACCGTGCCTTTCGACTGCCTTCATGCCTGCGTTATATGCAGCTAAGGATAATGCAAGATCGCCCTGATACTTTCCCAAAAGCAACTTTAGGTGTCGAACACCCCCTTCAATGTTGGCGCTCGGATCATAAAGATCAACTACATTGTGCAAGCGGGCAGTCTCCGGCATCAATTGCATGAGACCCGTCGCACCTTTGTGCGACCGAGCGCTCGAATCAAAATCTGATTCGACCTTTATGACTGCACGAATTAAGTCAGCATCAACGCTGTGGCGATCCGAAGCCAAACGGATAAGTTCCTCATAGGAACTAGCTGATAATCCGGAACTTGTGGACCTTACAGCCCCTTCTCTGATGACGCGTCGAAAGCCCTGGTGAGTCGGAACGTTAGTGAACGTCAACACACCTTGCTTATCCTTATAGACATAGACGTCGGCGATGCCGGGCCGTGCCAGCCCCAACTCCAGCATGAGCAACACCAGCAGAGAGTACATGGTCTTCATAGGTCGAATTCGCAGAAAATTCGCCACAGAATATCGTCCGGGTGCGGCCCTGTCAAACAGCGAACCGGTCCACAGAGCCTCCTTGCTAAAGCGATCCTCCAAGACCCTAGACAGTCACCGTCCATCGGCCTAACGCTAGTTTCCGGACTAGGGGCAGATCAGCCTCGAGAAAATCCATCTGCGTAAGTTCTTTAATTGGAACCCATTTTATTTGCTTAAACACGCGGTTGCTCACTTCCCCGGAATAGTCTACTACTTGGAAGAATGTCAGTTGTACCCTCGCAATTCCCGGGTAAAGATGCCCGTGATAAAACAGCTTTTTTAGAGAATGTGCTTCGATACCCAATTCCTCTTTGAGCTCTCTTCTAAGAGCACTCTCATGCTCTTCTCCCTTCTCTACCTTCCCCCCCGGAAACTCCCATTTCAAGGGGAACGAGGACTGTAAGCTTCGCTGACACACGAGCAGGAGGCTTTGGTGGAAAATCAGGCCCGCAACCACTTCGACGTTTTTCACATCGGGCGAAATCACTGAATTCCTCTAGATTCGGTCGGGAACCGAAATGGTTCGCGCATGCATTTGATCGGGCTCATGAAAATCTTGAGCCAGAAATTGGCGCGGCCAAGGAGACTTAATCCCCGGATCCAATAATAACCCTGATTTTGAATCATTCTCATTGAGAGGCAACGCGCTTTGTGGTATGTACTCTCGCCTGTCAGCGTTGAGCAAGTGTTGAAGGTTGGTATAGCATTTCGGAAAGAGCCGGGAAACGCGTTGCGTTCTTTTTCATACTTTTTTGAGAAAGTCTGGAGAACATACATGTTGTCGATAGGGGAGAAGTAAGATGGTCGAACGCTACCGCGATCATCTAATTTTTGTAAAGGCTTACCAGGACCGAGAGACGGCGTTATGGAAAGCAGGTACCCACATACAATTTAACGAAGACCCCCGAACCTTTCGCGACGTATGGCTACCTCGGCCGCCTACTGGCCTTAGGACGAAGCGCAACGCCGAAAGGCAAATGATGAAAGAAGCTAAAACGTGGGTGGATGATCGGCTTCGCGAAGCGAAGCAGGCAACGGGAGGGACAGTTCCTTGAGGTCATCTGAAGTCGAGTTTTACTCTCTGGCCACAAGGTTGATGCACAGTAGGAGACTTACGGCGCACCGTAACATTCAGGCTGATGCTCTTAAAGAAAACCCAGATGGAATGGAGCGTTAGTTTATTCCGAGTTTAGGGAATCCTGCGCTAGCTTTTCGACCTATTCTTCAGTAGGGGTAGCAATTCCTCATAGTTCCACCTCGCCCGCACGAACCGTCTTTTGGACTGCGGCAGTTTGCCGTCCCGCAGCCAACGCTCGATGGTGCTCTTTGACACGCCGAATAACTCGGCGACCTGGCGCTTGCTGATGAATTTGGGTGGCATGAGGCATCTATTCGTTGGGTCTAATTATCTGAAACGTGAACTGGGTCTAGGGAAGAGGATTTGTTGGGAGCTCGTTCCGTTCTGCCAACGCCCACATCATTGCGACGATCCAACCTATGATCGTCCAACCAAAAACCAGATTGACGTAGAAGATAGACTTGATGCTTTTCACCCCAAGGCGCCACGCAACCACACTCGGCACGAAATAAACAACGGCACCGACAACGAGCAATAGCCTTTCGACGATTTCCAT
>DAIRFP010000005.1:20967-49172 GCA_036794995.1 Thermodesulfobacteriota bacterium | reverse complement strand
AGCATCCCCGGCATTTCAATGTTGCCAACATGCAGGGTTTGCCCCGTCACTTTTGGGTTAGCGTCCTTCCGATAGACCGATTGTCCCACCACCGCAAAGTTCGCCATCACATCACCTTCATGCCGCCCCGTTGTCTTCCAGTTGGGCGATAGCCCTTTTGACAAAGACCCGGGCCATTTGACGCTTATACCACTCCGAGCCACGGAGATCGGAGAATGGCATGATCTGTTGATCGACAACGCTCAAGATCTTTTCGAGCACGTCATCGTCGAGGGTCTGGTCCTGAACAAACTCTAAACCCTGAATGAGCAATGGCGTTGTCGCCATACCGCTCAGTGCCAGGCGGAGTTCCCGGCAGCGGCCATTATGCTTCGAAAGCAGCGCGGCAACCCCAAGACAGGGCCAATCGTTGGCCGACAAGGCACTAAAACGTAGATAGACTGTTTTGCTTCCCGCGGGCGCGGGCGGAATTCTGATTTCGGTGAGAATCTCCGCCGGCTCCAATGCGGTTTCGTACAGCCCACGAAAAAAGTCCTTGAGCGCAATTACTCGCCTGCCCCCGGGGCCAAAGACCGTGACTTCTGCGCCGAGCAAGAGTAGCGGGGGCGGCGGGTCCAGCCGATAATCGGCATGAGCTAGGTTGCCTCCCACAGAAGCCGTCTGGCGCACCCGCACGTTACCGACGCGACTGAAGGCCTCGGCCAACACGGGATAAGCGCTCCGCACCACAGGAGAAAGTTCCATCGCCCGGTGCGTTACCAGCGCACCGATGCGGATTCCGTCCGCCTCCGGGGTGATATGATCGAGTCCCGGTATCGACTGAAGATCCACGAGGTAGGGATAATGCAGCGCCCGCTGCTTCATCAAGATCACCAGGGTGGTCCCCCCGGCGATGGGCCGGGCGTCAGCGCCGTGTTTCACCAGCAGCTCGCTCGCCTCCGCAAGCGATTGCGGTTGCAAAAGATCGAAGGATCGAATCGTCATGACGGCTTTTACCGCAACTAATCCTCTTGTCCGGCAGAAGTCAAGTTTCCGCCCGGGTTTCTACTGAGGAGTTCATTGGTTGGTAGACACACCACAAACAAGCAGCGAGTCGTGAAAGGCACGCGGGCACCCGAACCTAAAAAGGCGTTCAGGTTTCCGGTTTAGCTTCGATCCTTGGTTACACGTTGCATCGACCCCGAGTGACACCAAACGGATCGCAACGCAGAAACCAAAACTCGAGACTGCGCTCGGGCGCGCTGTTGACAGAAACGCCGAACTCTGAAAAGAATCCAGCAAAAGGGGGGTATGAACTATGTTCACCAAAATCCGGCATGTCGCTATTCATACGGACAACCACTTCCGCATGGCCAACTTCTATAAGAATCTCTTCGGCATGAAGAAGATTACCGCCGGCATGACCGACGAGAATGGCAACTACGATAAGGAACGGGGCCATTTGAGCGACGGTGTGATCGGCCTCGCCTTATTGCAGCGCCAACCGGGTACTCCCGCCGGGCTCGATCACTTCGGTCTGGAAGTCGAAGATGTTCAAATAGTCCGGGACCGAACAAAGCAGTTTTATCCCGACGTTTCTGTGATCCAAAGCCAAAGTCACGTCCCCTTTGCCGGGCTTAGAACCCACGACCCGGATAACAATCAGTTCGACCTCTCCCAAAAGGGCATGACCAACGTGCGCGAAGGCTATCTCCAGGAGGGCTGGGAACAGCCCCGTTGGATCAATCACATCGCAATTCGCAGCAAACGGCCGGCACACCTCGCTGAGTATTACCAGAAGGTTTTCGAGCTCCAGCCCGTCGAAGGGATGTCCGGTGACAACAGTTATTACGTCACCGATGGCAAAGTGACGATAGCCCTGCGTCCCTGGGACATGGTTTCTTACCGGGGGCTGATGGCCGGCCTCGATCACTTCGGCTTCCATGTCGAGAATCTGGAAGCCGCCAAGGCGGATATTGAGAAGCTTTCCCAGACCGCGCCCGGCTCCACCGCGCGCAAGATCGCCATCGGGCGGGATGGAGAGACCCGGCAGAAAAACCTCGAGGCGTGCAAGCTCTGCAAACACCCCCTGGCGGACCCCGACGGGGTTCTGCTCGACTTGACCGATTGATGGTTGGCTTTCCCAGCTGCCGTAAAAGGAGAGACAATGGAATTTGCGAATATCAACGACACCATGCGCGCCGCCAAGGATGAGAACAAAAGATTCGTCCCGCTTTTCGGTAACGAAAACTTTCGTTCCTGGATACTCTACTTCCTTCCAGGTGACCACACAGACATGCACTATCACCTGTCACCCGAGACCTTTGTGGTGCTCCAAGGCAAAGCATCCGTGAAAGGACTCAAGGGAGAAGAACGCATCATCGAGAAAAATGAGATCGTCTTTTTCGGTGCCAAGGATTACTACCAGATCACCAACGTCGGCACTGAGCCGCTGGTGCTGGTGGGCAATCGGTCCGAAGCCTTTGGCGGCGCCCATGTGACGGCCAAAGACGATGATTCCTAAGTTGCGCTGCTCGGGCTCTCAATGAGACAGCACGCAGATCATGAAGTCGGGCTAACTTTAAACTCAGTTCAGCTGACATAGTCGATGTAGAACGAAGCGCCGCCGAATGGCAGTTTCCGTCACAGAAATCATCCAAAGGTATAATCCCGACGCGCCCCTGGCTGAAGCACTAACACCTCCGTCCTCATGGTACATTGACCCTCGCATCCTTGAATTGGAACGGCGCACGGTTTTCGCGCGCTCCTGGCAAATAGTGGGGCGCGCCGCTCAGGTTCGCGAGCCGGGTCAGTACATCACGTGCGATCTGGCGGGTGATCCGATTCTCGTTGTGAGAACCAATGATGGCGTTCTGCGCGGATTCTTCAATGTCTGCCGCCACCATGCCGCCGCCGTGATGACCCAGCCTGAAGGTAGGACCGAGATCTTTCGCTGTCCTTATCATGGCTGGACGTACAATTTGGACGGCGCACTGATTCTAACGCCGGAATTTGCCGGAGTGCGTAACTTCGATCGGTCGACGAACGGACTGGTTCCGATCAAGACCGCGGTTTGGGAAGGTTGGGTATTTGCGAATCTGCAGCCCGGAGCGCCAACGCTGGAAGACTTTCTCGGCCTCGATCTCATCGGAAGGATAGGGCAATTGGGCCTCGCAGAGCTCCGCTGGACGGAGCGGCGGACTTACAAGCTTAACTGCAATTGGAAGGTCTTCGTCGACAATTATCTCGACGGCGGCTATCATGTGCCCCATATACACCGGGGGCTCAACAGCGTTCTCGATGCTACTAAATACACCATCGAAACCGGTCCACGCTTTTGCCTGCAGTCGAGCCCTATCTCCGCCGAGAACGCCGAGGCCCAAACAGCCACAGTCCGCCAGGGTAAGCGCGCTCTTTATTGTTGGATCTATCCCAACTTCATGATCAACTGGTATGAGGGCCTGATGGACACCAACATCCTCCGCCCCCGTGGAGCTAATAGTACGGATGTTATTTTCGACTTTTATTTCGCCGACACGTCAGAGACCGCGCGAGAGCGCAATCTTGCGAGCATCGCCATAAGCGAGCGCATTCAAGCCGAGGATGTCGCGATTTGCGAGTCCGTCCAGCGCGGTCTCGCCTCCCACGCCTTTACTACCGGCCGGCTCTCGGTCCGGCGCGAAGCCGGCGAACATCTGTTCCACAGGCTCCTCTATGCTGATTTGAAAAGCGGCCTCCCAAGCGCCGACTTCTAGTCCATATGGCCCTCGGTTGCGCGAACTTTTCTGCCTCTTTTAAGCTGATCAACTTTTGCTAAGCTATACAAATCGGCGTAGAATTTCGATCGACTCTGAAAAGTAGGAACACGAATGCGCGCTAGACTTTATATCGATGGCCAAGCCGGCACCACGGCCCTTCGGGTCCGCGACTGGCTCGAGGGCCGGGACGATCTAGAAATCGTCGTCCTTCCCGAAGCGGAGCGCAAGGACCCGGCGGTCCGCCGCCAAGCGCTTCAGGGAGCAGACATTGTGCTCCTTTGCCTGCCTGACGATGCCGCAAGAGAAGCGGCAGAGTGGCTCGGCGACTCGCCGGCGCGGATCCTCGACGCCAGTACGGCCCACCGGGTGAGCGACGGTTGGGTTTACGGATTGCCGGAATTGATTGCCGGGCAGCGCGAGCGTATTGTCCAAGCCCGCCGAGTAGCGAATCCTGGGTGTTACGCCTCCGCCGTGATTTTGCTCCTGCGCCCGCTCGTGGACGCCGGGCTCATCGCCGCCGACGCGGCTCTTTCGATTCACGCGGTCTCAGGGTACTCGGGTGGAGGCCGGTCAATGATCGAGCGTTGGGAAGATCCCAAACGGGGCCTGCTCCAACTGCGGCACGAAGCACCCTACAGCATCAGCAAGCTTCACAAGCACATCCCGGAGATCATCCGCTACGGCGGATTGAGCACCGAACCTCAGTTCCTGCCTGCGGTGGGACCCTTTCGCTGCGGTATGCGGGTACAGGTCACTTTGCCAGCCAAAGCCCTGCCAAAATCGGGCACTGGCAAAGCCATGTGGGAAGCGCTGGCGGCGCGATACGACAATGAAGTTTTCGTCCAGGTCGAGCCGCTGAGCGATCCGAGCCAAGCCGATGAGCTCACCTTCGATCCGCAAGCGCTTAACGATACAAACCGTATTTCACTTCACGTTCTTCCCCACGCCTCGGGCCACGTCGCGCTCATCGCCCGCCTCGACAACCTCGGCAAGGGCGCCGCCGGTGTGGCCATTCAGTGTCTGAACTTGATGCTTGGCGTTCCTGAAGGAACGGGGCTACCTGCGTAAACGAGCCAAAAGCTGCTGCAAGTAATTCATGCAAAATCGGCATTACAAGTATCGCTTTTCCGCGGCGCGAGCGTTGGGAACGACACGTAACGGACTGGGGACAAGCGGACGTAAGCGTCGAATTCCATTCACGAGCAACCGAAATGTTTTCTCGTTACATTTGTTCCAGCTAACTCCATAGCCCCGCCGCAATTTTTCCGGCAGCAATCCACCCGTGATCAAACGGAATAACGGCCCCGCAGGTCGCAAAATCAACGCGCCGGGATAGAGGATCTCTGTCGCGAGAGAGTGAGCCATAGGCCCCACGACGATTTCACCACTTAGCAACATTCGTTCAATATAGCTATTGAAGTCTGCCAACGACGGGGGAACAAGCGTTTCCGGAATCTCGAATAAGTGAGCGAGCTTTTTAGAGTCATCGTAATAGCGCGACTTTTCATCCGGCGCGAGCCGCTGGACGAAAAGATCGTAAGCCACCATCGCTGAATCGATGAGCGTGGCGTGTACCCAGAGCAACAGCTCGATGTCCAGAGCGTCATAGCGAGTTCCGCAAGGCAATGGTTCTGCCGGCGAAACAATCCCATGAATTCTTCGGTGGACACTTTTCACCTGTTCCAGCGAGCCGCGAGCCACCGACGTCTCGTCGAAAACGATCGACCACATCGCGCTCATTGTCCTGTACAGGCGACCGAGAGGGTCAGCTTTGAAGTGACTGTGCTCGGCGACCCCGGAGGCGACCTTTGGATGGGCCAGTTGCATGAGCAGCGCCCGCCCACCCGCGAGAAGTAAAACTATTTCTCGGTCTACCTGCCAGATCATCCTGTCGGGCGAGAAAAATCCCTTGTTGACCGGAGTGATTGTTTCTTTTCGCATCGTCTCCGAGCTATGAAATGAATGATCGCCGAACCCGCTTATTGCGTGCACAATGATCGGCCGGCTTGAACGCCTTAAAGAAAGCCTACCCTATTATCGCGGCTCAGCAAGTCGTGTGAGGACTCCATTAGACAAAAACAAATTCTGCGAATTGCCGGCAGCTATCACGACAATACCTGAGCAGTGGATTCGAAGCTCGTGTTTGACAGGTCGTTCAGAAAGCGAGTAAGTTTGGCATCAAAATTAAGGAAACAGGGGATCAGTATGGCTAGCGCTTCTTTAGTGACAACGGTAATTCTTATTCGTCATTGCGAAAGGGATCCCAACTCCGCTAATCCAGATCCCCACTTGAACACCGCCGGCAAGGCCCGGGCCAAAAAATTAATCCATGGTGTCGGTCAATCCGGTATTAAAGCTATCTACAGGTCTCACTTCGTTCGCGCGAGGGAGACAGCGCAGCCCTTGGCCACTCATCTTGGGCTCTCCGCTATTGAGATGGATGAGCCATTGCAAATAAAAAATGACATTTTATCGAACCACTCAGGGCAGACGGTACTGGTTATCGGTCATAGCAATACTGTCCCTGATACAATCAACCGACTTGGGGCAGGAAGCGTGCCGGTCATTGACGATGGTGAATTCGACAATCTGTTTGTAGTAAAAGTCTTTAGTCAGGGTCGCGCAAGTGTGACCCGACTAAAGTATGGCAATGCGAGTTAAGCGCACCCACGCATCAACCTCATCGCAACACTAATCATTCAACTTGATTTCGTCCGGTAGCCCAACCGGGCCGGCTGTACTATGTATCCTGAGATGCGCGCAACGCTAGTTTTTTGATCTCACAGCTAAACCGGCCCTAATGGATAGTGCGTGCAGATTCGATTCGTATAATCAGTGCACGTCGCGCAACCAGACCTGAAAGGAAGCTCTATGAAGAAGGTTAGAAACTCTACCGATGATGAGATGCGTGCTGAATATAAACGTTCAGACTTCAAGAAACTTGAACGAGGCAAGTTTTATGACAAGGTGATAACGCGGTCGAACGTTGTGGTCCTCGAACCTAAGGTTGCAAAAGCATTTCCAAGCTCTGCCATCGTCAATCAAACGCTTTCTAATTTATTGGACCTTGCGAAGAAATCAGCCCGGCTAAAATCTAGGTCGAGGAGATCGCGTGGGAAATTTGCGCGGGCCGGATAACGCGCAAACGAGGACCTTCGCTCCCATGTTCCGTCACTGGGTTTTCTTTTTGGTCTCTTGAGACCTTAATTCTTCGTCGATCAGCTTTTGAAAGACATCGAAAGGTTGCGCCCCTACCAAAAGACGCTGATTAACAAAAAACAAGGGCGTCCCCCGCCCGCCTAAATAGGCTGCGCTAGCGGTCTCGCGTTCTACCTTATCTTTGTATTTGCCGGCTCCGAGGCAAGCGCCGAAGGCTGCGGTGTTCAGACCCGTGTCGCGCGCGTATTGCTTAAGCTTGGTTTCAGTGAAGCTAAGCCCGCCCTGATTTTTGAACAGCTGATCGTGGTACTGCCAAAACTTGCCCTGCTCTGCGGCGCAGTCGGCCGCCAGGGCTGCCTGCTCTGAAGGCTTTCCCAAAATGGCGAAATGACGATAGCCGAAACGCACCTTGCCGCCGTCGATGTAAGACGTTTTCAGCCGCGGCAAAGTGTCCGCCCAAAACTTTTTGCAATAGCTGCATTGAAAATCAGAGAACTCGACGATGGTTACAGGCGCATCAGGCGATCCCAACGTCGGCCCTCTTCCCAAGGCTGCCAGAACCTCCGTGGCGGATTTGCTCTGCGAAGTTGCCGGTGGCGGATTGAAAGAGAAGCACACGAGCCATCCGAGCAGGCTAAAAGCGGAACACCATGAATTAAGTTTGAACATGCAACTCCTGAAGATCCTAGACTTTCGTTCTAAACAGATCCTATATGATTCTTGCTCGATTTCTACCTTTTTTTTACGCTTCCAATCTCCCCTCATTTCATCGTCGACGGCGAGGCCGGATAGGTTGAACCTAGCTGCCACCTCACTGCCTGAGGAAACAGTTTTCATAGTTGTGTTCTTCCGCCGGAGAGATCACGCAAAAGGATAGCGCAGGACACATTTTATTGGTTTTTGAGGGACTGAAATTGTCCAGATACTTATAAACTTCTTAATAGTGTGCTTGACAGATTCCCGGCAAGTGGGGGATTGTAGGTTTGTGCTCTATCGAATGTTAACGGACAAAAGTACTATACGGCCGCGTCAAGCGCTTCGCTAATAGTTCGATGGCGCTGCGAGTATCGAGAAACCAAACTATCCGGAGGTGATCATGCGATTCTTACTGAAGGTCAATATCCCCGTTGAGTCCGGGAACAGGGCCGCCAAGGCCGGCAAGCTTGGCGCAACCATCCAATCCATCCTGGCAGATTTGAAACCAGAGACCGTTTATTTTACCGACAACAACGGTCAGCGCGCCGGGTTTATTTTTCTCGAGATGCAGGATGCGTCACAAATCCCAGCCATCGCTGAGCCGTGGTTCCTCGCCTTCGATGCAACCGTTGAGATCCATCCGGTCATGGTACCCGAAGACCTAGCCAAGGCGGGCGAAGCCATCGAGAAGGCGGTCAAGAAATACGCCTGAGCGCGCCATCGCACACGTGCTTCGAAGGGACCACCGGGAAAGCCTGCGAGATCGGGGGCAGGCCAAACAGGAAATAAGACAAGGATTTGCAAGCAAAAAGCCAGAATAGAGGACGTGGATTGTGAACAAAATACTTTGTGTACTGATTTTGATTCTCTACACTGATCCAGGGTGGGCGCTAACCATCGCGACGGGACCCAGCGACGGAACTTACATCCAGATCGCGCGCGACATACAAAGAATTTCTCAAAAAGATGGAATCAAGCTGGAAATACTTCCGACCAAAGGATCTTTCGAGAATATGATCCTGCTAGGCGATATGAAAGTTGATCTGGCGATCGCCCAAATAGACGCCCTCGGGTTTTTCGCCAAGGTAATGAAGCCACAGGGAGTCGATGTGTTTGAAACCATTCGGGTGATACTCAATCTCTACCCTGAGGAGGTCCATGTCCTGACCAACAACCCATCGATCAATTCCTTCTTCCAGCTTGTCGGCAAAAGAGTGTCCTTCGGACCCAAGGATGGCGGCAGCGCCCTGACGGGCGAAGTCCTGCTCGAGACTTATGGTATAAAATTGGACAAATCGTACCTTGATCCCAAAGACGCCCTCGAGCGCTTAAAGCAGAAGCAGCTCGATGCGATGGTCTTTGTCGGAGGAGCGCCGGTTCCGCTGTTCAAGAACCTGGGCAGCGGCTTTCGCTTCGTTGACCTTCCTAGAGACCAGTCTCTGGAACAGACCTACACCAGAAAAACTCTCGACCGCACCCTGTATGATTGGACTATCCCCACAGAAACCTACACCGTCTCTTCCGTCCTCATGGGTCGCGACACTAAGGATCAGCTCTATGCTCAGAACATCCAAAAGTTGATCCTTTCAATCCTGAGCAACCAAACCCAGCTGAAAGCCTCGGGACACGAAAAGTGGAAGTCCTCCAGAATCAATATGCCGTTGAGCTATTTCGGTTACGGTCCCGCCAACGATGCGATTAAGCTTTATCAGCAGTTGGAATCCCTCGGCTACAGAATTTCCAGGCAGTAGTATTCGCCCGTTTTTCCGCCACTTGTCGCTGGTAGGATTTCTCAAAACCGTTCTCTTTGAGCCACTGGAGGACGAAATCTGCCATAGGTTGTTCATAACCCGAAGGCGCGGTGATGCCTCCCATGGCGATCGCAAGATCCACAAGCTCCTTTCATCGATGAGCTTCAGTACGTTTTCTTCTCTCGGGAGTTTGATAAAAGCTCCTGTATCCCCTGACCCTGATCGACTCTTCCCCCGGCTGCCGTAGCCCAGATTGCTATCCCCAAGAGGATCCCGCACGTTGCCTGAAAGTTTCTCGGTATGAACCTTTTCGTCGCATTAATCCTCACATTACTCGTCCGTTCACTTGTAGAGTCGATTGATGAACCCACTTTCATCCAGCTCCTTGAGATAGCGGCTGTCAACAAAGTCTTCCGGTTTGGCTTCCTTCGCCTTGGGCTCTTCTTTCTCCATGGACTCCAGTACAGTCCTGAGTCCCGGCAGACTCGGGTATTGTTTTCGCGGATACACCTCTTCACCCATGGAAACATCGTAGCTCTTTGCGACCAATTCTTTTTCAGAGTCCCGGGCTTTCAAAAATTTCATCAAGACTTTGATGCCGGTTTCGCGGTCCGTCTTCATCAGATGGATCGCCTCCAGGTGGGCTTGGAGATACTTGCGAACGGTCTCCGGATTCTCGCGGATAAATTTCCTCGTCGTCACTACGCCATTGTGCTGAAAGGGCATGCCGGTGACGTCCGTGAGGACGTTAAACCCTTCTTTTTGAGCAATAAAGTTTGTCGGCGGGTTCAGCACCGTAGCCTGAATACGTCCCGTGCGCAGCGCGAGGAGACGCTCCGGTGTTCCACCAGCGCGAATAATCGCAACGTCCTTATCGGGATTGAGCCCCAGCTTCCGGACCGCAAACTGTATGGCAATAAATGAAGAGCCGCTCAAATCAGAGGAGCCGATGATTCCTTCCTTCAGTTGAGCGGCGGTCTTAATGGCCTTCCCCGTCATTAGCCAATAGTTCAAAGTCACTACCCCCGCTGCAATAAAGACCACATCGGATCCTCTGAGGGCGCTTCTGACCACGGTGGGCGCCGCCACTTCGATGATGGAGAGATCACCTGAGATCAGCCCTAGAACTGAAACGCTCGAAGTTGCGCGTATGACCTGCACGTCAAGTCCGTTTTTGGCGAAGAGGCCAGTTTCCTTCCCAATGAAGGCCGGCAAGCTGGTCGGAGATACTCCGGTCGTCGTCACATTAAGCTTGGTCAGCTGGGCACAAACCAGTGTCACGAAGCTCAACTCACACAACGCAACAAAGACGGCGGCGTCTAGCGTCCTTCTTCGCATCGGGGACCTCCTTCGATCTCAGTCGCGCTGCCGGGTGGCCATCAGGCAAAGATATTCGGGGCGAAAAGTTCTTCCACCGCGGGCTTTCTGCTGATCATTTCCTGTTCGTACAAATACTCGACCAGGGTCTCCACCGTTTTTCGGTTTCTTTCCAAACCATCGCACCAGGGATCCTCACCCAGAATCTCCTTTTGCTCCTTAATCGGCTCTCTGAACCATACCATGCTGATCTTGTACGGCGATAAATCATCGAGCCTCTGGTAAGCCAGCGTCTTGGCCTCCTGAAAAGCTTTGTAAAGACTCGTGGCAATCCACGGATGCTCTTTCCACAACTCCTCGCGCATCACCACCGTATGCATGATCGGGAAATTCCCCGTTTTCCTAAAATAAGCCGATTCGACTTCTTGGTAATTGTCGAACAGGCGCCTCACGTTCGGCGCCCCTCGTGCAAACGAAGGAAACAGCGATGTGCAAATGACGGCGTCAAGCTCGCCACGGATAAGCAACTGGTCCGCGCCTACTCCCGGCTGGATTTTTTCGACCTGGTAGCGTTTGGGCAGCGGCATTTCCATCCTGCTCTTGGCGGTCCACGTGAACCAGCGGATTTGGCTCAGATCGATGCCATACTCGTGTTGCAGGATCCCTCTGATCCACACCGTCGCCGTTTGCTGAAATTCTCCCAAGCCGACTCTTTTGCCGATCAAGTCGCGGGGTTCCTTGATCCCGCTGTTCGCGTTGATGAAGATGTAGGAGTGCCTGAAAGCGCGACCTGGAAATACGGGTAGAGCGATGAGGGGCTTGTTGAGGGTTTTAGCGATGACATAGGAGGCAAGCGACATTTCGGAAGCATCGAAATCGTAGAAATTCAACATTCGAGTCCAGATCTCGAGATGCGGCAGGTCGAACCAATTCAATTCGAGGCCTTCGGGTTTTACGGTCCCGTCCACTAATGCGTGGGTGCGGTCATAATCACCGCAGGCAATGGTTAAGGGGCGTCTCATCTTGCTTTTGCCTCAATCGGTTAGGCTAGGAGCTTAACGCCGACCGCGTTTGATTCGTGGCTGCAGCCGCAGACGATAGCTCTTTGTCGCTCTGAAGCAACCCCACCGGCCCCTGGGAAGGGACCCACTTTTTTAGTGGCCTTCCCTCTTTGAGGGCCCGGAGTTCGCGTTCCCAGATCTTGCGGAACATGATCACTCCAAGGTCAGATCGCCCAAGATGCTCGTTGCGACGGTTGGCGATGGCGCCTTGACCGACCTGGGCGACATAGTCTTGCGCGTTGACATAGACGACCGGACTCGTGGTGGCGTTCTTCAGATCCTGAAAACGGATTTGTCCGGTCAAAACTTGTTGTCCGAGCTCGCCAGCCGGTGGTCCCGGCGTCGCGCCGGCTGCTTTGGCTGCCTGCTGAAACCGAACCGCGGCCTCTCCCGTTAAGGGCAAATGCCTGGCTCGAAACATGATGCACTTCTCATCATCAACTGGCACGGTCCAGTTTAGACGGTCGTCCCAAGGACACTCCGGATCTGGCGAAGGTATTCTTAAATCATGAATATTAGGCATACCAAAGGGATACACCTGGGTCGCGCCGCTCGGAAAGGTCGCGTAAGTGATAAGTCCCCAATCGGTTTCTTCCCGGGAGATTTTGGGTATGCCGCTCCGTACGTTGGCTGAAAAATAACTATCTCTGTGGGTAAAGGGCAGATGGGCTGCATCACCGGCGTTCTCGAGTCGTTGAAAGTAATTGCACGGCCACAAGAGCGATGGCAGAGGATCACAGATACCGGCCGCCTCAAATCGATGATAGCGGGGCACAGACGGCGCATCTCCCTCCCCGAGGTACGCAAATATGAGTCCGAGGTACTCTTTTGTAGGATAGCTGCGGATGCGAATTTTGTCGGCAAAGGGCGCGTCTTCCGCCGGCTGTTCAATACATTGGCCGGAAGCCTCGTATTTCCACCCGTGATACACGCAGCGGATGCAATCGCCCTCGACCCAACCAGCGGACAGTTGCGCGCCGCGGTGGGCACAACGAAACGCAATGACATAGGGCGCGCCGCTTTCGCCGCGATAGAGCGTGAACTCCTCGCTCATTATTTTGATCGGCTTTGCATGGCCGGCTGGAAGATCGTTAGCTCGATACACGGGCTGCCAGAAAAGCCGCAGGTAACGGCCCGCGAGTGTATCCGGCCCGGTGTGGACGAGGTCTTTATAATCCGTTGCTCTGCTCCTGCGTCTGGTTGGTTTCGTCGCAGCCATTACGATCCCTCTTGCTACGCTGTTGGTCTTGTCGAATGCGGCAATCCAGTTGATAAGTGAAGGTCCGATGATGCCGCCGCTACAAACATGAAAGTTGTGGGCCCGTACAGTAGACGCATGGGGTTGAGATCCATTTGCTGTCCGATGAACATAGGTCGAATGCCTCCTCGGTAGGATCGGCTCGCGCGAGATCGTGCGCGTGCTTGGTGTCGTATACATCCGGATTCCTGGCCTGTCAAATATTTGGGCGCTGCCGTCAGGAATAATCGCGCAAAGTCCTCGCCCATGCTTGCGCGGTGGGTTCGTGAAAATATATAACCGAACGAGGGAAGGAGACAGCATATGCAGGCGATAAGACACATGGCGAATTGCACCAACAATAATCGCAGGCTGGCGAGATTTTATCGACTCATCTTCGGCATGGAAGAGGTCTGGAATGAGGAGCAAAATAGCCCCTACGCTTTTTATGTCACCGACGGCTACTTCAACCTCAACTGTCTGCAAATCCACCAGACGATGGCCGAAAAGAAAAGGAATGTGGGGATAAACCATTTTGGCTTTCAGATCGATAGTCTGAAGGAAATCGAAAAGAAGCTAGGAGAGTTGGATCCACCTATTCGCCTAGCCCAAAGACCGAGTGACGGTCGCTATACTGAAGTGCGCATCAAGGATCCTGACGGTAATGGAGTAGACTTGGCGGAAAAGGGTTGGGGGACCGGAAACCAGAAAAAGATTCCCGGAGTGAGACATGTGGGCATCGGCACCGAAGATCCTGTGCGTCTCGCAGAGTTTTATAAGTTCATCTTCGATATGACGGAAGTCGGTAAGCAAAAAATAAAAGCAACCGGCGCGGAGGCGATTTACCTGTCAGACGGTACCATCAACTTAGGGTTGGTCCAGAATTCTCCCGTAGCTTACCCCGGACTCCAGGTATTGGGATTTCAGGTTCCTAGTGTTCAGGAAGTCGAAGAGCGACTGAAAAAACCGCTGGCGCTAACCTACAAAGGCGAGTCTCCGCTAGAGCTGAAGCGGACTGCCCCGGAGGGGCCTTACAAGTCGGTCCATCTACTGGATCCGGACGGAACCTATATCGCGTTGTCGGAGGAGGGCTGGGAAGCCTAGCATCGTCTAATCCTCACACTAGACCTGCTCTTGAACCCCGAAGCGTTTTCCGACAGCCTGCCCGATCGCCACGAGCACGATCAATAATCCGAAGATCAGCACGCCGAAGGCGCTCAACTGCGGAAACGAACCGTTGGACCAGAGATCGAAGATGATCACCGCGGCAGTGCGGTTTCTCGACCGGGCCAACATCAGCGCAATGGTGAGCTCCCGGTAGGCGTGAACCATCACCCAGAACCAACCGGCCATGAGACCGGGGCGAAGCAACGGCAGGTAAATGCGATAGAGATTTTTCCACCAAGTGCCGCCGGACACCACGGCCGCTTCTTCCAGTTCATTGTGAATCTGCAACATGGAAGTCGAGACAAACCGCAACGCATAGGGCAGGTAGCGCGTGATGTATGCGAGGCCGGTAATGCTGAGGGTGCCAATGATCGGCAGCGGCACCAGGAGATAGAACCAGAGAAAGGCAGTCCCCAACACGACGCTCGGGAGCGCGATCGGGGCGAAACCGAGAAAATCGAGAATTTTTCGCCCGCGAATACGGCTCTTCTGGACAAAATAGCTGATGCCGGAAACCAGGAGCATCACAATCGTGGCTGAGCCCACCCCGAGCAAGGTGCTGTTCCATAGCGGCGTCACGGTATAGCTCCAATCGGTCAGCAGGCTGCGATAGTTAACCAGGGTCAGTTCGCGCAACGCGTCGAGCGTGGGCGGCTGAAAGCGCGGCATCAACGAGGCATAGAGCATGATGAGAAAGGGAAGGCCGGTGATCAGAAAAACTAGAAGCAGACTCACCGCGCAGGTGAGATAACGCCAGACGCCGAGATCGACGCGGCGAGGCTTGTAATCTTTGCCGGTGATGGTCTGATAGCGCTCGCCGTGACGCACCAGTCGGAAATATACAAACAGAAGCCCCATGCAGAGAACCAGCAGCGCCATCGAATAGGTGCTCGCCAGTCCCCAATCCGTTGGGGTTCGCGATGTATTGAAATAGACTTCCGTCGTGTAAACCGGGAAGCGAGCGCGGCCACCGAGCAACAGGGGCACCTCAAAGCTCTCGACGGTTTGAATGAACAATAGCAGAGCCGCGGCGGCGGTAGCGGGCAGGATGAGTGGCAGAGAAACTCGACGAAACGTCGCCCAGGTTCCGGCGCCGGCGATGGCCGAAGCTTCCTCCAGTCGGGGATCCGTGGATTGAAAGGCGGCCGACATGAGCAGGTAGGCCAATGGCGCCATCTCCAGGGAATGCACCCAAACCATGCCCCAGAAGGAATAAACGTTCAGCACTCGCTTGGCTCCCGTGATCGATTCGATGATGTAGTTCAGGACGCCAATGCTTGGGCTGGCGAGCAGGATCCACGAGATCGTGATGATAACGCCCGGTATGATGATGCGGCCCAATGTGATCATGCCGATCAGTGATCCGAAGGGCGTGTTGGTTCGCGTCACGGCCCAGGCCAGGAAAGTTCCCAAGACAAAGGAAAAGAGAGTGGATATTAGAGCAAAATAGAGCGTGTTGAGACTCGCCTCCCAGAACTGCTGGGTGGCGAAGGCGCGGACGTAATTGGCGACGGTGAAGCTAAAATCCAGAAAGGCGGGTTCGCCGGGATGAGCAACCTTGAGGCTGGTCCAGATGATGAGAAGAAACGGCAGCAGGACCTGATAAACAAGAACAACAACAAGACAAATGAAAACAATGCCGCCGCCTACGAGCAGCCGGTCATTAGCCCGCATTATCTACTCGTGGCATCGACGGAAGGTTAGCTCTCCATCGACAGAGTATCGTGGTTTTCCTCTGACGATGAATGCTCCGGAGTCGTTCTCCATCGACGCAACTCTTCAGCAGTGGCATCGCCGGTGTATTACTTTGTCCGGCCGATGTATTGATTCCAGGCCTCGTGCAGCCGGTTGGTAATATCCTCGCCGACAATATTGTAGGTGACTACTTTGATGTTGTCCGGAAGGTACGGGTGCTTGATGGTCAGCGGTCCACGGAGGAAGTCGCTGGTCAGTTTTTGCGCCTCATCCGAAAGCGACCAGTCCGCCATTAGCGCGGCACCGTGGGGGTTCTGCGTATTCTTGCTGATCACCATCGATCCCGCAAAAGCCAGAATCGGCGCGGTGTAGACGATCGCGTATGGAGTCTTGGGGTTTTTTCTCATCGCCTCGATGCCCGCATAGAGGTAGTTATCGCCTTGCACGGCGTGGTCCCCAGTGAGCATGAGTTCCATGCGCTGGGTATGCCCGGTCTGGATGATCGGTTGATTCTCGCCGATGCATTTCAGCCACTGTTTGGTTTTTTCCTCGCCCATCATGACGTACAAACCAGCCAAAAAACGGGTTTCGGCCGGATCAAAGGATACCTGACCCTTGAACGCCGGCTTACACAGATCGAACCATTCTTTGGGCGCCTGCGCAGCGCTGACCAGATTGGTATTGTAAGAGATGCCGTGCTCGCTCCAATACCACGCAGTCCAGCGGTTCTCTTTATCGATAAATCCACTATACGGTTTCAAGATCTTCTGGGTCGCGGGGGTTGGATACCGGGCGACCAGATTCTGTTTGAGGACCACGGCGAGATCGGGAACAGCCAAGCTGAGGATGTCCGTCAGATGACGTCTCGTGCGCTCTTCCGCAATAAAGCGCTCCGCCGCGTCCTGGGAACCGAGATCGCTCATCTCGAATTTTATATAAGGGTGGCGTTTTTCAAAGGTGCTGCCGAATTCGCGGGCGTTCTTGCCGCGCCACGTGTGAACGAAATTGAGCTTCCCTTCCTTGCGCGCGCCCTCTTCCAATCTCTTGGCGCGCTCATCGGGTTTGAGTTTCGCCAATTCCGCATAGAGCTGCTCGGCCGGAGTTTGAGCCGCCGCGGCGTAGAGCCTTGCCACAGGGCCCGCCGAAAACAGCGCAGCCGCGATGATGACAATCAGGACAACGATGATCTTCTTCATATGAGTCGGCTCCTCCTAGATTGATAGTCCTATGTTTGTCCCCTAGACTATTCTAGCAGGCTGCTGGAAAAAGCACCGTTCACCCGTCGAGAGTCTCAGGACGAACGGTGCGGAGCTTTAAAATGGTTGAGCATCTTCCGTTCGTACTGAGCCTGTCGAAGCACTCCGAACCTTTTTTTATCAACCTGCTAGGGTCCTAAGAAAACATGATCTCGTATATTCGGGAGTTCAGTTAATTGCAAGTTGATCCTACTACTAAGGAGTTCATTGCTTAGTAGACATACGACAGGCAAGGGACGAGCCGTGGAGAGCGCGGGCATCCGAACTTAAATAAAGTGTTCAGGCCCAGACGAACGGGATGACCGCCCCTGGGGACTGGGAGGTGGCCGACAAGGCAAAGACCCATTGCCCGCGCTTGGAAGGGGTCGCCCCTTGGCCTTTGAGTAACCAAAATTGTCTAGATACTTATGAACTCCTTAACAAGAACGCGCCGGGGCGGGCAGTATCCACCACGCCAGACAACCGAGCAGAACCGAACCCATCCCCGTGGCTGCATAGAGCATGTTGACTCCCACGGTGTCCAACAGCCATCCCGATGCCAAATTCGATACGATCCCCGCGATACCCACGCCGACCATGGACAGGACCGCTTGAGCCGTCGAGCGCAGTCTCTCCGGCGCCACTAGGTCGAGATAAAGCGGCCCGCCCATGAGCAGTCCCACGACCGTCACGCCGTGTAGGGTTTGGACGAGGGCTAGAAGATACAGATCGGTGGTGAAGGCGCAAAGAATCCAACGTAGTCCTCCCACCAGCACGCCGACGCCGAGAAGGCCTCGGGCACCCAGCCATTTGAGCGCGCTGCCGCTCGCCAGTATCAACGGAATCTCAACGATGAGCATGGTGACCCACATGTTGCGGATGGTTTCAATGTCTCCACCGCGGGAGCGAACGAAAATCGGAAACAGCCACATCGGCCCCTGGGATAGCAGATAGGCTGCGAACGAGAAAACCAGAAATCGAATGTAGGCTTTATTGCCCAAAAGCAAGCGCCAATCGCCGCGTCCGGCGCGGGTAGAGACGACCCCTTCCCGCGGCAAGAAGAGACCGACGAGCGCGGCTCCCACTGTGAGCCAAGCGGTGACAATGAACATGATCCCCAATCCTGCCTCCGGATCGCCGTATCCGGCGGCCGCCATCCCGCGAGACGCCTGATAGCGATTCAGAATCCAAGGAAAGCTGACAATCGAGACAAAATATCCCACCGTGCCCCAGACGCGCACGAATCCGAAAGCGTGGGGTCCGGCATCACGCAAGATCGCCAGACTTACAGATACCGTGATGGGCAGCACGGCGGTGCCAAAGACGGCGAGCGCCGCCGTGGCCAACAAGATGGCCGAAAAGCCTTCCGCCGCGGCGAGGGCAAAGTAAGCGAGCGCGGATCCCAAGGAGAGCAACGCCACGATGGCGCTACGAGCGCCGGTTCGATCGGCCACCTGCCCCCAGAAGGGCTGCGCGACAATGCTCACGAGGGGAAGGATTGCCAAAACCCATCCCAATTCAGTGCCGGACAGACCGGCATTCTCTTTGAGATAGAGGCTGTAGTAGGGAAGGATAATTCCCACCGAACCCATGTACACGAACCAGAAGCAGGTTAGAGGCCCTGAATGCCACATCGCGCGATCATAACATCCCTGGGCGTTGCGATCAGCCAAGATTCGGTTATTTTACTGAAAGCGCTTGTGACGGCCATGAACTGCGATGCATTCGGCACTGTCCATACCATCGGCCATTCGACGCGGGCCATCGAGGTCTTCGTGAGACTGCTAAAGTCGCACCAAATAGAATTGCTGGTGGACGTCCGGCGTTGGCCTAGTTCGAAACGCTATCCCCACTTTCATCGGGAAAAATTGGCTGGCACCTTGAGCCAGGAGCAGATCGCCTATGTTTGGCGCAGCGACCTCGGCGGGTTTAGGCGACCGTCAGCCGATTCCCGGAACACGGCCTGGAAAGTCGGCGCGTTTCGCGCCTATGCCGACTTCATGCTCACGGCGGAATTCGAAAAAATCATCGAAGAGATGGAGCCGCTGCTCAAAAGCAAACGGAGCGCTTTGATGTGCGCCGAGGCCGTGCCGTGGCGCTGCCACCGGCAGCTCCTGGCGGATGCCTTCCTGGTTCGGGGCCGGCCGGTCCGTCACATCTTCGACGACGGCTGTCACGAGCATCATTTGCCGCCCTTCGCGATGCCCGAGGGGATAAAAATCCACTATCCCGCCTCGGCCCAGTTTGATCTCATCAAACGACCCTAGCCTTTTGACTTCCACTAACCCATGCCATAGGAAACAATAATCCTTCTGTACCGCAGTTTGATCTCATTAAGCGGCTCTAGCCTTTTGACTTCTGCTAACCCATGCCAAGAAAACAACAATCCTCTATATCGCAGTTTGATGTCATTAGGCGGCCCTAACCTTTTGACTTCCGCTAACCCATGCCAAGAAAACAACAATCCTCTATATTGCAGTTTGATGTCATTAGGCGGCCCTAACCTTTTGACTTCCGCTAACCAACGAAAGTAGAATCCAATCATCTCAAAACCCTGGCCAAGAAAACGGAGGAATTATGCCCCAGCCACTCGTTCTGGAAATCTTTTCAGATTTTGTCTGACCCTGGTGCTACCTCGTCACCGGGCGTGTCGAGAAACTCAAAGCGAATTACGCTCTCGAGACTAAGTTCACGCAATTTCCGCTTCACCCTGAGACTCCGGAGGAAGGGAATATGCGGGGGCCCGAAGTCGTTGCTAGAAATCAGCGCATGAAGGTAAACATGGATCGCGAAGGGCTGCCGTATAATGCCGCGCGGAACATGTCCTACAACAGTCGGCTGGCGCAGGAACTGTCAAAGTGGGCCGAAAGCAAAGGCAAAGGCGACGAGATTCACTCTGCGCTCTTCCAGGCCTATTTTGTCGATGTGAAAAATATCGGCAAGGTGGAACCCCTGGTGGAAATAGCCAAAGAGGTCGGCCTCCCGGCTGACGAAGCGACCGACGTGCTCATGAGTCGCAGTTTCAAAGATGCCGTTGACGAGGACTGGCGGCGGTGTGCCGCCACCGGCGTCAACGCCGTGCCGACTTTCCTTGCGGGACGCTACCTAATGGTGGGCGCGCAGCCCTATGAGGAGTTGGAGCGTCTAGTTCAACACGTCATGAATTCGCCGGAGCAAGAGCCCGCTGAGAAATAAGGCGCCGGCAGGCGTTTGCCTGCTCGTTGGAGAACACAGATGCCCGTCAAGGGGTTGACATTCTGGGTGCTACTTGCCTTCTTTTTGCTGATCCCACTCATTGGGACCAATGCACGAGCACAGGAAAAACTCACCTTCTCGTACGCGGCCTTGGGAGGCCCAAACTCGATTTGGAACATCGCCAAGGACCTGGGCTTTTATCGGAAGCGGGGCATCGATGCCGACGTGGTTTACATAACCAGCACTACCTTGGGCGCCGCGGCTGTTTTAAGTGGTCATATCCAAGTCGGGATGGTCGCCGGAAGCGGTGTGGTCAATTCGGCTGCGGGCGGCGGCGATCTCGTCGCCGTCGCTTGTTTCGTCAACGTATTGGATTACGAGCTAGTGGTCCAGACTTCGATTAAATCTGCCGAGGATCTCAAGGGCAAGTCCATCGGGATCAGCCGATTCGGCAGCGTGACTGACGTCGCCGCCCGAGCTTTCTTGGCAGAGCTCAAACTTCGGCCCGGAGAAGACGTGACCGTTCGGCAGGTCGGAGGCGCAGCCGAACGCGCGGCGGCTTTTACGCGAGGAGCGGTGGCCGGCTTCTTATCTTCGACCGGCAGCATTTATCTTCTAGGCGAAAACCTTCCCCACCGGGTTTTGATTCGCACAGCCGACCTGAAAAATCCTCCGCCTTTTCCTTGGATCTGCACAGTAACGACAAAAAGCTATGTCGCGAAGAATCGAGAGAATGTAAAAAAGATCGTGATGGCGCTCATCGAAGCGACCCATTATTTCAAGAGCAACAAAGAGGGCGCCAAAAAAATCATCGGGAAATACTTTTCCAGTGCCAACGCGGCCTATCTGGAAGACAACTATTCAGCGACAGTTAGAATCCTGGAGCGCGTGCCCTATGTAACGCGCCCGGGTATGGATAACCTGATTAGAGAGGCCCGAAAAACCAATCCGGGCATCAAAGTCACCGTGAATGACCTCGTCGATGACACGATTGTCCGAGAGCTCGAACGCGACGGCTTTATCGATGGGGTTTACGGCAAGAAGTAACTCTCGCCGGATTCTTCCGGGCCGCGTGGTCAAAACGTCTGAGACACCACCAGTATGGCCACGGCGACCGCAGCCGTCACGTATACACCGAGCACGAACGTGACAGCCAGGTAATCCCAGTCTTTAAGGATCGCAGCCCACATCTTGGCCTCACTGGAAAGATTAGTATTCCGGAGTCCGGCGTCGGAGATCTTCCAACTCCTGGCGCTGCCGCGAGAGATCCTGTTGATTTCGGTAAATTTGCTGATCTTGCTCCCAAGCCTGGTTTTCACGTCCTTGCAACTGATCGCCAATTAAAGCACCTGCGCCCAAACCAAGTCCCCCGCCGATGGCTGCGCCGAGAGCGGGATGACGGACAGCGGAACCGATTAGCCCGCCCATCGCCGCGCCACTCAGAGCGCCGATCCCCGCGCCTTTTTCTCGCGTCGTGAGTGACCCTCCGGCACATCCGGCAACCAAGGTGCTAACCAAAGCCGCTCCTGCGATCAAACCCAGTTTCCTTTTCGACGCCTCGATGTTCATCATGAACATTCTCCTTTGCTTGTTAGACGGCTCGGGAGCATCTTTGTTTATCCGAAACCTGACACCTGTCCCCCTGAACACTGACACCTGGTTTCGGGTTTCTGGTGTCGGGTGTCAGGTGTCAGACGATAAGCGGCGCTGTCACGTTGATCTGCGTTCCATCGAGGGGAAGAAGACCGAAGGGCCGCGGGCACCGTAACGTGAAGACGATGGCAGGCGCAAACTTTAGGATTGAGCACCCTAAGGGGTTGGCGGGGTGGACTTTAGGGTAGCGGCCCATTGCCCGCGGACCGTAGGTCTTTTTCCCCGAGAATGTAACCTTACTCAATGCGTTTGTATTAGATACAGCAGGAGCTGGGTTCGGGAGTTGTTCTAACGGATTTTTCGGAGCGCGGCCATTCGCTCGTCGATGGCCGGATGCGTTGAGAGGAAGCCACCGCCTCCGTCCCCTGACATGGCTCTTAGCCAACTGAGCGTGTCCAGCATGATCTCGGCTGGATAACCCGCCCGGCGAAGAATTTCGACTCCATGACGATCGGCGCCATACTCTTCCGTCCGGCTGTAGCCCCGCGCAATCAGGGTTCCCGCCATGGGCGCAAACGCGCCGCTACCGGGAAAGAATCTCTCCAACAGTGCCGCGCCGATGCCAAGTCCGGTGTTCAAAACTTGCGCCCGCGTCGCATGCCCTAGATCCTGATGCGCAATTTCATGGGCCAGCACTCCGCGTAGTTGGTCATCCTTGGCTTGCTGCAAAAGACCCGCAGTGACGAGAAACTGGCATCCGCCGGCGTTGCCGGCATTGATCTCGGATTGATTCAAGATACTGATTCGCACTTCTTCCGCCCGACAGGGCTGATCCATCGCTCTGATCAAAGGGATCATCACGGAGCGGAGCCGCTCGGTTTGCCCGGCTTCACCCCGCCGGCTCGTGGACGGCGCCGGCTCTTCATAGGGTCCGCCGCGAAAAATCCGCTGCGCGCCCATGACGGTTCCTGAAAACAGCAGGATGAAAAACAACCCGCCCATCATAACCGTTTTTTCCATCTTGCTTTTCTTTGCTGGTTTCATCGGGTCACCTGTCCATCGCAATCCTTGCATAGGGCTAACTTGGTTTATCGGGATGCTTCGCTTCCGCGGTTTGGCTTCCAACCCTGTCTTCGATTCTTTCGATGTAAATACTACCCACGAAAATCCGGCTGCTGAGCATGACCGGAATGCGTCTTTCGTCCGCGGAGATCCACACCACGGCCTCGTTCAGTCTTTCCGCATAACCATGTTTCATGAGGTTTTTGATCCGCGGCACGATCTTGAACGCATCGATGCTGCCCGAGGCGATTTGGATTTTCTCGCGGCGCTCGACTTCCAGGTCCAGCAAGTAACGATATTTTCCCCCAAAGATGTTGAAATAGAGATGTTCGCCGACTTTGAGGTCCTGACTACGAGCCAGGTAGACGGCGGTAATCGGGTCGATGGTATTAGGCGGTTGATCGAATTCGTATTTCTTTATCTTGCGCCGTTCGTCGCGATGCACCGACCATTTCTTTGCGTTCCGATCGAACCGGGCCTCCGTGTCGATCATCTTTCGGTTCTCTCTCTGACTGAAGGTGAACCGGGTCGGGGCGAGAGCTTTGGCCTCAATGGTTGAAGTAATCGTGTCCCGCATCCGCCAAAACAGATCGAGGGCTGCCGATGTCTTGGCCTCGACACGGACACTGTAGAATTTCTTGCCGTCGATCATCTGGGACGTCGTGGAGACTTCAGCGGTGGCCACCGGAATCCCGTTCCAGCTCGCGCTGTAAACAGCCCGCTCACCGCCATCGAAGGGGTAATGCTTCGGTTGATAAACCGGCACTTTTTCCGGACTTGGCAAGTTGACAGGCGCCTGACCTGCCGGTGCGCCGGCAACAACCAAAAAACCTACGCCTATCCAAAGACACGACATTAATCTACTTTTCATCGCGCTTCCCTGCTCCCTTTAGACGGTTACGAACGTCGATAGTTAACTCGAGAATCAGAGAATATCGACCGGTTGCCCCGTCTTGACTATTCTTTGAATCAAAAGTCTCTCGTCTATAGTACCAATTTTCTCTAAAAGGTGCTGAAATAATTGCGCCTAAAGTTACTTTTCGTTAGAATGCGCCCCAATACTTGGAGGACGACCTCGTGAGCGACTCTCGGCGTGAATTATTTCTATCTAAACGTGTTTTCGCCTTCTGCAGCCTTTTTTTACTTCTGGTTCCGTCTACGATCCGGTCTCAGGAGTCCGGACAGAGCGCCGCAAATAAAACGGCTGTTGACCTGCCCTCGTTGGCGGCAACCAAAGATTGTTTGAAAGAAGTCCGAAGTGCCGAGTGTCTCGATCACCTTTTCCGCGAGGCCCTCAAGAACCACACCACCGCCGCGGTGCTCCAGTTGATTCAACGTTTTGAAGTGGAGGATCCCGAGTTGCGACGGGACTGTCACCCCGTCGTCCATGCCGTCGGGCGGGAAACGTTTCGCCTCAAAGGCAATATTCACGATTCCTTTTCCGCCTGCGACCAGACCTGTCACTCCGGTTGCTACCACGGTTCGGTGGAACGCTTTCTTCGCGGCGACGACATCTACGCTGAGACTTACAAGCACCCGAGCCAAACGGAACTCAAACAAAAGGCCGCGGTCGCCTGCGATCCGGCGACGCCTTTAAGGTTCCGCTATCAATGTCTGCACGGGCTCGGTCATGCGATCCTATTCTTTTCCGCTTATCAACTGCAATCGGCACTGGATATTTGCGATGCCCTCGCCGACGAGTGGAACCGCAACTCTTGTTATGGCGGCGTATTCATGGAGAACGTCTCCAACGCTACGAATGAAAAAAAGAACTTCAGTCCAACGGATGCCCATGCCCCCTGTAGCCAGTTAGCCGACCAGTATCGACGCGAATGCTACGTTATGCAGACGTCTCGAATGTCCGACATGGGCCTTTCGACGGAACAAATGCTTCAAGAATGCGCCAAAGCTGGAGCCTATCGACTGCCCTGCACCCAATCTATCGGACGCGACTTGTCTAATGAAGCGCGGGTCAGCCAGTCTCAATCCGTCGCGCAAAAGTGCGAGCTGGTGCGAGGCGACGATCGTTTGGCCTGTATGCGCGGGGTTGTTTACGCGCTCGTCGACAACACCTGGGACGGCCGCTACGCCATGCCCTTTTGCGCCGCTTTCGGCACTCCCAGCGACCGTGAAGATTGCTTTCAAATAAGCATTCAATATCTGCGGACCGTCTTCGAGAAGGCCACCGAGGACATCGCCCGCGACTGCTCCCGCCACGCAGCCTATTCCCCGCATTGTGTGGAGCTGGCATTCCGGCAACAAACCAGCGGCCTCTAAATCGTAAAGCCGGCTGGACCCGGCGAATCAGACCGATGGGCTCTGTGCGCCGCCGCCGTGTCCTCCGTCGCCGGCCACCGGAAAGCCTCGTATAGTGTTCACTCTTCCCCGAATAATGCCCTCTAGCCCTTGCCACGTTGCCAACTTAGTGACATTAGTTTAACCAATCTGTGCCAGCTCAAGCTTTTCGGTCCGTCTTACGCTTCATGAACTCACCACTGCTGCTAGCTGTTGACGACGAAATGGGGGTCCGCGAGTCCCTCAAAATGGTTTTTTGCAAAGACTATCGTTTGCTCGAAGCGGAATCCGTGGAGGCGGCGATTCGTAAAGTCCAAGAGGAAAAACCCGAAATCGTGTTGCTGGACGTTCTCATGCCGAAAACCGATGGCATCGAAATCTTGAGACAGATCAAAACAATCAACCCCGGCTGCGAAGTCATCATGCTTACCGGGATGAATTCGCACCAGCTAGCCGCTAAGGCCATGGATTTCGGCGCATTCGATTTTATCGCCAAACCTTTCGACGTTGTGGAGCTGCGTAAGAAAGTCAATAACGCGCTCGAAAAAATCGCCAAAAAAGCCCAATCCTAGTAGCCAAGTACAGCGAAAGAAGACGTTGCGGCCCTTGGCGATGCTCCGGCGCGGCACACAGCTACTAAAAATCCAGCTGCTGATACTTCTCCTTCTTGCGGGCTGTGCCGGGCTGAAGCAGTGCGCCTACGAAGGATTCAACCGGGATCGATGGCAGCAACGAGACCAGGTCATTCAATCGCTTGAGATCCGTCCCGGCGAGCGGGTTGCCGATATCGGTTCTGGCGGCGGTTATTTCGTCTTTGCGCTTGCCAAAGCGGTGGGCCCGGACGGCAAGGTATACGCGGTTGACGTTGACCAAGAGATGAACGATCTGGTGGCCCGGCGGGCAAAAACCGAAGGGGCTGGAAACGTCGAAGTGATCCTCGCCAAACCCGACGATCCCCGCCTGCCTTCCACCGGAATCGATCTAATCTTTACCAGCAACACCTACCACCATATTGATAACCGCGTGAGCTACCTGATCCACCTCCGAAAGTATATCCGTCCCAACGGCCGGATTGCCATTATCGATTTCGACCGTAGGGGATGGTTTGCCGGTCTGTGGAAGCACTACACCCCCAAAGAGTTTATCAAAAGAGAAATGGAGCAAGCCGGCTATAGCTTGCTGCGGGAATTCGATTTTCTCGACCGGCAATCTTTCCTGATTTTTGCACGCAACCAACCGGCCCAGGTTCCGTCGGCCGCGGCGCCGAACTGAACCGACAAAGCGTGATCAGTTACGGCGATTTCTTACCTGCGTTGCGGTCTGCTTGCGGCTCCCCGACCAAACGGAACGAGTTGAGCACCTGTGCGAGGGTTTCGTTCTCTTGGGTCGCGGCGGGGTCCCAAAAGGTCGTCATGGTAAAATTGACGGAGTAGTCCTTGTCGAAGGGAAAACAATGAATTCCTGCCACAATAATGGGTTTTCCCTGCTTCATCGTGTGAAGCGTGGCAAGGTAGAATTTGATGCTCAAATCGTTGGAGAGGTCGCTCTGTTCGCCGACCTTCATGTTCACCGCTTTGATGCTCTCGGAGATGGATTGGTAAATCTGTGCGATGGTCTGTTGCATCATCTCGCCGACGCGCCGGGTTCGATCGGGATCGTTCTCGAATTCGGGTTTTTTGGTGATCCTTTTGATCTTATCGATGACCACCGTAAAAGAGCCCCCGTTGGGCCCCTGGAGCACGAGCCGAATGTCCTTGTTAGCGTCACCCTCGGGCAGCTGTCGGAGCTTCCAACTCGCCGGATACTTGAACGCATAGCCGTACTCTTTGTCGTAATACTCTTGCAGGTTTGTCTGGGCATGGACCCACTGGGATTGGACGAGCAGAAACACAACCAGCAAGCTGCACGTCCACAACATAAACCGTTTCGGGGAGTCTGGCTCTGGCGATTTCACTTTGCCTTGAGGCTATCATAGATTTCACAGCTAACAATGAGGGACAGCGGATTGCGTCATGATTTTCGGCCCTTCGGACGCTGTTGGGCTTCCGCCAGGCTCTCCTTGGCTACGATAAAATGTTGCCGCTCCTCACTTGCTCGATCCCAGGAAAATAGGTAATTTAGCTTGCGACTGGAGCCCCCTTGACGAAACAATACGTTCTTAGAAATACCACTCCATCAAACCACCGTCCCGCCGGTCTCGATTATCACAAAGAGCTTAACGATGCTCAGTACCAGGCGGCCACCACGGTCGAAGGACCTTTGCTGATCATCGCCGGGGCCGGCACAGGCAAGACCCGGACCTTGGTCTATCGCGTGGCGCATCTCATCGATATCGGCGTTGATCCCCGTTCCATCCT
Organism: Thermodesulfobacteriota bacterium; assembly: GCA_036794995.1. Lineage (GTDB taxonomy): Bacteria > Desulfobacterota > Binatia > UBA9968 > UBA9968 > DAIRFP01. The sequence goes on along the minus strand of DAIRFP010000005.1, from coordinate 21,615 downwards.
GCTGCTGACCTTCACCCGGCGGGCGGCGGAGGAGATGTTGCGGCGCGCCAGTCTGCTGATCGACAGCCGCTGCAACGAGGTCGCCGGAGGAACCTTTCACTCCTTCGCCAACTTGGTCTTGCGCCAGTTTGGCCGTCATATCGATCTCTCCCCTTCCTTCACCATCATGGACCGGCCGGATAGTGAAGATGCGATTCAGCTGTTGCGCACCGAGCTGGGTCTCAACTACAAAGACAAGCGCTTTCCCCGCAAGCAGACGGTGGCGGAAATCTTCAGCATGGCCCTCAACAAACAAACCGCCATGCCGGACTTGCTCGAGCGGGAGTACCCGCACCTGCTCGATTCACTGGATGATTTGCTCCGGCTCTATCATCGTTACGTCGACTACAAGACCACCAAAACGCTCCTCGACTACGACGACCTGTTAACCAAGCTCAGGGATCTGCTCGCCAACCGCGAAGAGGTGGGCCTTCGCCTTTCCGAACGCTACCAGTTTATCATGGTCGATGAGTACCAAGACACGAATCAACTGCAGGCCCAGATTATCCGCCTATTGGCGGCAACCCATAATAACGTAGCCGTTGTGGGCGACGACGCCCAGAGTATTTATTCATTTCGCGGCGCCAACTTCCGCAACATCATGGATTT
>DAIRFP010000005.1:0-20867 GCA_036794995.1 Thermodesulfobacteriota bacterium | reverse complement strand
TCGAGCTTCCATTCATTCGATTTGGAGCTCGAGCTGGCGCGGCACAATATTCCATTCATCAAGCGCGGTGGTTTCCGGTTTATGGAGACCACCCACATCAAGGATTTGCTGGGGCATTTACGTATTCTCGCCAATCCGCAGGACTCGATTTCGTGGAACCGGGTGCTGCTGCTATTGGAAGGCGTCGGAACTCAAATGAGCCAGAAAATCACCCGCTGGCTCCTGGATGGCAGCCAACCCGTGGAGCGGCTGCGGACCTTTCAAGCCAAAGGGAAGATTGCGCAAGAACTCAAAACCCTGGCGCAGGTATTACAATACGCCGCGGAAGCCGAACGGCCCGCCGAACAGACCCACTATCTCATGCAGTACTATGCGCCGATCCTCAAGCGCAACCACCCGGAGGATCATCCGAAGCGGCTCCGGGACCTGGAGCACTTTCAGGGCATTACGGATCGCTACCGGAGTCTGGAACGGCTGTTGGCGGACATGGCTCTGGAGCCCCCCACCGATAGCGTGGCGGGCGCGTTGGCTGTGGACCCCGACGAGGGGCCGGTGATTCTTTCGACGATTCATTCTGCCAAGGGGCTGGAATGGCACTCCGTGTTCATTATTTGGGCCCTGGAGGGAAGATTTCCGTCCTTCTATAACATCAACACGGACGAGGAGATCGAAGAAGAGCGCCGGCTACTCTATGTCGCAGCGACACGGGCGAAAGAAAATCTTTTTATCAGCTATCCGATCAAAATCTTCGACCGCGGGCTGCGCATGGTCCTATCTCGTCCGTCTCAATTCATCGAAGGCATTTCCGAGGATCTGCTGGAGCCGATGACGGTTGTGGATGAGGAAAGAAACTGGAGTTGGGAGCGATAACTATGGTGCAATTTCTGCTCAACGTCGTGGTGTTCGTGAGTGGCGCCGTGTTGATGGGGCTTGAGATCGCCGGCAGCCGGGTGCTGGCCCCTTTTTTCGGCAGTTCGATCTTCGTGTGGGGCAGCTTGATTTCAGTGGTCATGGCGGCCTTAAGCATCGGCTATTATTGGGGCGGGTGGCTTTCAGCACGGAATCCTTCTTATGCTCGGCTGCTCACCTTGCTGCTTATCCCCGGCGTTCTCATATTCTTGCTCCCCTTTATTTATCGTGACGTCAACGGCTGGGTCGCCGGTATCGACTTCGGTGTGCGGCTGAACCCCCTGATCGCCTGCAGCCTGCTGTTTCTCTTGCCCGGGGTTTTTTTGGGAACCATTTCGCCTTACGTCATACGGCTGGCGGCGACGACACTTTCCACCGTCGGCAGCACCGCCGGAACTCTCTACGCGGTTTCCACCTGCGGTAGCATTTTCGGCACGCTTTTAACCGCTTTCTACTTGATACCTGTAATGGGTGTCAGTAATATCATCCATTTTCTTGGCGTGATCATGATGTTTCTGTCGTTGGTTTTGGTGCCGCTGATAAAGGTCAGGAAATTTGCGGTGGCCCGGGCAGTAACCACATTGTCGGTGCTGGTGAGTTCGATCATGATGGCTTGGACACCGGCTATTTGGGCGCGAGTGAAGACACTGGTGGAAAAGGATACTTTTTATCATCGCATCCGGATCGAGGAAGACGAAGAAGCTCGCTACATGTACTTCGACCGAACCCTGCAAAGCGCGATGAACCTGAAGGATCCGACGGCCCTGCGGCTGATCTATTCGCGCTATACCTCCCTGGGCTTCGCCTTTAGGCCCGACGCAAAAAAGATGCTGATTATCGGACTCGGCGGCGGCTCTATCCCAAAAAAACTGCAGAAAGAATTTCCCTCACTGGAGGTCGACGTTGTCGAAATCGATCCCGAAGTTATCCAGATGGCGAAAAATCATTTCAACGTCCGTGACGGCAAGAATCTGCGGCTCCATGCACAGGACGGGCGGCTTTTCTTGAATCGAACCACCCATCAGTACGATATCATCTTGATCGACGCCTATTACTCGGATGCCATGCCGTTCCACCTCGCCACCCGGGAGTTTTTCGAGTTGGCGCAGCGAAAGTTGACGCCTAATGGCATTATCGTCGCCAACCTTATCAGCGCAGTCACGGGACCGTCCGGCAAAATCGTCCGCGCATTCGTCAAGACCCAGCGCCGGATCTTTCCCCAGACTTATGTCTTCGCCGCGCGCCGTCCGGACAACGTCAGTGTCGATACCATCCAGAACGTGATCGTCATCGCCACCAAAGACAACCAGCGGTTGGATATCAAAGAGATCGTCAAACGCGCCACCGTCATCGACAAAGGTCTTTTCCCCGAACCGATCAGCGCCATTGGCGTGGCCTATTACGACGGGCCGTTACCCGATCAAGACGTTCCTGTAATGACCGATGACTACGCGCCGACAGATAATTTGCTCCATCCTTAGCGCGCTTTTTCTTTCATCCTGCGGCCTTTCGGCGCCGGAACCGACCCAGCGGATAGTCCGAGTCAAAGCGTTGGCCGATGTCAGCTTCAGGGCGCGGAACTCCCGCTGGAGCGAGGAAGCCCGCGGCTTGGTCGAAGCGGCCTCGGACTATTACGAACGCGAATTCGGTATTCGGTTTGTTACCCAAAGCGTCCTACCCTGGCCCACGCAGGAACGCATACCCTCCACTCCCCAGCTATTGGCTAAAGTCGAGCAAGAGTTCCCCAGCCAAAAAAAGGACGGGAGCTACGATTTGATCGTGGCGTTTACCGCGGAAGGCGTGAGCCGGTACTTCACCACCGGCCGGCCCCGGGTCGACCGAATCGGCAACTGTCAGCAGGGACTGGGAAACTATGTCATCAACCCGGTCAACAAACCATTCCATTACGCCGGTGCCTATGCCGATCCGGAGCCGGACGTTATTGCTTTGATCCATGAACTTGCCCATATCTTCGGCGCGGAGCATGTTGACGATCGTCGATCGATCATGCACGAAGACCTGGGCTACAGAACCGAACTCGACGACAAGAACCGGAGCGTGATTTTGAAGAATAGGTCGTGCTCATTCGCGAAATAGATGTAGGGGCGACCGGCCGGTCGCCCCTACGGTTGCCCAATTGCCTGTTGCCTCAAACCTCACGCCCAATGCCATTATGTTGGCCAACATTCGAATCGTCCTCGTAAGACCGCGGGGCTCGGGGAACATCGGCTCCATCGCGCGGGCGATGAAGAACATGGGTCAGACCGAGCTCGCCATCGTAGGCACGGCACGAACCCGGAGCTTTTGGGCACGGGCCATGGCCGTTCACGGCCGCGATATCCTCGCAAACACGCAACGCTACGAGACTCTCCGGGAAGCCATCGCTGATTGCGCTCTCGTCGTCGGCACAACCTGCCGATCCGGACTCTACCGCAAACACAGTCAGACCCCGCGAGAGCTGGCGGGCGAAATCATCGCCAGCGCAAAGACCGGCAAAGTCGCTCTCATCTTTGGGCCGGAAGATCACGGTTTGAGTAATAAGGACATCGAACATTGCCAGCTACTCATGACCATTCCAAGCCATCCAGACTACCAATCACTCAACGTCGCCCAGGCCGCCGTCATCTGCCTTTATGAATTTTATGTGGCGGCGCTTGTCCCGGTGGAACATGGCGGAATTCAGCGCGCCCAAACTGAGGACATCGAGCGCTTGTTTGACCGGATGCGGACGGTGTTATTGAAAATCGGTTTTCTCGATTCGGAGAATCCCGAACATATGCTCTTGGCCTTCCGGCGAATCCTGGGACGCGCCGGGCTGGAAGATAAAGACGTGCGGATTTTTACCGGCCTGTTCCGCCAGATCGAGTGGTATATCGGTCAGGGGTGGAAAGTGATAGAGGAAAAAGAAAAACGGGGCATCAAAATCCGCTAGGAGACGTCTTATGAATGTAGCCGATTTCAGCCGCAAAAATACGGGATTACTCTTTTTCGATATTCTAAACGGCTACCTGCCGGCCCTGGAGCCAGGCAAACCGAGGGCGTTGAAACCGTGGATTCAAAACGCCGTCAGGCTCAGCAAGGCAGGACGCGCCGCTGGCCTGCCCGTTTTCTTCGCCAAAGGCAACCATCGCCCTGACAACGCGACCACCGCGCTGCTGCTCACCGATACCAACAACTCGCTCACGCCCTGGCCGAACGGCGAAGTAACCAAAACCAAAATGCACGTCATCGCCGGTGACAAAAGCTCTGACGTGCTCGCCGACCTGGAACCGCAAGCGGAGGACTACTACATCGTCAAGTACCGCTGGAGCGCCTTTCACCAAACCTATCTGGACCTGGCGCTGCGGACGCGGGGCGTCGACACCATCATTATTTCCGGCGGCTCCACCGACGTCGGGGTCACGTCGACGGTTTATTCCGGCCGGGACTTGGACTATAACATGATCGTCGTCAGCGACGCCTGCGGCACATCCCACGACCAGCGCGCCCATGACACACTCATGGAGTTGATCTTCCCGCGCATGTCGCGCGTGCGCACGACGGACCAAGTCCTGGAGATGATTCAGAAGGCGAAAAGCTGATCTAAACAGCCAAGAGGAGGCATTCATGGCAACGAACGGAAACCCACCGGTTGGTATAAGTCAAAAGATTAAACAGATTGGACGCACGGATCTTCCTGGTGGCGGCTCCGTGGTTGTGGAGAATGGTTATGCGTACGTGGGTCACATAGAGCCGCCTCACGGCACATCGATCATCGACGTCCGGGATCCCAAAAATCCCAAACTTATAGCTCAGCTCGAAGTGCCGGAGGGAATTCATTCTCACAAAGTCCGCGTGACTGGTGACGTCATGCTGATCAACTACGAGCGCTATAAATCGAAAAAGGAACCGCAAGCGGGTCTAAAAGTATTCGACATCTCGGATCGTGCAAAGCCGCGCGAGATCGCCTTCTTCAAGGCAGCCGAGAAAGGCGTGCATCGATTTACCTTTGACGGGCGCTATGCCTACCTTTCCCCGCACATGGAAGGATACGTCGGTAACATTGCGTTAATTCTAGACCTGAAGAACCCAGAGAAACCGGAAGAAGTCGGCCGCTGGTGGATGCCTGGACAATGGACAGCCGGCGGCGAGAAGCCCACCTGGCACGGCTGGGACCACCGCTGCCATCACCCGATTCGTAAGGACAACCGGCTTTATATAAGTTATTGGTTCGGCGGCTTCGCAATCGTCGACATCTCGGACATGAGTAAACCTAAAACCCTGAGCATACTCGACTGGAGCCCGCCCTACCCCTGTCCGACGCATACAACCTTGCCATTGGCAAATAAGATTATGGACCGCGATTTCATGATCGTCACGGATGAAGAAGTCGGCGAGAAACTTACGCCTACGCCCAATGCCTTCCTTTGGGTGGTGGACATTACCGAAGAAACTCGCCCCATGCCCATCGCAAATTTCATGATCCCTTACGACGGCGAATTCAAACCGGGCAGCCGCTTCGGTGCTCATCAACCGGCGGAACAGGTCTACGACAATATTCACTATGTCACCTGGTTCGCCGGCGGTCTGCGCGCCCTGGACCTTTCGAACCCCTTCGCCCCCAAGGAAGTCGGCTACTACGTTCCACTGCCGGGCAAGGGACAAGCGGCGGTCCAGAGTAATGACGTTTTTCGCGCAGACGACGGTAAGCTCTACCTCATCGATCGCTTGGACGGCTTGGAGATTCTCGAAAGTCAAGTTTAAGCGCGGCTTAAACCGTTCAAAAAGTTCCAGCAGCTCAAGTCGTTCAAATCGTTCGAACCCAAGAGCGCTCAGTCTGCAGTCCTTATGGTTCTCGCCTCGAAGGGTTTTAACAGCTTGAACGTTTTGAACTGTTTGAACGGGTTAAAGGACAGCTGGGATTTCTACCGATGTGCTAGTCAGGAACACTGTACGAATTAGGTACTGGACGTACACCGACTAGGTGCGGGAATCCGTGAGACCTTGGCGTAATGGAGAATCTCCTCGTAGTACGCGTTTCGCATGCCGCAGACAGTGAGTAGTCGATTTCGGATTTACTTTTCCCCGAGGGCTTCGAGATCCGCAAGGTCCCGCTTCCGACCGGTCGCTCGCTTATTCAAAAGGAATTGTTCGCGGCCAATGTAGTGTACGGGTATATCGCCATAAGTTGAAGGAATCCTTCCGGCAAAGGCTTCATCCCACGAAACCCCGGTAATGGATGTAATGAGATCGATGCGTACGGGCGAGACACCGAGTTGGATGACTTGATCTGGTCGTTCGAAATCGGCTGCCGTCAAGCCGAGGGAGGCGAAACCAAAAGCATCAAGGGCGGCCACGACGCGCTTAGCATTTTCAAGATCAGGTTTGATGAAAATATCGAGATCGCCAGTGAAACGAGGGGCGCCGTGAAATGCAAGCGCGTACCCCCCGACGATCATATAACTAACGTGATGATCGTTGAATAACGCGAGCAACTCTCTGAAGTCTGGCTGCACTTCCATAAAACTGTTGACGGAAATATTCGACGGTAGAAACCCGATCTTCGGGCGTCTTCCTTAACCAGTGGGCCAAATCGAATTGTGTATTCGACGATTCCTTCAACCCCACTTTCGTCACGACTTTTTCGATCATAGCGTAATCCTAACACAATTCACCGGGATTGGCACGGCTTCACGGCCTATTGAGTTCGCCTTTCCTCCAACTCCTCCAGACTCCGCGGCCAATCCGCTTTGAGCAGCCGCGACAGCGACCGGTCTGCCAGCAGCTTTCCGCCCGTCTGGCACTTTGCGCAGTAGTTGGTTTCATTGTCTGCGTGGACGATGCGCTGAACCGGGGAGCCGCACACCGGACAGGGTTTGCGGTATTTTCCGTGCACCGCCATGTCGGGACGAAAGGCGGTCACTTTTTCCGGGAAGCCCGACCCTCTTTCTTTGCGCAACCGTTCCACCCAATCGTTCAGCGATTCTTTGATCGCGCGATAGAGCGTTTCGATTTCGCCGGCCGTCATCTGCTGCGTGAGGCGAATCGGCGAGAGCCTGGCGCGATGGAGAATTTCGTCGGAGTAGGCGTTGCCGATGCCGCTCAATAGATGGGGATCGGTGAGCGAGCGCTTGACCGTGTGATTTTCGCGCGTCAGTGCTTCGCGAAACTGTTCGAGACTTGCATCGAAGACTTCAAGGCCGCCGGGATCATGCGCCTGCAAAGCGGCCTCCCCGTGCACCAGGTAAATCGACGCGCGCTTCTTGGTCCCGGCTTCGGTCAAGAGCAAGGTGCCGTTAGGAAAATCGAAGGCGGCCTGGCCGTATTTGCGGGCGATCTTCGCGCCTTTCGGCTTCCAGTGAAACCGTCCGGCAATCATGAGATGAACGATGAGAAAGAGTTGGTCTTCCAACGCGAGGACGATGCGCTTGCCTAGCCGGCGAAGCGCCAAAACTCTCTTTCCTTCAGCGGTACCAATCGGCGGATCGAAAGAGCGCAAAACAAAGGCGCTGCCGACGCGGATTTTCTCAATCGGCTGATTCAGGACGCGTTCCGAGAGCGCCTCGATATAGACGGTAACATCGGGAAATTCAGGCATCAGCGGGACAGTGGTATTGTTCCTCAACCCACCTTACAAACCTTATCATCGCGCCAGGTCGCAACTAAAGCAAAATCCGAAATTCGAAGTTCGAAATCCGAAACAAATGAAAGAATTACATCCGAATTGGGAACCCTAAAATCCGAAACGGGTGGTTTGAAACTTTGAACTTTAGCTTTGGTCATTTGGATTTGTTTCGAATCTCAGAATTCGAATTTCGAGTTTTGTCTTGGCTCCATTTCCGCGAGTCATCCGAAAAATGATTGGAACAGCTTGAACGATTTGAACGTCTTGAACTTCTTATTGGATCCCGCCGTTTTCCCTGAGGGTCAAAAACTCTTTCGCCTGCATCGGGAACAGCACGCCAAGGAGAACATCCTCCTCGCTCTTCGCCAGCGGGCCGAGCTCTTTGGCAGCCTTTTCCCAGTCCGCCGGGTCGGCTAGCTCGCCGGAGCGAAGCGAATAATCCGGCTCTTTGTCCTTCATGATTTTTTTGATCAGCTCTTTGCTTACCGGACCCGGGGGGCGGCCGTACTTTCCTTTTACGTAGTCGCTGGTCTCCCGGCTGACGATCTTGTAACGCTCACCCGCCAGAACATTGAGCACGGCCTGGACGCCGACGATCTGGCTTGTCGGCGTTAACAACGGCGGATGGCCCAAGTCCTTTTCGACGCTCGGCGTCTCTTTTAACGCAGCCTCCATTAGATCCATGCGCTTAGCTTCCTTCAATTGCGCCACCATGTTCGAGATCATGCCGCCGGGCACCTTGTGAATGAACACATCGGCGCTCACGCCGGTGTATCCGGTCTCGTATTTTTCATACTTTTCCTTAATCTGCCGGGTGATCTGCGCCGGCTCCTCCAAAATCTTCACGTCGATACCGGTATCGAAGGGAGTGCCTTTCAAGGACGCCACCATGGTCTCCGTGGCGGGATGTGCCGAGCCGAAGGAGAGCGGCGACAACACGGTGTCGATCATGTCGACGCCGGCGAGAATCGCCATCAGGTGACACATGCTGGAGGTCCCGCCCATGTCGTGGCAGTGGAGCAGCACCGGCAGCTTGCCCTTGGCGCGATCTTTTATACCCTTGATAATTCTGTAGCAATCGAAGGGCGTCATGATGCCCGTGGCATCTTTCAGCGACAACCAGTCGGCGCCGACCTCGATCAGCTGCTCGGCATACTCCATCCATTTCTCCGGAGTATGAACCGGGCTCACGGTGTAGTTGACTTCGACGTGGGCCTCGCCGCCCAGCTCTTTGACCGCTTGGGTCGCTGTTTCAATATTTCTAAAATCATTGGTCGCCTCGAAAATCCGGAACACGTTCATGCCGTTGGCGATGGCTCTTTCGACGAACTTCCAAACGATTTTGTCGGTGTAGGGGCGGTAGGCCAGAATATGTTGGCCGCGCAGCAGCATCTGCAATTTGGTTTTGGGCATCACCGACTTGATGCGGCGTAGCCGGTCCCATGGATCTTCTTTCAGGTAGCGCATGCAGACGTCGAAGGTCGCGCCGCCCCAAACTTCGACGGCGTAAAAACCGCAATTGTCGATGGACGCGCACAACGGCAGCAGGTCGTCGGTGGTAACCCGCGTCGCCAGCTTGCACTGCTGGCCGTCCCGGGGCGTGAGGTCGGTTATTTTTACACTGCGACTCCCGACCGGCTCGGTGAGCAGTTTGTTCATGTCCGCGGCCAGCTGATTTAAAATGTCTTCGCTCATGGAAGCTCTCCCTCGTTACTGATTGAGAAAATTCACTAGCCCCGTTTATAGGCCATTTTCTTGCTCACGGCAAAGACCATGAAGGACCAGAAATTTCGAATTTCGAAATTGTTTCGCGCCTTTTATACACGGCTCTTCTTGGTCCTTCCGAATTTGATAACGTTTTGAACGATTTGAACGGCTGGAACGATTGGAACTAGATTATTTTTAAGCGCCTTGCTTTTTTCCACCAATTCCCCTAAAACCCGGCAGATGAAGATCGTTAGACTTTATACCGGCGCAGACAATGAATCTCACTTCGAAGAAATCGATGTTGAACTTAACCTCAGTGGACACATGGAAGTTTCCGAGCTCCAGCCGGCGCATGGGATGCTCTTTCGCCGCGTGCCGGCAACCCATCGGAGCAATTATCACCCGGCGCCACGGCGCCAATATGTTATTACCCTTGCCGGACAAGTTGAAATCGAAATCGGCGACGGTACGGTGAGGCGTTTCGGGCCGGGCGACGTCATGCTCGCGGAAGATACCACTGGCCATGGCCACATCACGAGGGTGATCGGCGGCCAGCCTCGCGACTGCATCATGATTCCTCTCAAGTAAGGGCTATCCATCGAAAATCCTAATCCCGGGGTCACGGCACGATGCAACGTTTAACGCTCTGCATCGTCCCCTGCGCCAATCTGATGCCTTCGATGATGGTAGCGACCTTGGGCATCGCGCTTCCTGAAATCAGCCAAACTTTCTCACTTTCCACGGTCGCCGCCGGAAGCCTATTTTCGGTGATGATGGTCATTGCGGCGCTTACGAGCTTCATCGCCGGCCGTCTGGCGGACCGGATGGGACGAAAGACCGTGCTCATCAGCGGCCTGAGCTTTCTCGCATTGGGCTTCAGCGCTGCGGGGATCACCGGCGATCGAGTGCTTTTTTTCTTTTTTCTCGCACTCACGGGGATCGGCTATGGTTTTACACCGCCGTCGCTTTACGCGATCATGTCCGATCTGCTGCCCCATCGCCGCGGGCTCGGCGCCAGCCTCGTGTCGGTCTCCTACGGCATCGGCGGCGCCATCGGCGCCGTGTTGGCGAGCCGCATCATCGACGGCTTCGGCTGGCGCGCCGCCTTTGTGACTGTCGGTGTCATTGCCGCCGCCGACATGCTGCTGCAACTTTATTGGATTCGAAATATTCATTCGATAAGGACCGCGAGCCGGAGCGGCTCGTTCAGAGAGGCGCTTACCACTCCGATTTTGATTCTGGCGCTGGCTGAATTCATCGGCGGCTCGGTCTTCTGGAGCTCCGCAGCATGGACACCGACCTTGCTACGCACAGCCAAGGCGCTCACCTTGCAAGAAACTGGTTGGTTGATGGGCGTGTTGAGCTTGGCAAACATGCTCGGATCGTTTTCACTCGGGTCATTGTCCGATAAATTCGGCCGCAAACGGGTCATCGCGCTCAGCGCTTTCCCCGCAGCGTTAGCAGCCTTCATAGTGTTCTATTGGCTGGAATCGGCGGCAGCCCTGGCAGTGGGCATCTTTGCCTTCGGCACTCTCAAGGCCTCAGTACCGGCCTTGGTGGTCGCGCTGGCCCAGGAGGCCGCCCCCGCGGGTAGCGCCGGCACCGCCGCCGGCATTATCATGTCGCTGCATTACACTTCGGGGGTAGTGGCACCACTGATTGCCGCGCGTCTCATTACCGGCACCGGCGATATTATCCTGGCGCTGATTTTGGTTTCTTCGCTCCCGCTGGTTTTCTATGGCTGCCTCATCAGCGCGGTGCGGGAACGAAGTCGTATTCTACCTCCCTAACCTGGCGGGCCAGCGACGTTTTGAACGACTTGAACGGCTTGAACGATTTGAACTTCTTCAAGGCGTTGAAGCCCGCCCGGCTAGCGGAACCAGCTCAGGAGCAAGACCGCAGTAGTTCCGACGATCATCCCCGTCACCGCGCTCTTGGTCCGACGGGCTACAAAGATCGCAAGGACCAATGCCACCGCCCGATGAGGCGCTGCCTCGCTCGCAAAGCGCCCGCCGCTCACGAATAGAATATTGGAGATGATGCCGCAGATAAAAGCGTAGGATAGATAGCGCAACAAGCGATCCCAGGCTTCGGGAAACTTCCTGCCGACAAACAGAATCTGCGGCAGTACGCGGCCCGCGTAAGCGAGAGTGCCCATCACCAGAATAACCGTTACGCGCGTTTCGTCCATTGCTCCATCCTCCAGCCTGCGGTCGCAACTAGAATCACGGTTATGATCCAGCCCCAATCCGGACTCAGGACGATCGCCGGAACCGTGAGGATCAGGCTCGCGAGACAAATCAACGGCAAAGCCCGCCCGCGCATGTCGATCACCAACATGCCGGCGAAATAGCCGGGAAGGATAAACTTGAGGCCCTCCTCGAAGCCGCTCGGCAACCCTTGGGCAAACTCATGCCCGATCCCCGTTCCCACAACCCAGACAAAAAAGCTGGTGATCCCAACGCCTAGAAAGAAAATTAGATTGCTTGGTCCCTCAGCAGGAGGGTCCTCCGCGGTAGCTTGTGCCCGCGACTCGGCTTCTTGACGGAAGCGAAGGTACGGCACGATAAAACTGCTGGCAACGATGAACTGAGCGGCCCCGAGCAAGCGTCTCAGTGGCGCGCCCCGGAAATAAGGCGCCAGGGCCGCGCTCATGGGGAGGAAGCGAAGATTGATTACGGAAGCGGCAAGCAAAATCTGCAGCGAAGATTTCCCTTCCGCAATGGGCGCCAACATAGCGAACTGAGCGGGCCCCGAATAGACCCAGGCGGACATCAGTATTACTTCGCCGAGGTGCAGGCCATGGGCTTGAGCCGCCACTCCGAAGGCAAGAGAAGAAGGAATGAAAGCGATCCAGATCGGTATGGCAGCCTTCACGCCTTGGCGAAAACGCGGCGAGAAATACATCTAACTCGCTTAGCTGACACCGATTCAAAGATCAACTGAAACGTGAGCAGGCGCTTGTTGAAAAAATTAAGATTGACCGCAGAGAACGCAAAGTTCACATAGTAAATCTTTGCGTCCTTTGCGTTGCTATGCTTGAAAATTTTCGCGGCTTGCGCAAATTTCCAGTGGCCAGTGGCTATCACAACGGGGATTTGCTCGCGCCAAGACGCTAAGATCGCCAAGTTCAGAAGTTTAATTTCTTTGCGGCCTTTGCGCCTTTGCGGGAGATATTCCGAGTTTTTGGTTGCGGCTCTGCCGCCCTGCGTTCTTTGTGGTGAAAACTCCTATAACCCAAGAATTCGCTCGGCGTTGCCATGAAATATTTTTTCCATCAATTCATCCGAGTAGCCCAATTCTTTCCATTCTGTGAAAAGCCGGTCATAGGGAATGCTCGGATAGTCGCTGCCGAACATGATCTTGTCCTTGAGCCTGCCTTTAATATCGCGCTTCAGCGCCTCGGGAAAATATTTCGGCGCCCACCCCGAAAGTTCCCATGACACGTTGCCCTTGTGCAGCGCCACGGCGATCATCTCGTCGGTCCAGGGCCAGCCCGGATGCGCCGCGACGATGCTGAGATTCGGGAAATCGGCGGCGAGCTGGTCCACCGCGGCCGGGTGCGCATGCCGTATGACTGCGCCCAAACCGCCCGGCATGCCGGCCCCCATTCCCGTGGTACCCACATCGATCATCACCGGAACCCGGAGCTCATTGATCGTCTCCCACAACGGATAAAACCGCCGCTCGTCCACCGAAAAATGGCCCATAATCGGATGAAAGTGAAAACCCAGCAGGCCGAATTCTTCGATCGCCCTTTTCGCCTCTTTGATCGCAGCGTCGCCTTTCAAGGGATCAACCGCGCCCCAGCCTTGTCTGATCACGCTGCGGTTACGATCGCGCATTTGAGCGACATATTCATTCGAGCAAGGCGGCGCGCCAGTTACCGATTCGATATCGAAAGCGACCAGCACGGCCTCAACGGAGTATTGCTTGAACTCCTCGATAACCTCCGCCTCGGTCTTCCACGTCCAGGCGCGATTCCAGTATTTCGCCAGCGCTTCCACATAAGGCCCTTGCGATTTAATCCAAGGCTCCGTGTTGGGATAGCAATGTAGATCTAGGATTCTCATGGACTCAATTTTTTATCCGATGCCGGCCTCCTCTGTCAATTAGGCGCTCGGCCGAAAGGCCCCGCACGCCAGGACGTGCCGTGCATACTCGGGAGGCCATGTAAGCTCACCCTTGTTTTAGGACAACACCAGAAGTTGACCCTGGCATCAAAAGCACATAGACTTTGGTCACAATTCAGACCAAGTGCCATGAGGAGCGCGCCTATGAAGACCATGCCACTTTCGGAAGTTAAGACCAAGCTCAGCGAGTTGGTGGACGCCGTGGAGCGTCGAGATGAGGTAGTGACGATTACCCGCAACGGAAAGCCCGTTGCGATTGTTGTCAGCAAAGATGAGTACGAGGGTTGGCATGAAACTGTGGCAATCATGAAGGACGAGAAGTTTATGAGAGAGATTCGCAGCGGCATACGATCCCTCAAGCGCACAAAGAAGCGCTACTCGCTTGATAACCTTTTCGCCGAATGAACTCCTTGCATGCCGGTCTCCACGCTCAAAGCCCCGGCCGAGATTCGTAATCTCATCCGGCGGCTGCATCCTAACTAAAGCGCAAAGTTCGCGCTGCGCTGGCAGATATCCTTGCGGAACCAGACTGCGGGAAACCGCTCAAGGAGGAACTTCTAGGCTACTGGAGTCTTCCAATAGGAAGAACGCGAATTATCTATCGACCCGTTGAAGGCGCCATCGAAATCGTCGCGATTGGACCGCGACAAACCATCTACGAGGACGCGCTCCGACAAATCGTCCGGGGTCGCGACAAGCCCTAAGAATTTAGTTCATTAAATATTAACCTTCGGACTGCCGAATGGCTTCAGCAGATTTAAGTGAGAGTGGTTGTTGTTCGCGGCGATACTAGCCGTGCACCCGGCGGTCCACGTCGATCTCCTAGCCCTTGTCTTGCAGGTGACTGGAAGAAAGTTCTTCATGCTTGGAGAACCTCAGCATGAACGGAATTTTTCAATCATTTCCGTTCGTCCTGAACTCGTCGAAGGACTCCGAGAAGTTTTTCATCAACTGCAAGTCTAAAAGACTGAACAAGACAAATGAGCCGAGAAAAAGCCGATCTAATCCGAAATATCCAGCAGCACTCCGTCGGGGTCGGCGAATACGTGCTTCCCGATGGGGCAACCTTGCAGGTCCTTTTCTAGATCGGCTCCACTGCGTCCCATGGCGATCTTACGGGGCGCCGATTCTGGATAGGTCGTCGCGATCTCATCGAGATCTTTCTTGGCTTGTTCTAGATTCTCTACTTTGAAGCCGATGTGATCGAACCCCTGTCTCAAAGTCCGGTAAAAACCATTGTGGCAGCGGCGGAGGATGAGCTTCACTTTGCCGTCGGTGAGCGAGATCGCTCCATCGGCGGCGTGCTCTGGCAATTCTTCCAGCTCTAAGACGGTGGTGTAAAACTCCGCCGCCTCGTCGGGCTCCCGGGCGCGGAGCGCGATATGATTCAGCCATCGCGGTTGTTCCCAGCCGTCGCTTAAATAACCCTCCCGGACATTAGACAGCCCTTTCTGTGACAGATCGAATTGAGTCCCGCTGGGATCCTGGGCCCTGATGCCGGCGAAGGGCACGTAACTCAGCGCCTGGGCATACAAGAGTTCGGGGTAGCGCTGCTTGATGCGGTCGAGCACTTCTTTGACGTCCTCGCATTCGAAGCCGAAGTGGTCGAGGCCCTGCTGGGCTCCCGGCCGTTTCGCCAACAGTGCCATCCCGATGACACCGTCGCTGATATGTCCCCGATCCGGATTAGATTTGCCGGTCTCGTCTACCAGCCCGGTGGTGATCTGCTTCATGCCAAAGATCGTCTGGTAGAATTTGAACTGCTTGTCGTAGTGCTCGGTGTGGGCTGCTACGTGTCTGATTCTTGCGAACATAGGGGGACTCCTTCCTTAGCCGGTGGATTAACCTTCTTCTAAGTTAGGCCACCTGCTGTTGTCAAGGGTAAAGGTTACGGCTTAACGGCGGTTCAAAAAGTTCAAAACGTTCAAACCGTTCAAAACGTTTGGGAGGTTCCTCGATGCGGTGCTAGTAGGTCGGTGGAGATTGACGCTGTCTGGGGGCTTTGTTAGGCTCCGCCCTGGTGAGCCAAGAGTCGTAGCTAGCGAGAGGACGGTCTATATGCCGAAACTAGGTATTGGCCTCTTTGCATTCTCTTTCCTGATTCTCACGTCATCGCCTGCCCTGCCGCAGCTCAAGAAGATCCGGTTTTCCACCACCTCCATTGCCGTCACCGAGCTGCAATTCAGAATAGCCAATCTCAAAGGTTTTTATCGCGAGGAAGGACTCGACCTCGAAACGCTGCTCATACGAGGATCGGTGGGGATGCAGGCCCTCATCGGCGGCTCGGTTGACTATGCATCTGCCGCCGGATCGATCATCGCGGCGGGGGTCCGCGGCTTGCCCGTGCGGCTCGTCCTGATCGTCAATTCGAAGCCGCAGTTCGAACTCGTAGCCCAACCTGAAATAAAGTCGGTTCAGCAACTCAAAGGCAAGGTCATCGGGATCTCCTCCCGGGGCGGCGCTGTCGATCTGCTGACGCAGCTAATCCTCACACATCACGGGGTCACGCCCAATAAGGACGCGACCCTGATAGTCATAGGGACTCCCGAAGAGCTCGCGACCGCTCTCCGAACCAACCGCATCGCGGCATGTCTCCTCAGTCCGCCGCGGCAACTCGTTCTCTATCGCGAGGGCTTTAGCAAGCTCGCCTATTCGGGCGATTATTTGGCCGCTTATCCGTCGGGGGGCATCGGCGCAACGGAGGAAAAGATCAGAACCAATCCATCCGAAGTCCTTGCCTTTGTCAGAGCGAGCCTGAGGGGACTTCAATACTATACTGGAAATCGCGCGGAGTCCGTCGACCACATTGCCAAGTATCTTGGTATCAAGGACCCCTCGTTGGCCGCAGAGGTCTATGACCTTCACGTTAGCCGCCTGGGCGGGTTCAGTTATCTCGACGAAACCTGGATGCGCGGCGCCATCGACTTCACCAAGAAGAGCTTAAACGTCACCAAAGAAATTCCGCCCAGCCAGGTATTCGACTTCAGCTTCGTCGAAAAGGCGCTGGGACGGATCAAGAACTGAACGATTGTCTCTTGCACCGGGAAAGGATGTTCAAGGTTTAATGTTCCGGGTTCAATGTCTTAATTCGTTTCGGACCTTGAACATTGAACTTTGAACCTTGAACTCTAGGACCTCCCCACTCGCTCAATCACTGTCAAAGTGAAAGTTCGCGAAACCAGAATTCTTAGAACTTGCCCTCCTCTTTTATCTCGCGTGCGATTCGTTCCGTCAAATCCTTTTTGGACACTTTGCCGAAGGCCGACAAGGGAAATTCTTCCATGATCTCGAGCCGCTCAGGCAGCTTATGTTTGGCGATTTCTTCCTTCATCAGAAAAGTGACCAGCTCATCCAGAGTCAAGTGCTGCTCAGGCCGCGGAATCACGCAGGCGCACATGCGTTCGCCCAGAATCGGATCGGGCATCGGCACGCAGGCGATGTTCTGGACTGCTGGATGAGTGAGAATAAGATTCTCAATTTCTTCCGCGCTGATTTTTTCACCGCCCCGGTTGATGAGATCCTTCTTGCGTCCCTCGACCATGTAGTTGCCGGAAGGATGGCGCCGCATGAGATCCCCCGAACGGTAGAAACCATCGGAAGTGAATGCCCGGGCATTGTATTCCGGCACGCCGAAGTAACCCCGCAAGGTGTAAGGACCGCGGGCGAGCAGCTCGCCGACTTCGCCGGGCGCGACTTCGTTGTCATCGTCGTCCACCAACCGCAACTCGTCATCGGGGCTGACGGGCCTCCCCACCGTCTCCATGCGCACCTCTTCGGGATCGTCCAGGCGGACAAACATCAGCATCCCTTCCGCCATGCCGAAGTTTTCCTGAACCGTGACGCTCGGAATCAGCTCTTTGGTGC
This sequence comes from Thermodesulfobacteriota bacterium, assembly GCA_036794995.1. Classification (GTDB taxonomy): domain Bacteria; phylum Desulfobacterota; class Binatia; order UBA9968; family UBA9968; genus DAIRFP01. Next base: position 3,650 of record DAIRFP010000005.1, on the reverse strand, counting down.
GACGCCGCACTTCCGGCTGCAGCCGCTGGCCGCCGCTCTGGATCACCTGCAGAGACGATAAATCAAACTTTTTGATCGCCGGCTCATTGATCCATCGAATCAAGAGCGCCGGAACCACGGCGATGTGGGTAACTCGATGTCGCTCTATAAGATGAAAGACATCATCACTTCGGGTGGTATTGGCCAGCACCACTTTGGCGCCATGCAAAAGGTAACCTTGCAATCCGGGACAGGCCAGCGGCAAATTATGCGCGAGCGGCAGGACGTTCAACAGAATCTTGTCCGGTCCGACTCCGGTTACGCCCGCCGCCAACTTTGAATTGTAGACGTAGTCATTGTGCGTGCGTGGAATGAGCTTGGGAATGCCCGTGGTCCCGCCTGAAAGCTGAAACACCGCGGGATCTTCGGGATCGATGGCTATGCGCTGAAGCTCTTCGGGGGTTCGACGACTCGGTCGCTCAACGAGCTCCGTCAAAGACAAAAACCCCTCAGGGGTGTCCCCTAAGGTAATGCCCAGGCGCAGCGATTCGCTCGCGCCTTGAATTCGCTTGACGAGGTCCCGGTAATCGAAGTCCTTGGTCGTGTCCGGAGTTGCGCACGCGACGGCGCCGGAGAGCTCGACGAACTGACTGATCTCGCGGAACCGGTGGGTCGGCAGCGCCATGATCGGGATGCAGCCGATCTTCTGGAGAGCGACGTAAAGATAGGTGAACTCGACGACGTTGGGAAGCTGCATAACTACGCGGTCCAGCGGCTTCATCCCTTCGTCGAGCAGATTGAGCGCCAACCGCTCCGAGCGTTCATTGAGCTGGGAATAAGTAACCGATTGTTCGCGGTCAATAATCGCCACCCGCTGAGCATAGCGGGCGAATAGGTCGCCAAAAACGTCCCCGAGGGAGCGATCTTCCCAGTAACCCTTGGCGCGATAACGCGCCGCGAATTCAGGAGGAAATCGAACCACGCCGTCAAGCATCCTGGCCCCGCACCTCTCGAGGATGGAAAATGGAGAATGGAGGATCGCGATCTACTATCCTCGATCCTCTATCTTCGACTGTCTTCATTTCATGTGGCACTGGCGAACCCGCCGTCGATGATCAGGATTTCGCCGGTGACGAAGCGGTTGTGCAAAATAAAGCTCATCATGCTGTCGGCGACATCTTCCTCCGTGCAGCAGCGTTTGAGCGGCGTGTATTTGGCCCGGCGCGCCATGAGTCCTTCGTAGTTTTCTGCGAGAGTCTTTTTCATCCAGTCGCCCTCGATCCATCCGGGGGCCACCGCGTTGACGCGGATTTGCGGCCCCAGCGCGTTGGCGAGAGTCTTCGTCAGGTTCGCCACCGCGGCTTTGCTGGCGGCATAGGGCAACGGCTGCGCGCTGGGACGCAATCCGGCGATGCTACAAGTATTCACGACGCAGCCGTTGGGCGATTTCTTGAGCAGCGGCACCGCGGCCCGGGTCACCAGAAATAGACCCAGCACGTTGACATTGAAAACGCGATTCCAGTCTTCGACTTTCATGCCTTCGAGATTCTTGGGTTCCACATCGACGGTCGTTCCGGCGTTGTTGATCAACACGTCGAGGCGGCCGAACTCTTTCTCCGTCGCCGCGAGCATGGCGCGCACGCAGGTATCGTCGCTCACGTCGCAGCGAAACAGCAAGGTTCGCGCCCCTGCCGCTTCAGCGTCAAGAGCCGTGATCTTGGCGGCGTCTTCACTGCGGCTGAAATTGATCACCACGTCGTAACCGTTCCTCGCCAGGGTGATCGCAGCGCTCCGGCCGATTCCAGTGGAGGCACCGGTAATTAACGCCACGGGTTTGTTATTATTCATCATCTCACCTGATGACTCGCTGGATAAGACTGGAAAAGACTTCAAGTATTGAGCTTAAGGAGTCTTTGGACGTTCTTGCCCAGGATTTTTGCTTTCGCTTCCTGGGATATCGCCATCGCCTCAATGCTGGGAACCGCGGCCTCGAGATCACCGATGGGGAGCGGAAAGTCGCTGCCCATCACCAACCGGTCGGCACCGAAAAACTCATAGGCAAACTTCAAGGTCGGTTGGTAAAAGCAAACGGTGTCCGTATACAAATCTTTAAGGTATTCGGAGGTCGGCTTTGAGGTTTTAACCTCACAGCTCGGATCGTTGTATCCCCGATCGATTCTTCCCGCGACAAAAGGTATCCCGGCGCCAAGGTGCGAGATGACGAAATGGAGCTCGGGAAACCTCTCGAGGATTCCGGAATACGCCAACCGGGTCGCCGAAAGCATGATGTCAAATTCAAACCCGAGGATAATCGCCAGCCGCCATTCCTTCATGACCTGAGCGCCGACGGGCGTCGTGGGATGGATAAAAATCGGCACGCCGAGGGTTTGCGCGCGCTCGTAGACGGGCAGCAGAAAATCCGCATCCGAGGTTTGACCGGCAACATTGGTCAACATACAGATTCCTTTGAGCCCGAGGTCGAAGATGGCCCTGTCGAGCTCCTTCAAAGCGAGCCGGGTATCGATCAGTGGAAGCATGGCGAGGCCTTGAAAGTGCTGGGGATACTTATTCGCGACTTTGGCGAGGCCGTCGTTGATGATCCGGCTCATCTCGGCGCTTTCATCGGGCGAGAAACGGTCAACGCCGGGGTGGGGAGCCGTCAAAATTTGCATGTCGATATGGTTCTCTTTGATCTTATCCAACCGCACTTCGATATCGAAAAAATCCTCGGTCACGGGGCCTGCCTTGGCGCCCATGCTCAAGATGATTTTTTCTCCCTTTTCATTTTTTTCGATCCTCACGTCTCCTTTGGAGGCTTCGAGCTTCTTTAAATATTCCTCGGGATAAAGATGGCAGTGAAAATCAATATTCATGGCTCGCGCTCCCTGGCGAAGGTTTTTAGATCCGGCGCGAGGAAAATTAACACCCGCTAGTCTCGCGTGTCAAGACAAGTCAGCCATTCACGCGGTGGCTTAGTGAAAATAGACATTTCGTTTAGCTTGAGGTATTGGGGTTTTAATCTAAGTGGGTTGAATTCCCCGCAGCTTGCTGCGTAGAATTTGCACCCGAAGTCCGTCATTCCCGCATGCTCTAAGCGGGAATCCAGGGGATGTTCGGACCGGACTCCCGACCCATTCGACCTGGCTCTGGGTCGTGGTGAGCACAGTCGAACCACGATAAAGACACTGGGGGTGACAACCTTGGGATAAATTCAATTTTTTGATACCCCGCAGTTGCTGCGCGTAGTTCATTCCAAGGGGGAGAAGCACAAGGAGGAATCGGCCCATGTTCACAACCAAGTGGTCAACGTCGGAACGCAAATACGACGTGCTAGTGGAGCGGGACGTCAAGGTGCCCATGCCGGATGGCACTTTGCTCGACGGGAATATCTACCGCCCCGCGTCCTCCGAGCGTTTCCCGGTGATTCTCGGCGCCCACGCCTATAACAAAGACCTTCAGTCGCCCCCGTTGCGTCCCGTGGGCTTCACGCCGATGCGCGGCTACATGGAAAGCGGTGACTCGACCTTCTTCGCCCGGCGCGGTTACGTCCATGCGGTTTTCAATGTCCGCGGCAGCGGCCAATCCGAAGGATACTACCAGCTCATGGGTCCGCTTGAGGTACAGGACATAGGCAACCTCATCGATTGGCTGGCAGCGCAGCCCTGGAGCAC
>DAIRFP010000120.1:0-15060 GCA_036794995.1 Thermodesulfobacteriota bacterium | reverse complement strand
GTTGGCAGATGGCTGAGGTCTTTCAGATTGAACAGTTGGAGGAACTCGGGGGTGGTGCCATAGAGAAACGGCCGGCCCGGGACATCTTTTCGGGCCACCGGTCGGATCAGACTGCGATCCAACAGCGTGTTGATGACGCCATCCACGTCGACACCCCGGATCGCTTCGATCTCCGCCCGGGTAATCGGCTGGCGATAGGCAATGATCGCAAGGGTCTCCAACGTGGCCCGGCCCATCCGCGCCGGGCGCCCGCCCAGAAGTTTTTTAACCCACTCGGCATTGACCTTTGCGGTCCGCAACTGGTAACCGCCGGAGACCTCGACGAGCCGGACGCCGCGCCGGTTGGTTTCCAGCTCCGCTTGCAGCTCGTCCAAGGTGGCGCGAATCTCCTCCCGCTCAACACCTTCGACCACTTCCCCCAGCCGCTGCAGGGTCAACGGTCCATCGGTCACGAACAACAAACTCTCAATGATTGATTTTATATCCTCACGTTCCATGCTGATCTTCCTCGGCATCCTGCAGCGCAATCGCCGCCGGCGCCTCGTCGATGCCGGCCGCCGCTTCGATCTCAATGGGCGCGCTTGATTCTGCTTGAAAGATCCTGATGGCGCGTATCTTAACCAGCTCCAACATCGCGAGAAAAGTAACCACCACCTCCATGCGCGTCTTCACGTCGCTGAAGAGCGCCTCAAAAAGCATTCTTCCCCCGGCGCGCAAGGAGCTTAACAAAAGCGTCATCTTTTCACGCACCGTGATTTTATCCAGGGTCACCTCATGGGCGTCGTCTTTAGGTAGCCTGTCGATGACCCGTTTCAGCGCGCTTAAAAGATCGAAGACCGACACCTGGCGAAAACCCGACGGGGGTATTTCCTCGGTGGGCGCCGCAGACCGGACGAATACATCCCGCGCCAGAACTTCCCGCCGTTCGAGTTGATCCGCCGCATCCTTGAAGCGCTGGTATTCCAGCAGCCGCTGGACCAGTTCCGCCCGCGGATCGGTGCCCTCCTCCTCGCCCTCTTCGTTGTCCGTCAAAGGCAGGAGCATGCGCGATTTGATGTGAATCAAGGTCGCGGCCATGACCAAAAATTCTCCGGCGACATCAAGATTGAAACTCTCCATCACTTCCACGGTCGCGAGGTACTGCTCGGTGATCGCCGCAATCGGTATGTCGGTGATGCTGACTTCATTTTTCTTGATCAAATGAAGCAGCAGATCCAATGGACCTTCAAAGATTTCCAGTTGGACTCGTGTGGTCACAGCCCTACGGTCTCCCGTACCTCCGCCATGGTTTCGGCGGCCCTGGTGCGGGCCACCTCGTTCGCCGCCGCTAGCACGTCGTCGACCTGGCTCGGATCCTTCTCCAGCTCCGCCCGCCTCTCGCGAAAAACTGCCAGATCTTCGATCACGTGCTTGATCATAATTTTCTTGCAGTCGAGGCAGCCGATGCCCGCGCTCCGACAACCTTGTGAAACGGTTTCGATCTCCTGCGGAGTGCAATAGATCTTGTGGAGTTGAAAGGCCGGACATTTTTCCGGCTCCCCGGGATCGGTCCGTCTCACCCGCGCCGGATCGGTCATCATGCGGCTCAGTTTCTGATCGATATCCTTAGGCGAATCCGCAAGCAAGACGGCGTTGTTGTAGCTCTTGCTCATCTTGCGTCCGTCCAACCCCGGCACTTTTTGGGCCTCGGTGAGCAGCACTTCAGGCTCCGGGAATACCACGCGGTAAAGCTGGTTGAAGCGCCGCACGATCTCGCGGGTCAATTCGACGTGGGGCGCTTGATCGACGCCCACGGGCACCTTGTTGGCTTTATACATCGTAATGTCCGCGGCCTGCAAAACCGGATAACCGAGAAAACCGTAGGTCGAGATATCCTTGTCGACCAACTCCCTCATCTGGTCTTTATAGGTGGGGTTGCGCTCCAGCCATGACACCGGTGTGATCATCGAAAAAAGCAAGTGCAGCTCGGCGTGCTCTTTGACTCGAGATTGGCGAAAGATCACCGATCGAGTCGGGTCAAGTCCCACGCTCAACCAGTCCATGACCATCTCTCGAGTGCTCTGATTAATTCCCTGGGGCGCAGCGTAGTCGGTGGTGAGTGCGTGCCAATCGGCAACAAAAAAATAACAACGATAGTTTTCCTGGAGTCTCAACCAGTTCTTCAGCGCGCCATGAAGATGACCCAAATGAAGACGCCCGGTAGGCCTCATGCCGCTAACGATGGTATCCATAATTGCGATTCTAAAGCAGCTTGAAATAAAAGTTAATCAGAAATTCAGTGGGCGGTCCGATAATCTTGTCCAGGGCATGGGTCATCAGCAAAACAATCAGAATCAAAAAGCCATAGGGTTCGACCCGCGCCAGCATCGAGGACTGGGGCTCGGGCAGCAATCCCACCGCCACCCGGCCTCCGTCCAATGGCGGCAGCGGCAAGGCGTTGAAAACCGCCAAGACAACGTTGATCAGCACGCCGTTTTTGGCCATCAGCGCCACCGGGGCGAGAAAGCTTACCACGACGGAAGCAGAAGACTGGGTTCCCGGGGCAAGCATCGGCAAGCCGATCTTCAACACCAAGATGCAGCCCAACGCCAATAGCAGATTCGTCACCGGACCGGCCAACGCCACCCAGACCATATCTCGCTTGGGATTTCTCAGATTGTGGAAATTAACCGGGACCGGTTTTGCATAACCAAACAAAAAAGGCGCGTTGGAAATAATCAAAATGGCCGGCAACAAAACGGTTCCAATCGGATCAATGTGAGCGATCGGATTGAGCGTCAACCGGCCCATTCTCGCGGCGGTGGAATCCCCTAATCGGTAGGCGACCCATCCATGAGCTACTTCGTGAAAGATAATCGCTACCAGGACCGGAAGAGCCCAGAGAGCAATCTGTTGGATGACTTCTACCAAAATCGTCTCATCGATTGTCTATTTGAACATGAATACGGCAAGGCCCGGGAAAACACAAGGTGGCGAGAAGAAACCCCAGGGGTCTCGTCAAAGTCGTGTTGAGCAGCTGAAAATCCCTCTAAATCTCCCTTTACAAAGGGAGACTTTCTATTCCCCCCTTTTTCAAAAGGGGGGAAGGGGGGATTTTTGGACAAACGTGAGTTGTGAATCCAATTCAGTAAGGTGAAACTGACCCTGACGTTGCCCTGGGAGAAACCCAGACTTTTGGAGTAATGGTGATGGGTTGTTATAGCGTGCATTTCCTGCCAATACTCCACTACTCCAGCACTCCATCATTCCAAGTCTGGTTTCCCGCCGCCCCGCTCTCTTGGGTGATAGCGCCGATGCGCTTCCTTGAGACGGGCGCCGCTCACGTGGGTGTAGATTTGCGTCGTGGATATATCCTCGTGGCCTAACATGGATTGCACGGAGCGCAGATCAGCGCCCCCTTCCAGCAGATGGGTAGCAAAAGAATGGCGCAACGTATGGGGAGTGACTCGCTTCTCGACACCCGCCGCCAGAGCATGGCCCCGGATAATTTTCCAGAATCCCTGTCGGGTCAAGGGCCGGCCCGAGCGGTTCATAAATACAAAGCCGCTCGCTTTGCCCTTCGACAGCCGGGGTCTGACGTCGCTCATGTAGGTCAGCAACTTCTGCCGGGCCCATTTCCCGAAGGGTACGGCTCTGACCTTGGCCCCTTTGCCTTTTACGATCAAAAAGTCTCCTTGAAGATCGATCTGGTGCATCTGCAAAGTGATCAGCTCGGAAACCCTTAGCCCCGTCGCGTAAAGTAGCTCGAGCATCGCCTGATCCCGGGCTCCGAGGGCTTTTAAGGGGTTCGGCTGCGCGAGCAGCTTGCGCACGTCCTCCACGGATAACGTTTGCGGTAGTTTTCTCGCACTCGCGGTCAACTGGAAAGACGGCACGGGATTCTTGCTGATCAACCCTTCGGTCTCTAAAAAATGATACAAGCGCCTCAAGGTGACCACGTGGCGCGCGATGGAACGCGGGCTCAACCCCTTGCCCCGGAGGGATGAAAAATAAGCCCGCAGGTGGGGAGTCTCCGCGTCGCTCCAGGATACCACGCCTCGGGCCACAAGAAATTCCGACAATCGAACCAGGTCGCGGCTATAGGCCTCGATCGTGTTTTTGGCCAGTCCCTTCTCCACCGTGATCATGGTGAGAAAGGCATCAATGCTGGGACTGAGCGAGTCTTTCATTCTGTGGAACTAGATTTTCGTAAAGCGCAAGGCGAATCGCTTCGAGTCGCGCGGGGTCATGGATCTTGTGGCCGTTTTCGTTGGCCACGTAGAAAACATCGGCGACCTGGTCGACGTTGGTCGAGATCTTGGCCACGTGAATCGACAACCCGAGTTGATGCAGGGCGTAGGCGATTTTGAACAAGACACCGATCCGATCCTCGGTAAACACTTCCACGATGGTCAAATTGTCGGACGCCTCGTTGTCGATCTGGATGACCGTCGCCACCTTCGGCACATGCCGTTGCAGGAAAGCGGAGCGCTGGGAATTTTCCACCAGCCGGGCAACGTTCAGTCGCCCTTCCAAAACTTCGTCGAGGGTCGTGCGAAATTTGGCCCACTTTTGCTCGGCCATCACCAGCTCGGAACGGCCGTGGTGAGAGACGCGAAAAACGTCCAGGATACGACCATCGCTGGAAGTGAAAATTCGCGCATTCAGAATGTCCAGATGCTGCGCCGTCAAGGTCCCGGTAATCGACGCAAAGAGACCGGGGCGATCCTGCGTGCAGACCATCACGGAACTGCAGTCCCTTTCGGGAAAGTGTTCGACGGCGGTGACCGCGCCCTTCCCGGTAAAACCTTCCATCAATTTGAAGTGAGCCGGAACATCGTTCTCCGCCGTGGAAAGAAAATATCTTTCCGGCATCGCCTCGAGAAAGCGGTCCACCCGGTCGGCTGCGTGATCCTGAACCAGCTGTCGGCGCACCCGCTGCTGGATTCTGTTTAGCGCCGCGCGCATGTCTCCGCGCTCGAATTCGCCCTTTTCCGCCTCTTCAAGGAAGTTCAACGTCTTGACATAGAGCTCGCCCAGTAGTGAGGCCTTCCACGGATTCCAGACATCGGGCCCGACCGCTTTCACGTCGGCGAACGTCAGCAGATAGAGCATCTTTAAGTTTTTGATGTTGCCGATGGTCTTGGCAAAGTCAAAAATCGTCTTGTCGTCCTCCAGGTCCCGCCGAAACGCCGTGTGGGTCATCAACAGGTGATGCCGCACCAAAAACTCCACTAGTGCTTCGTCGTCGGCGTTTAGGCTCATGCGCCCGGCGATGGCCTGCACCAAACGGGCGCCGATCTCGGAATGGCCCCCGCCAAATCCTTTGCCGATGTCGTGAAACATGAGGCCGAGATAAAGCATGTCGACTTGATCGGCCTCGCGCGCAAGCTGGGTCAGTAGAGGCAGCTTGTCTTTGTAATCCCCGGCTTTCAGCTTCTCGATCTCTTTGATCAATTTCAGGGAATGCTGGTCCACGGTGTAAATGTGGTAAGCGTCGTGCAAGACCATACAGAGCAGCCGGCCAAACTCGGGAATGAACGCTCCGAGGGTACCGCAACGGTGCATCTCCAACAGCGCCTCGTAGACCCGCTCCTTCCACTTGAGGATCTTGAAAAACGACGCATTGGCTGCCGCCGACCGGCGAAAACCATCATCGATCAGCCCGGCATGATCGCGCAAAAGCTCCCGGGTTTCCTGACTCAGCTCGCAGCGAAGCGCCTGCATATCGGCGAAGACATCAATGAGATTGCCCGGCTGCGAAGTCAAAATATCCGGCTTGGTGATCGAAAGGTATCCTCGCGAGAGCCGCACGCCGTCCCGCAGGGTCTTGGCGAAACTATAACGACCGCCAAAAAATAACCGCGAGCAGTCCGTCATGCGGTGAATGATCAGGGACGTGAGCCGATTTATCTGCGCGGCATGAAGATAATAATGGCGCATGAAAACTTCGACGGCCTTGAGCGTCCCCTCGCCTTCGAAGCCAAGCGCCCGGCTGACCTTTTCCTGCTCTTCAAAGGTGAGCTGATCCTGGTGTTTGCCGGTGGAAAAATGGAGCTCGTTCCGTACGCGCAATAAAAAGTCCTGGGAGGCTTTGAGCTTGGCTACCTCGCTGGAGCCGATGACGTCCTTGGCAGCCAGCGCATCCAGATCCTTGGCGCCGACTTTCACGCGGCCGACCCATCGAGCCGTATGGATATCGCGCAAGCCTCCCTCGCCGTCTTTCACGTCGGGCTCGAGGAGATAAACCGATCCGCCGTAGCTCTCGTGCCGCAGGCGATTCTCCTGGAGTTTTTCCTGGACGAATCGATGCACTCGCCGCTTGACTAGCCGGTTTTCAACCGCCTTGCTGAACTCCTGATAGAGGTCGCTATGACCGCAAAGGTAGCGCGCGTCCAGCAGCGCGGTTTTCACTTTCATGTCGATGGCAGACAAACCGATGGATTCTTTCACGGTGCGGGTGGCGTGACCCACCTGGAGTCCAGCGTCCCACAGGGTGTAGAGCAGCTTCTCGGTCACGGCTTCGACGTAGGGCGATACTTTCCATGCGTAAAGAAACAACAGATCGATATCGGAATAGGGATTGAGCTCTCCCCTGCCATAGCCTCCCTGGGCCACGACGGCGCAACGTTGATCCTGCGTCGGAAAGCGCCGGATAAAGTCGTCGCTGACCTTGGCGAACAGATATCCGATCAGGTGATCCATCATCGTCGCGTACGCGGCGACGACTTCCATCCCGCCGGCGCCCCCTCGGTGTTTTTCCAGCAGCGAGCCCCGTCCTTTCTTGACATAGGCCCGCGCGAAACGCCTGAGATCGGGCTCGGCGCTGGTTTCGTCTAACAGGGAACGGGAAAGTGCGATGGCGTCCATGGGATATTTTCTACAGGGTTTTGTTTGCCACGGTACTTTCATTATGTTTCAGGATGCCGTCGTAGAGCGCCTCCACCACCGTGTCCTGATAACTTTCCTCACTCATGGCACGGGCTTCGGCCGGGTTGGAAATAAAAAACATTTCCACCAAGACGCTGGGCATGCGCGCGCCGACGAGCACGTAGAAGAGGGCTTTTTTGACGCCGAGGTCTTTAACCTCGGTGAATCCGCTCGACAGGCGGCCGACCAATGAGTGGTGCAAACGATGAGCGAGGTTGATGGAGTCTTCCAGCTTCATATTCTGGATCATATCGCTCAAGATGAACTGCAAATCGGAGACCTGCTTGCGCGAGGTGCCGTTTTCCCGGGCCGCCAATCTGAGCGACGCCTCGTCATTGGTGTTATCCAGATAATAAGTTTCCAACCCCCTTGCTTCTGGGTTTGGGCTGGCATTCATGTGCAAAGAAATGAACAAATCCGCCCCTTGGGCGTTGGCAATGGCGGTTCTTTCTTCCAAAGGGATGAACCGATCATCGGTTCGAGTCAGCACGACGTCCGCGCCCATGTCTCGCTTCAATTTGTTAGCCAGCTTCTTGGCAACGGCGAGAACGATATCCTTTTCCGCGATGCCGCCGCTGCCAATGGCACCGGGGTCTTTGCCGCCGTGACCCGGATCCAGAACAATTTTGCGGACCGCCGGGCCGGGATTCTGTTTAGCTCTGGCTAAGGGCGTCGGTGTCTCCTTTCTGCTCCTGTCGGCGGCGGCGACCCCTTCGCCACTTTTCTGTCCCTGGATATCGATCACCAGCCGATAGGGATCCGGCAACAAAAAGGCGCTGTGTTCGCGCAGATTCGTCATGTCAATAACGACCCGCACGGCATCGGGGCTGAATTGGCTCACGCGCACCTGGCGCAGCAAACCGTCTTCGACCACAATCGGGTCTTTGGCATCCATGGCGAGCTTGACGTTAAATAGATCAACAAAGACCCGCGGTGGCAATCCTCTGGAAGGACTTCCGGCCAGGCGATGGGTTTCATACCGCACCTGATGGGACAGGTCGATGGTGACCCGGCTGTAGCTCTTCGATGACAAAGCGCGCACCCCGAAGAGCCGAACTCGGTCCGGCGTAGCTAACCCCTGGGTGGCATCGTTGACTCGACCAGTGTCGGCCCCCTCGCTTCTGGAAGATTTCGTGCTTGGGTTCTTAGCGTCCGCCTTTTGCGCCTGCGCCAGAACATCGCGGGTTCCCCGCTCTGCCGCTCCGGCGTGTTGCGGCGCGCCCAACCCCATCAGCGCGATGATGCCGAGCACAAGCCGTTTGCTCATTGCAGGTCTCATGGTTCGCCAGTTCCTATTTCTTGACCGCCTCTGACCATTGATGAAGTAGATTCAGCGCTTCGATGGGCGATAGATGCGACACGTCGAGTCTTCGTAGTTCCTCGCCGAGCTTGCGTTCAATGGATCCGAATAACGTCATCTGCATGGGTTCGTTCACGGTGCTGCCGCTGGCGGAGCTGTCCGCGGGCTTGCCATGGCCTTCGCCGCTCTCCAGATTCTGGAGAATTTCCTTGGCCCTTTCGATGAGGTCGGGCGGCAAACCGGCGAGCCGCGCGACATGGATTCCGTAGCTGTGGCTGGCGGCGCCTTCGACGAGATTGCGGAGAAAAATAATGTCGCCCCGCCACTCCTTGACGGAAAAGTTATAGTTCTTGATCCGCTCTTTGGTTCGAGCCAAGTCGGTGAGCTCGTGATAATGGGTCGCGAAAAGGGTTCGCGGCCGCTCCGGCAAATCATGCAGCCGCTCGGCCAGCGCCCAGGCGATGGAGATGCCGTCAAAGGTACTGGTGCCCCGTCCCACCTCGTCCAGCAGGACCAGACTTCTCTTGCTCGTGTGACCCAAAATATGGGCGGTTTCTTTCATTTCTACCATGAACGTGGACTCGCCCCGCGCCAGCGAATCTGCGGCGCCGATGCGGGTGAAGATGCGGTCCACCACTCCGATGCGAGCCTCGGTGGCGGGCACGAAGCTGCCCATCTGCGCCAGAATGACGATCAACGCAACTTGCCTCATGTAGGTGGACTTCCCCGCCATATTGGGACCCGTCAACAGCAGGATCTGATTGGATGCGGGGTCGAGAATAGAGTCATTGGGGACGAAGGCGCCGCGTCCGGTACTCGCTTCCACCACCGGGTGGCGCCCTTCCCTGATGATCAGCGCGTACCCGCTGTCTACCCGGGGCCGGATGAAATGTTGTGACTCGGCGACTTCCGCGAGGGAAAGCAAGACGTCCAGGGTCGCCAGGGCGGCGCTGGTTTCCTTCAGGGCGGCGTAGTACGTGGCGATTTGCTCGCGCAGGCGGGTTAATAAGCTCAGTTCCAATTTTCCCATCAGCTCTTGAGAGTTGAGGATCTTGGCTTCGTACTCTTTCAATTCGGGAGTGATATAGCGTTCGCCGTTGGCGAGGGTCTGCCGGCGGATATAGTCGTCGGGGACGCCTTTGAGATGTGACCTGGTGATCTCAATATAGTAGCCGAACACGCGGTTGTATCTCACCTTCAGGGATTGAATTCCGGTGCGGCGCCGTTCTCCGGCTTCGAAATTGGTCATCCATTCCTTGGCATGAGTCCGCAGGCCGCGAATCTCGTCGAGCTCGGCATCGAAGCCCGCGCGGATAAAGCCGCCGTCTTTCACCGACAAAGCCGGCTCATCGACGATGGCTCTTTCGATGAGAGCAACGACTTCAGGCAACTCGGCGATCTTCTGCTGCAACCCCGTGAGAATAGTCGAGCTACAGGGGGTCAGCTCTTTTCGGATCCCACCCAACCGCCGCAGTGTCTCCCGGATGGCGACGAGATCTTTTGGCAGCGCGCTGCCCGCAACCACTCTCCCGCCAAGCCGTTCGAGATCCTGGAGCTTGCGGAGCCCGCGCTTGACTTCCTGTCGCATTGGGAAATTATCAATCAACTCCTGGACCCCTTGCTGGCGCTCGCGGATCGCCGTTTCATCCAACAGCGGGTACAAAAGCCAGTGACGCAGCTTTCTCGCTCCCATCGGCGTCAACGTGCAATCGATGATCGCCAGCAATGACCCCTTTTTGTCACCCTGATAGTTGCTGATGAGCTCGAGGTTGACCCTGGTGGTCTCATCCAGGACCAGATAGTTGGATGCCACATAAGGTTCCAGATCGTGCAAAACCTTGACGCATTCCGCGGCGTTATTTTCGAGGTAACCGACCACCGCCGAGGCCGCCCGGATACCCTCAGCCCAATCGGCAGCGCCGGCCACGCGACCGGTTGCAATTCTGGCCGCGGCAACGGCCGAGAAGGCAGCGTCATCCAGCAAGGTCATATGCACCGCCGGGAAAATCTTTTGCAGGCGTTCTCGGAGCGCGCGGGAGCCTTCGGCAACGAGCAACTCGCTGGGTTTGACCCGACCCAGCTCATCCACCAAAGCTTGCTCTTCGGCCAGTTGAGTAAAGCGAAACTCGCCGGTAGTGATATCCGTCACCGCCAAACCCAAACCATCGCGCCCCTGAGAAACCGCGGTTAAAAAGTTGTTGCCCCGCGCATCCAACGCCTCGGTTGCCGTAATCGTACCCGGCGTGATGACGCGAACGACCTCTCGTTGCACCACGCCCTTGGCAGTCTTCGGATCTTCCACTTGCTCACAGACGGCGACCTTGTGCCCGGCATCCAAGAGTTTGCGGATATAGGGTTCCGCGGAATGATAAGGCACCCCGCACAAGGGCACCGCGGAGTCCTCATTCTTGTTCCTCGAAGTCAAGGCGATATCGAGGATCCGGGCGGCGGTTTCGGCATCTTCGAAAAACATTTCGTAAAAATCACCGAGCCGGAAAAATAGAATAGCGTCCCGGTACCTCTCTTTGATCTGGAGGTACTGTTGCATCATCGGGGTGACCTTAATGGGCTCCATTGCAAGCTAAGCCGATCCCGAGCTTTTTTCTTGCAGGCGCCGCAGCGCCCCGGACGTCGCTGCGCCAAGGCCGCCAGCAGCCCGTTGCACATCACCATTGAGCTCCCGGACTAGATTGCCGATCCCCAGGGACAACACAAAGTCGCGATCCATGGCATCGAGGATTTTTTTTCGGTCGCTGGTAATAACGAAAAGTTTCTCCCCATCGGTCAGATACTTAAGGGAATCCAGCGGCTGCCCTGCCTGTGCCGCGTAATGTTTCAAGGGTCGTAAACAGCGGCGAATCTTCTGCAGACTAAATCCATGATAGGTGAGATCCTTCACTACCTTGAGGCAAACCAAGTCACGAAAAGAGTACAGCCGTTTGGTTCCCCGTCCCTGGGCGGGCTTCACCGACGGCCTGACAAAGCCGCGCTCGTCCCAGTATTGAATCTGGCGCAGGCTGACGCCGACGATGCGGCTCACCATCTTGCTGTCGTAGGCCTCTTTCATGACGCCCTCATTAAAAAATGAAAACAATCGTGTTTTTAGAAAGTTAAACGGATGGAAGCGTGTTGTCAAGGAAGCTTGGCTGCAACCTGAGGAGAGAGGGCGCATGTTCAAGGTTCAATGTTCCGGGTTCAACGTTTTAACTCGTTTCGGACTTTGAACATTGAACTTTGAACCTTGAACCCTAGTACCTCCCCACTCCCGCCGGAGGGCTCGGCTCGTAGTGACCGGCTCCCGGTTGACGCCCGATGACGGATATGGTGAAGAGTGATTATGGCGCTGCCCGAAAACCTCTACCTGGGAACCGTCAGCTGGTCGAAACAAGACTGGGTGGGTTCATTCTATCCCGCAAACCTCAAACCGGCGCAGTTTCTCGAAGCCTATGCGCGAACGTTTTCCACCGTTGAAATCGACTCCACCTTCTATAGCATTCCCCAACGTTCTATGGTCGCCGGCTGGCGGGATCGAACGCCGGAAGAATTCGTTTTTGCCGCCAAGGTCCCGCGCGTGATTACGCACCAAAAAGTTCTGGCCAATTGCCAGGGAGAGCTTTCAGCCTTCCTCAAAAATATGGAGCCCCTGGGGGACAAGCTTGGCCCTTTGCTTTTGCAGTTCCCTTACTTCAACAAAAACGTCTTCGCTTCTCGAGAGCAGTTCGACAGGCTGCTCCGTCCCTTTTTGGACTTGCTGCCCACAGGATTTCGCTTTTCCGTGGAGATTCGCAATAAGAACTGGATCAGTTGGGATTTTTTAGAGCTTTTGAGAGAGCATTCCGTCGGTTTTACCCTGCTGGCCCAAGCCTGGATGCCAAGCATCGATACCCTCGCGAAGGCTTTGGACTTGGTGACCGGAGACTTTTGCTATGTCCGCTTCATGGGCGACCGCAAAGAGCTGGAAAGCAAGACGCAGAAGTTCGATAGAATCATGGAAGATAAAACCGATGAGACGACGGTGTGGGCCAATGAGTTAAAAAAAATTGCCGCCCAAGGGACTAAAACCTACGTTTTCTTCAGCAACTACTATGCGGGGTACGGTCCCGGGTCGGCGAAATTGTTCGCGGCGATCTGGGACAAGGCATAACGAATATGCGCTGCTGCCGCAGCAGAATCAGAACTCACCATCACGGCGGCTCAAGAATCCGGCAAACGGTGGTACTTGCCCTGGAAGAACAACAACGGCCGGTCGTGACCGGCGACTCCGTGAAGCACTTCGCCCACGATAATGGTATGATCCCCGCCTTCGTAACTCTGCACGATCTTGCATTCGAGATGGCCGATAGCGCCGTCCAAGACGGCGACGCCGTGGGCGCCTTCGTGCCAATTCAAGCCGGCGAACTTGTCGGCGCCTTTCGTGGCGAAGCGGCGCGAGATCTCTTGTTGATCTTCGTGGAGAAAATTCACCGCAAATATATTGGAATCAACGAAGCATGAATAGCACTGCGCTCCCTTGTCGACGCAAATCAGAATCAGGGGCGGGGTGAGAGATAACGACGTAAAGGCGTTGGCCGTGAGCCCAAAGGGAGCGCCGGCAACATCTTTCGTCGTGATGACGGTGACGCCGGTGACAAAATGACCCAGTATGCGGCGCAACTCTTGCGACTCGATGGACATGCCTTTTTCCGCCGGGTTGAGATTCACCCAACAGCTATCAGAGGCGACCTCGCGCTGTCAAATAAAGCGCCGATTGTTGCTTCCCGGCCTAGACGGAGGATCAAAGAAAATGATAAAAGATACAAAGAAAGGGAGGCACTCTATGGCTATCCAAGAACAAAAGGCAGGTAGCACCTTAGAGAACTATATCGCGGCAGTGCGTTCCGTTTGGGGCGACGGGAAAGACCCACAACTCCCCTTCAAGGTGAAAGCCTTGATGGAAAAACTTTTTGCCTCCACCAGCCCGGACGATCCGTGGATGGCGGAGTTGATACGGGATGGCAAGCCTGCTCGCGAGCTATACCGTGACCCCGATCATGGCTTCATTCAGATGGGCCATATCCACAAGCAAGGTCACGGCAACCAGCCCCACGATCACGGCCCCTGCTGGGTCGTCTATGGTTCTTACAAAGGCGTCACTGAAATCACCAAGTATAAGCGCACCGACGATGCTTCACAGCCGGGGATAGCCGCGTTGGAAAAAGAACGGCTCGACCGGCTTTCTCCCGGCGTGGTGCAACCCTATCTCAAGGGAGATATCCACTCCACCAACGCGGTGGAAGGGCCCGGCGTCGTCTTTCGTTTCCTCAGCTACGACCTGGACAAGATCGAGCGCAACCGTTACAACAAAGACAAAGGCACAATAACCAAGCTCACTCCGCAGTAAGCGTCCAGCATGGCCGGCGAGGAAATCTTTTTCGAACAGATTCGTTCCAGCGGCTGCCTCTCGTATATTCTCGGCTGCAAACAGGAACACGTGTGCGTGGTCATCGATCCTGAGATCGACAAAGCCGACGATTACGTCGAGCTGGCTAAGTTCTTCGGATCCACCATCCGCTACGCCATCGACACCCACACCCATGCCGACCACAATTCAGCCTGCAAGGTGATGCGCGAGCGCTACGGCATAGAGGTTGTCATGCACCGTGCCGCCGAGTCTCCCTACGTCGATCTCAGAGTCGAAAACGGACAGGAGATCGAATTCGGCCGGCTTTCACTGAAGGTGATATACACTCCCGGTCACACCCAAGACGCCATGTGCCTGCTGTTCAACGACCGCATCTTCACCGGCGACACGCTTTTGATCGGCGGCTGCGGTCGAACGGACCTCCCGGGAGGCAACGCCGAGTGGCAATATGACAGCCTGGCAAAACTCAAGACCGTCGGTGATCAAATTCGGGTCTATCCCGGCCACGACTACCGGGAGGCCGTCTCAACGCTCGGCGATGAGAAGCAAAGCAACCCGCGCATGCAAATCGCCTCAAAGGAAGAGTTCGTCCAGTTCATGACCTCCCGCAAACCTCCCCTCCCCCGCAAAATCCAAGAGGCCCTCGAATGGAACCGCACGCCGATTCAGGGAACACAGAGGGGGATGGGAGAGGGCATCTAACCGCCATCTGAACTCATAATCTTAGTATTGCTATCCAAATTTGCGGCTCGGGCAAATTTTCTGACTGTTATTCCTCATCATACAGCCCATAACGAGAGATATTCTCACCACGAAGATCACGAAGGCCACGAAGGGTTCGGCTATCGTGCTTATAAACTTCGTGCTCTTCGTGTCCTTCGTGGTTAAATCTGCTTTTTCTTTTTTGGTTGCGGCTCCGGCCGCGCGAGGTTCTTTACGGTGAAATTCTTCGCTTGTTTGGTTTTGGAGTGCCTGATGCCTTCAATTGTGTCATGGTGAGCAGAGCATGAGTTCATCGAGCACCTGGTCCACCGTTGACATCCTCGCCACCGTGCGTCGCTACTGGGGCTTTACCGATCTCCGTCCGCTTCAAGAGCAAGCGATTCGGGCGGGCCTCGAGCACCGCGATTCCCTCGTCGTCATGCCGACGGGAGGCGGCAAATCGCTGTGCTACCAGGTTCCCGCCGAGTTGGCACGGCGGACGGACATCATAGTCTCTCCGCTCATCTCATTGATGAAGGATCAGGTGGATGGGCTGCGCCAGGCTGGCTATCCGGCCGGAGCCCTGTACAGCGGCATGCCTTTCGATACCGTCCGCGAGACCGAGGCGCAGATCGCCGCCGGCCGCTACCGCTTGGTATTCGTCGCACCCGAGCGCCTGCTGACCCCACGCTTTCTGCAGCTCATTGAGCGCCTTCAGGTGCGCTCTTTTGCCATCGATGAAGCCCAC
>DAIRFP010000119.1:0-15087 GCA_036794995.1 Thermodesulfobacteriota bacterium | reverse complement strand
TTTAGAGGGATTTTCAACTGCTCAACACGATTTTGACGAGAGACCCTGCAGTGGTGCACGCTGTATTGCGTCGCCTTAAACGGTTCGGTAAAGTGCCATTCATGCGTCTAGAAGTACTCTTCGCTTTGGTTCTCACGTCTTGTGCGCTGAGCGCGGCGCCCGCATGGTCCCAGTCAAAGGTCAACTTCAAGGTAATCCCAATTCTCCAACCCATGAAAGAGAATACTCCCACGCCGGAGTTTAGTCTTGCCACTCCGGAGGGAAAGAACATTTCGCTCAAGGATTTGAGGGGAAAGACAGTATTCCTCAACTTCTGGGCGACTTGGTGCGAACCCTGCCGGGAAGAGATGCCGGCGATGGAAAAACTCTATCAAGAGCACAAGAATCAGAACTTTGTCGTGCTCGCCGTGAATGTAAAGGATCGGAAGCAGGAGGCACTGGCCTTCGTCAGGGATCTCAAATTGACTTACCCCATTGCTTTTGATCCGAACGCAGAAGTGGCAACACTATACGGCGCCTGGGGACTACCGACTACTTATTTGATCGGCCCCAAAGGCGAAGGACTGGCCCGCGGTTGGGGTCCTGCCGATTGGTACGGCCCGGCGGCTAGAAAACTGGTCAAAGAGTTGCTCGAAGAAAAGAATGTCCGACGTTAATTTTTTCGTTGCCTTTGCCGCCGGTATTTTGTCCTTTCTTTCTCCCTGCGTATTGCCGCTTATCCCGTCGTATCTTTCGTTTGTTTCCGGCGTTTCTTTGGAGGAAATGCGCGGCGATCAGGCGTCCAGACGCGTACGCTCCCGGGTGGTATTGAATTCCGTCGCTTTTATTTTTGGCTTCTCTCTGGTCTTTGTCTCCCTGGGCGCCTCGGCGAGCTATCTCGGCAGTCTTTTCTTCGGTTACCGAAACTTCATCCGCCTGTTAGGCGGACTGTTTGTCCTTCTCGTGGGACTCTATCTCGTTGGGCTTTTCAAAATCCCCGCGCTGGAGCGCTATTTACAGTTTAACCTCAAGGACAAACCGGCGGGCTACTTGGGTTCGGTCCTGGTGGGCATTACTTTCGCGGTCGCTTGGACCCCTTGTGTGGGACCGATCCTGGGCGCCATTCTCGCTTTGGCTGGAACTTCAGGCGAAGTCGGCCGGGGCATCTCCTTGTTGTCGACCTATGCGGCGGGTCTAGCCTTGCCGTTCTTTCTGAGCGCGCTGGCGGTCAACTCCTTTTTCCAGTTTTCCCAGACTTTTCGCCGCTACCTGCAGCTGGTCCACGTCATGGGGGGAGTGTTGCTGATCTTCGTGGGGATTCTCTTGATTACCGATTATATGACGTTGCTCAATACCTACGTGGTCCGTTTCACCCCGGACTGGCTGCTCAAAAGACTCTAGCAGCCTGCTCCGGCTGGCATATGGCCTATGGCTATAGCGTATGGTTTCTTTGACACCCTCTACTATAAGCGATAAGCCATATGCGATTGCTCTGAATCTATCACGCTAATTTGACCTGCCCATGAGTACATGTTAATTTTTTGATCGCAGTTCCGATCGGTTGCAAATCCCGCGTCGGAATGGAGCCATAACCACATGGAAGAGCAAGTCCGTCTTATCCTCAAAGCTTTGGGCGAAGATCCGGATCGCGAAGGGCTCGTGAGAACGCCGCAACGCGTGGCTCAGGCCCTGACTTTCTTGACCCAAGGCTATCAGCAGGATCCGGCCAAGGTGATCAACGACGCTCTTTTCACCGAGGACTATGAAGAGATGATCGTCCAGCGGGACATCGATTTTTATTCCCTCTGCGAGCATCACCTCCTGCCTTTTTTCGGCAAGGCTCACGTCGCCTACATCCCGCATCACAAGATTGTCGGGATTTCCAAACTGGCCCGTTTGGTGGACGTTTACGCTCGTCGACTTCAAGTTCAGGAGCGGCTGACTAATCAAATCGCCAGTATCATCATGGAGATGCTTGATCCCCTTGGGGTTGCCGTCGTCATCGAGGCCGAGCATCTGTGCATGAGGATGCGCGGCGTGGAAAAACAAAACTCCATGATTATCACCAGCACGTTGCTTGGCGCTTTTCGTACGCGGCAGGAGACGCGGAATGAGTTCATGACCTTAATCCGGCGAGGAATTTGAATCGGAATCACCCGTGGAAACAAGGTTCAGAGATATCAGCGCAGATGCCGTCAAAACCGACCTGCTGGTGCTGCCGGTGCAGGAAAAAGCATTGGAAGCACCCGCGATTCGCGCTCTCAACCGCCGGCTTCGCGGCAAACTAAGCGAGCAGATTCTTAAGAGCAAGTTTACCGGCGCCGAAGGAAGTAGCCTCGTATATTCGACCGCAGGAAACTTGCCGGCGGCTCATCTAATGTTAGTCGGCTTTGGTAAAGCCAAGGATATTGACTCAGACACATGGCGGAGGGCCGGCGCGCGCGCCCGGAAGGAAGCGTTGGCGGTGGGCGCCGAAGAGATCGCCGTCTTTTTTGCACCGGACAAGGAGCCGGAGCAGGCGGCCGGAGCGCTTGTGGAAGGCGCGACCCTCGCTTCCTACCGATTCAACAAGTACCGCTCGAATTCGAATCCGGCCACGGGAGTAAAAACCCTCACCCTGTTCAAACCCGGACTGAAGCGCAACCCCGCTCTGGAGCGGGCGGTGAAGATGGTAGAACAAACCATCCCCGGCGTCTTCTTGGCCCGTGATCTCGTGAATGAGCCGCCTTCGATCACGACCGCCCGCTTCCTGGGGGAGCAAGCGCAACGCCATTGCCGCGGTCGCGGCTTGTCGGTAGAAGTTTGGAGCAAGCAGAAGATCGCGGCGATGAATTTAGCCGGGCTCATGGCAGTGAATCGCGGCAGCCTTGAGGAGCCGCGGTTCATCAAGATCCATTACCGGCCGGCCGGTAAGCCGCGCAAGAAAGTCGCTTTGATCGGTAAAGGAATCACATTCGACTCCGGCGGCTTGTCGCTCAAGCCGGCGAAGTCCATGGAAACCATGAAGCTTGATATGGCCGGCGGCGCGGCAGTCATCGGTACCATGAGCCGCCTACCCCATTTGCGTCCGGATATCGAAGTCACCGGTTACATTCCGGCCACCGATAATCTCCCCGGCGGCAATGCCCAAAAGCCCGGCGATGTTATTCGTTACCTGAACGGCAAGACCATCGAGGTTCTCAACACCGACGCTGAGGGGCGGCTGATATTAGCCGACGCCTTGGCCCTCGCCGCCCAACAAAAGCCGGATTATATGATCAACTTGGCGACCTTGACCGGCGCTTGCGTGGTAGCGCTCGGCACTGGAGTAGCGGGCATCTTTAGCAACGATCAAGCGCTTTCAGACAACGTCATCCGCTGCGGCCGCGACGCCGGCGAGAAACTCTGGCAACTGCCGCTGGTGAAAGAATATCGCGAGGCCTTGAAAAGCAGCGTCGCGGACATGAAAAACGTCGCCGGCCCTCACGGTGGCGCCATCACCGCCGCCTTGATCTTGCAGGAATTTGTCGATGACATACCGTGGGCACACCTCGACATCGCGGGCCCGGCCTTTACCGAAACGGAGACCGCCCTCTGTGCCAAGGGGGGAACCGGCTTTGGAGTCCGGACCCTGCTTAGATTTCTTTTAACCCTATAAGGAGACACTACTATGGGAAAGATCACAGAAGTTGGAGATAACAATTTCGAAGCCGAGGTGCTGAGTTGCGATTTGCCGGTGCTGGTCGACTTCTGGGCGCCCTGGTGCGGTCCCTGCAAGTCCATCGCCCCCATCGTCGAAGAGATTGCCGGCGAGTTTGAGGGCAAGTTGAAAGTGGCGAAGCTGAATGTCGACGACCATCCCGTCACGGCGTCGCGCTACGGCATCCGCGGCATCCCCAACTTGATTATCTTGAAGGCCGGAACAGTCAAGGAACAGATCGTCGGCGCAGTCCCCAAAGCCAAGTTGGTCAGCGCCATCGAAAAAGCCTTGCAATAGAAAAAGACTGACCGATGACGGATGACCGTAGACGGTCCTCGGTCTTCAGTCTGCCGTCTGTCTAGCCTAGTCTAGAACGTTGCTGAAAAACTCTGTTTGCAGGCTGCTCAAAAAGACTCAGAGGCGAGGCGCGCGAAAAATCGACGAGCGGAGGCGTACTTAGCCAGTACGTTGGAGTGAGGCGATTGAGCGCAACGAAGCATATGAGGCTTTTTCAGCAGCCTGCTAGTCTAGAACGTATAGCGCCGCATGCTCACGTTGATCATCACGCCCAGCGCGAACATCATAGAGGCCAGGGACGAACCGCCGTAACTTACCAGCGGCAGCGGGACCCCAACCACTGGCATGACGCCTGCCACCATGGCGATGTTGATCACCACGTGCCAAAAGAAGATCGCCACCATGCCAAATATCAACAGGCCGCCGAAACGGTCTTTGGCCCGTTCGATTAATCTAAAAGAGTAGACAATCAGCGCGAAGTAAAGCATGAGTAAGATCACGCAGCCCACAAAACCCCACTCTTCGGAAAACACCGCAAAGATAAAATCGGTGTGCTGGGCGGGCAAGAAGTCGAGCCGGTTCTGCGTGCCGTGAAGATATCCCTTGCCAAAGAGCCCGCCTGAACCAATGGCGATCTGCGACTGAATCACGTGATAACCGGCGCCCAGCGGATCGCGGTCCGGATCGAGAAAAGTCAGAATGCGTTGACGCTGGTAGGCCTTTAAGAAGTGCCAGCCGATCGGCAAAAAAGCCAGCCCCGCGCCTACCAGACAGAGAAAAGAGCGGAGTCGAAGCCCACCCATCAGAATCATACTGAGGAAAACAATCCCCAAAATGATCGCGGTGCCCAAGTCCGGTTGCACCAAGGTTAGGATAACCAGCGGGCCAACCAACACAAACGGCACCCACAAATCACGGAGTCGAAATCCTTGCGGCGGTTCGTCACTTTGCAAATACTTAGCCATCATCAGAACAATGGCAATTTTCGCGGGCTCCGAAGGTTGCAAACGGAAAAACCCAAAGTTGATCCAGCGCTGGGATCCACCGCCCGAATGGCCGACGAAAAGAACCAGCAGCAGGAGTAATAGCATGGCGCCATAAAACGGATACGCAAGCCGATCGATATAATGATAATCGAAGGCCACGGCCGTCATCATCGCTATGATGCCGAGCCCCAGCCAGATCAGCTGCCTGGAAGGCAAGGCACCCGCATGCTCTTCAGCGATATTATAGTTCGCGCTATAGATCGTCGCGATGCCGATGGACACAAACACTAGCGCCAAGAGAAAAAGCGTCCAATCAAAATGGGCCGCGAGCCGCCGATCAATCTGCACGAATTTCTCCTGGGATGCGCGCCTGTCGTTGCTCCGCCGGCGGCCGCTTCTGCAGCTCGATATACTTTTCGATTACTTTTTTCGCCAAAGGGGCGGCAGCGTCGCCACCATGGCCGCCATGCTCAACCAAACTCACCACAGCGATTTTTGGATTCTGCGCTGGCGCGTAGGCGACAAACCAGGCATGGTCCCGATTGAAATAGGAGAGCTGCTCGCTTTTTAAATAGGCGCCTTTCATCTCGATGACTTGCGCCGTCCCCGTCTTACCTGCAATCTCGACTAGACTGGACCTTGCCGCGCCGCCCGTTCCCCCCGCGCCGTTAACTACGTGGGCCAATGCTTTGTGCAAACGTTCCAGAGTTCCCTGCTTGATAGCAATCGTGCGGATTTTCTCCGGTCCGAACTCGCGAACGCTGGTGCCGTCTACAGATTCTATCTTGCTCACGATTCGGGGCCGGTAAAGGGTCCCGCCGTTGGCCAGCGCGGCCATCATATTGGCGAGCTGCAGCGGCGTCACTGTGAGGTAGCCTTGACCGATGGCAACCGAGAGCGTTTCCCCGGGATACCAGGGCTGGCGGAATCGCTTTCTCTTCCACTCGCTATCGGGAACGATGCCGCCCTTCTCGTCGTCGAGCGCGGCGCCGCTCCTTTCTCCCAGGCCAAACGCCCGCGCCCACTTCGCGATTCGATCGACTCCGATTCTTTGACCTGCCTGATAGAAGTAGGTGTCGCAGGACTCGACAATGGCTCGGTGCAGGTCGACCGAACCATGTCCGCCCTTTTTCCAGTCACGAAACTGACGATTGCCGAAGTAATAGTAGCCGGGATCGGAGATTCGGCTTTCGGGTTGCAGCACGCCCTCTTCCAACCCGGCAATGGCTGTGATGATCTTAAAAGTGGACCCCGGAGGGTACTGACCTTGGATTGCCCGATTGCTCAAGGGGCGAAGTTTATCCTTTAGCAGGGACTGCCACTCATCGGACTTGATGCCGCGGGAGAAAACATTTGGATCGAAGGCCGGCGTGCTGACCATGGCGAGAATATCACCGGTGTTGACGTCGAGAGCAACGAGAGTTCCTTCCTTACCCTTGAGAGCTTCGAAGGCGGTGTCCTGCAACTGACGATCCAAAGTTAGGTGCACCGTGTAACCGGGAACGTCGGTAACTTCATGGAGGACCCGGACCCGCCGCCCCAGCGCATCCACTTCCACCTGTTGCCCACCGCTCTGACCGCGAAGAAAGTCCTCCCATTTCTTTTCCAAACCGTATTGTCCCACCTCGTCGCCGATGGTGTAACCCTGATCTTTCAGGACCTTCAGCTGTCTCGGACCGATCTCGCCCAGATAGCCGAGAACGTGAGCGCCGATCTGACCATCCGTGTAGCTGCGTCGCGGGCGCGCTCGTAACGTGATTCCTGGTAAATCCAACTGATGCGCTTCCACCGCCACCACCGTCGCCCAGTCCACGTCCTTGCCAATCACCACTTCCTCAAAAGCGGGCCGTCGTTTGTTCTCTTCAAAGATCGCCAGCAACTCCTTTTCGTCCCGCCCAAGGTAGCGCGCCAGCTGACGCAACGTGCTTTCGGGCGCCTCCGCATCCTCGGCAACGAACAGCAGATCGAAGGAAGGGCGGCTATCGACGAGGAGTTGCCCGCCGCGATCGAGAACCATCCCTCGCGTCCCGGGGATTCTCTTGATGCGCACGCGATTATTCTCGGAAAGAAATGTGTAGCGTTCGCCATCGATGATTTGCAGGAAAGAAAGGCGCACTATCAGAGCCCCGAATACAATGAACAGAATAGCGTAAAGCAGGCGAGTTCGTCTGCGCAGCTCCGGCGCGCCGTCTTGTCTGTTGATATCGGCGAGTAATGCCATCTCGAGCCTACGCCGGCACCCGGGCCTGTTCCAAATACGTCTGTCCGCGCCGCAACAGCGCGAACACGAGCGGCGCCAGCACCGCGGCCACCAGCGCTTCCATTAGAATATATCGGACCGCGCCTGTCCAGAAGCCGTCGACGCTTAAGAATACATTCCAGACCAAAATCAGCGCTGCCCCCTTAACCAACGATGCCAAGAGAACGACGATGGAACTCACCATCGGATGGTGCAGCCAAATCGAGCGCGAGCTCAAATAAACCGCCAGAAACACCAGCGACATCGCAAAGGCGTTGAGCCCCAGAATCGGACTCGACACCACATCAACCGAGTAACCTAACAAAAACGAGCCCAGGACGGCGCCGACGGTAGGATGGTGCAACCCCCAGTAGACGCAAAGCACGAGGATCAAGTCGGGAACCACCGGACCCAGTGGAAGCAGATGGAGAAAAGTCGTTTGTAACAGCACCAAGAGCACGCCCACGACAAAGAAAGCAAGCGACAATTTCATCGTCTATTCTATACTATGACTCAATCGCCGGTGTGGATCCTAGTCGAAAAACCCAGTTGGCAGGCTGCTCAGAAACATCTCAGCGACGAGCCGCGCATACTTCGCATATGGCTGATAGCTTATGGCATATAGTTGGACCATACGAACCCTACGCTATAAGCCATACGTCATAAGCCAACTGGAGCGCGGCGATGGGGTGCAACGAAACATAGGAGTCCTTTCCCCCTGGCTAATTTTTCCCCGGGTTTGCCTCACCCTTGACGATAAGCACCTCTTCGGTTCCCGCCATGCTAACCGCCGGCATGACCTCAATGTGCTGAAAAAGACCCAGCGTTTGTTTGCGCACTTTGGTCACGGTTCCCACCACGATGCCCTTGGGAAAAATGCCGTTAAGCCCCGAGGTGACCAGCCGGTCGCCCTCCTGGATGTCTTCGCTCCGCTTCACATACTTAAGAATAGGACCGTTATCCAGGGAACCTGAGACGATACCTCGCGCTCTGGTTCGCTGAACGAGGACGTCCACGCCGCTGTTCGGATCGGTGAGCAGCAACACCTTTGCCGTGCGTGCGGTCACTGCCACCACCTGCCCGACAACGCCCAACGGCGTCACCACCGCCATCCCCTTACGTACGCCTTCGTCGCTGCCTTTGTCCAAGAGGCAACTCTTGAACCAGCCACTCGCGCTGTCGGCGATGATAGAAGCCGTTACCATGCCGGGCGGTAGCTGGGAACGGAATTCCAAAAGCTTTTGCAGCCGCTGATTCGTAGCTTCCGCTTCCAGCAACCGATTCTTTTCAACCTCCAACTGCTGAATCTGTTCTCTGAGCTTCTCGTTTTCAGCCTTGTAGCCGGTCAACAACGAGTAACTGCTTTGAATCTCCTGAATCCAATTCGTGGTCATCTGGGCACCGATTTGCAGCGGACGCATAATCCAGAGCAGGATGGGGCCGATGGGGTCATTCCTTAGCTGACCGCGTGCGGCGGCAGTTAAGATGTAAAGCGACAGGAGAAGGCAAACGCCGGAGCTAAGAACAATCTGGTTCTTGCGCAGAAAAGCGAACATGGAAGGTGCTTTCGCCTCCAAGGGTCGAGAACCATAGAGGCCTCGGAAACTCAGTGAACCGCCACCTCCCTGAGCAGCGAAATTTCATCCAATGCCTTTCCGGCACCCATGACCACCGCCGTTAGCGGGTCATCCGCCATCATGACGGGCAAACCGGTTTCCTCGCGTAGCAGAATATCTAAATTTCTGAGCAACGCGCCTCCGCCGGCCAGGACAATGCCCCGGTCCACGATGTCGGAGGCGAGTTCAGGAGGCGTCCGCTCCAGTGAAAGGCGCACCGCTTCCACGATTTGGTTAATGGGCTCCAGGAGCGAGTCCCTGATCTCCTCATCCGTGATCACGACGGTTTTTGGAACGCCCGCCACTAGGTCCCGTCCTTTGATCTCCATGGTTTGAATCTCATCGCCCGGATAAGCCGAGCCGATGGTGATCTTAATCAGCTCCGCAGTCCTCTCCCCCACCAAAAGATTATATTTCCTTTTGATGAATTGAGCGATGGCCTCATCCATCTTGTCGCCGCCTACTCTGACGGAACGGGAAAAAACAATCCCGGAAAGCGAGATCACCGCAACCTCGGTGGTTCCGCCGCCGATATCGACAATCATATTTCCCGTGGGTTCGGTGATCGGCAAACCCGCTCCTATGGCCGCTGCCATCGGCTCTTCGATCAGATAGACTTCTCTGGCCCCTGCGGACTCCGCGGATTCTCTCACAGCCCGCTTCTCTACTTCGGTAATGCCGAAGGGAACGCCGACAATGATACGGGGGCGGACCAAGGTGCGACGATTGTGGACCTTTTGAATGAAGTAACGGAGCATCGCTTCGGTTATTTCAAAATCGGCGATGACGCCATCCTTTAACGGCCGGATCGCCACGATGCTTCCCGGAGTACGGCCTAACATTCTCTTAGCTTCGGCGCCCACGGCTAGGACCTTTTTACCGCCGCGTTCGTTTCGTTGCTGAACCGCCACGACTGAGGGCTCGTTGCACACGATCCCCTGGTTTTTAACGTAGATCAACGTGTTGGCGGTGCCAAGATCGATCGCAAGATCGTTGGAGAAAACCCCGAACAGGGCATCGAACATCAGCGAACTCCTTCTAAGCAGGCGAAAAAGGGCCTAAGCTGAGAGAAAGTAACAGATTTGGCCTTTTCTGGCAAGGTAATGAAAAAATAAAGGAAAAATGCTTATCGGAGGTTCGGCAATGGTTGCAACCGGCGGGACCTTTTCCTATTATGAAAAAATAGTTTTATTTTGGTCGCGAAAGGTTTTATCCGCCATGCTCGATGTCTTGCGTAAGCGAAAGCGCTCTTGGATTATCATTTTCCTGCTTGGACTCATCATTGTCGTTTTCATCGCCTTCTACGGCGGCAACAAGCTGGGTGATTCCTCTGCACAGGACGTCGCTGAAGTTAACGGGGAGGTTATCACGCAACGTGAATTCGCCCTGCATTATCAGAAAGCGTTGGAGCGGTACCGTGAGCTCTTGAAAGGCTCGCTCACGCCCGAGCTTGAGAAAACTTTGAATCTAAGAGGGACATTGCTCGAAGAGCTTATTCAAAAACGACTGCTCCTTCAGGAAGCTCGCAAGCTTGGACTAGCGGCTAATGACGAAGATTTGATGAGGGCGATAGCCCAGGTCCCCGACTTTCAAGTAAACGGTCGATTCAACAAGGAACGCTACCTCCAGCTACTGCGCGCTAACCGAATCAATCCCGGCCAGTTCGAAGAAGAACAGCGAGAACAACTGACGATTCAGCGACTCTATAGCATTCTATTGGACGCCGTGCATGTGACGGAAGCCGAAGTGCGCGACCGCTATCGTTTCGAGCAGGAAAAGATCAATCTCGATTTTATTCGCTTGCCGATCGGCAAGTATCTTTCAGAAGTAAAGCTAACCGAAGAAGAGATCAAGAACTTCTATGAGCGCCAGAAGGACGCTCTCAAAGAACCGCTGAAGGTCCAAGTCGAATACCTGTCTTACCCCTTCGATCGGTTCTCCTCCGCCGCCCAAGTTACCGACAAGGAAATCGAGGATTATTATCAGGCGAATCGCGAAGCGAAATTCCACAAACCCAAAGAAGTTAAGGTGCGCTATATTCTACTCCGCGCCGGAGCGGACGCGAAACCAAAGGAGGAAGCCCAGACGCGCGCTGATCGCATCCTGAAAGAGGCGCGAGCGGGAAAGGATTTCGCTCAATTGGCTAAACAAGAGTCGGCGGATTCGACCGCGGTCAAAGGAGGCGATGTCGGTTGGTTGACCCAAGGGCAATTGCCTCCGTTACTCGATAAGACCGTTTTCGGCCTGGCCAAGGGCCAGATCAGCGATGCCATCGAAACTCCTGCGGGGCTTCATATTCTCAAGGTGGAGGATGTCCGGGAGGAGAAAACCCAGAGTTTGAAAGACGCCACTGCGGAGATCACACGGACGCTCAAAACGGAAAAAGGCAAACGGGAGGCCGTTAAACTTGCGGATTCGAGCAGAGAGAAGGCCCTCGCCGAGGCCGACTTGGCCAAATTGGCTAAAGAGACTGGCACAGTGGTCAATGTGACCCGGCCTTTTACCAAGGGCGAGATGCTGCCGGAAATCGGCCAGGCGCCGGAATTCTACAAGATGGCTCTTTCCTTGAGTTCCAAGGAAATCGGTCCGGTCATCGAGGGTACAAACGCCTATTACGTTGTAAGAATCAAACAACGCGACGAGCCCAAGGTTCCACCGCTCGAAGCGGTGCGGTCCAAAATTGAGACCAGCCTGAAGGAATCCAAAGCCCACGAAATGTTGCAGCAAAAGGCGAAAGGCCTGTTGGAGGAGTTACGCAAGGAAAAGAACCTTGGCAAACTTGCCCAACAGAACGGTTTAAAACTGGAGGAAACCGGGTGGTTTCCCCGTGGTGCCGCCCAACTGCCTAAAATTGGAGAGCTTTCGGAAGTCAAATCGGGGGGGTTGACACTGTCGGCACAGAAGCCCTTGCCGGATAAGATTTATACCCAAAAAGACAACGCCTACATCTTTACATTCAAAGCCAACCAAGACGCCGATATGGAGCGGTTCGATAAGGAAAAGGAACAGCTTACCAATCAAGCTTTGGGAGAAATGCGGCAACAAGTCATGCAACAATTCGTCGAAAACCTGAAGACCAAAGCTCAGATCCA
This sequence comes from Thermodesulfobacteriota bacterium, assembly GCA_036794995.1. Taxonomy (GTDB): domain Bacteria; phylum Desulfobacterota; class Binatia; order UBA9968; family UBA9968; genus DAIRFP01. Next base: position 3,199 of record DAIRFP010000119.1, on the reverse strand, counting down.
AGTCCATCTCAACTCCCTGGAAGAAAGCTAGAAATTTTCCGTCTCGTTGCTCCTGCCGAGGATGATGTCGTGGAAGTTGTCTTGGTTCGCCACGGTGCCACAGACTGGAATTTGCAAGGTCGCTGCCAGGGCTCGACGGACCTGGATCTCAGCGAGGTCGGAATCCGCCAGGCCGAGCGGATTGCGACGGCGCTCACTAGCGAACCGATTCAGGGAATCTACTCGAGCAATCTCAAGCGTGCGCAACAGACCGCTGGGTTCATCAGCCTACACCACCGTCTGCCGGTGCTTATCGAGGACGATGTTCGCGAACTTGATCATGGCGAATTGGAAGGTCTGACATTCGCCGAAATCAAAGAAAACCACACGAAATTCATTCAGAAGTGGAGAACTGAGCCGGCTGAAATTCAGGTTCCAGGGGGTGAAAGGCTGGTGGACGTCGCGCTGCGGGCATGGAACGGACTCAATCGAATCGTGGGGCGTCACGGCGCCGAAGAAACCGTAGTCGTGGTCAGCCATAATTTCCCGATCTTGGGCATCATCTGCCGCCTCACAGGAACCCACCTAAACAACTATCGCACTTTCCACCTCGACCCCTGTGGGGTGACACGTCTGAGCCGCAACGGCGCTAATGATTGGCAAGTCACTCTCATCAACAATCAAGCGTATACGCCGCAGGCACCTGCAACACGCTAGCAGGCCGCTGAAAAAGCCTCATATGCTTCGTTGCGCTCAATCGCCTCGCTCCAGATGGCCTATGGCGTATGGTTCGTATGGTCCAACGATATGCCATAAGCTATCCGCCATATGCGAACTTCGCGCGCCTCGCCTCTGAGTCTTTTTGAGCAGCCCGCAATCAGAGTTTCAGCACGCTGCTAGTTCTGAGACGCGCATAGCACTGGAGACAGCGAGATCTGGCGGGCCTACGTCTTCTTCGTCAAAAACGCTGTAGCGAAAAAAACCAGGGCGAGCAGTAAATAACTCAACAAAAACTCCGGCGCGGCAAGCCATCCGAAACGACTCACAATCCCTCCTGGTGTCAAATCGTAGGCGTGAATAATCCCGACGGCCGACAGGAACGCCGCCACTAAGGACCACGTCCCAGCCGTGACGAATTGTCGTTCGATCAAAGCTACGCCGATCGCCGCGAGAATCATCGAGGTGAAGATGAAGCCGCGCTCGAGTGCGATCATACCGTGAATCGCTAAATTTTGGGCAAAGGGGGCCAATCCCAATTCAAAAAGGGACTTTCCCGCCGTTCTTGCTCCGGTCTCGATCATCAACAAACCCCAGGCTGCCAATGCGGGAACGATCCCCAGCGCCACCGCTGGAGCATGTTCTTTTGGCGTCTCCTGAAACGACTGGGCGACGATGATGATGCCGATGTAGAGCAGAATGCCAATGCCGGCTTCGAGAGGAATAAAGTTGAGCACGGCCTGGATCGTGCCGGTCAGGCAGAGGAAACTGATGAAGATTCCGTTCAAAGCGGAGTAACCCGAACGCGCCCCCAACCGTTTCCAACCGGGATGGCCGATGTAGATCGTTGTGGCAAAGACGCTGCCGAATAGCGCCGCCACCACGGAACCGATCCCGTTCGCCATCAGAGACGGGAACGTGCGGTAGCGGTCCCCCGCAGCTTCGGCGCTCTCGATGTTTTGCAATGAACCGACAACGTTGAAGATGCCCATGGGAAGGATCACAGAAACATAATTCAGAAACGCCGGGTGGAACAGCGCCTCCCAAAGCGAGCCGCCCGCAAAGGCCGGGAGAGCCAGTGCAAAACCGACATTCGATGGTTTTCCGCTCATGGTCCCGAGCAACCACCCCAAGATGACACCAACGGTAATGGCAACCAGTCCTCCCGGGAGGCCGAAGGGAAACCTTTGGTGCGAGAAATAGGCGACAAAAATGATCGCCATGGGCACCATGGCAACCAACGGCTGGGCAAAGATCTTGAAGGTGAAATCCATGGAGATGAAGGTGATGGCGATCCCGGCCAGAGCCGAAAGCAATGCCGCCCGTGGCGTGACCCGTCGCACGCTCTCGGCAACAAAGGCGCCGGCGATTTCGATGACCCCGTTGAGAAAGCAAGCGACGAGCCCGACCTTCCATGCCCACACAGGATCCTTGGTCTCCTGGTAGATCGGCAGCATGATGAAAAAAATAAAAGCGAATAGACTCACTGTGTTGATGCCGTAAGGGAGTGCGGTTACGTCTTCCCTGCCGGTTTCCCGCGCCAACTCACGCGCCTGCCAGGCATAGAACAAGTTGCCCACTAGAATAGAAATCGCCGCGCCGGGCAAGATGCGCCCGAAGATGAAACTGTCCGGCAAATGGATCAGCTCGCGGCATAAACTGACGATCAGAATCAACTGAATCAGGTTGTCGATCATCAAACCGAAAAAACCATCGAGATCTTTGCGCACGAACCAGGGAGGATTGAATGAGGGTTGTGACATGGGGTGGGTGTCCCGCTTCGAAATTTCGTCGAATGTAGCCGTCAGGGATTATCGAGTCAATCGGGAACAACGACTTAGGCGACGATTGATCGGACAACCACGTGGACTTAACACTTATGTCCTGGATATAGAGTCCATTTACGCCGTCGACGGTCCGACTCCGTCATTCTCGCGAAAGCGGGAATCCAGACGCCGTGAATTTTAGTGGTTTTCGAATCAGACTTCTTCGCAGAAGCGAGGATCGCGCGAGTTTGCTCGGAATAACGATCGAAGCAGGTAACGCACTTCAGAGATTCCTCACCGGCAACCGTTAACGGATGCCACCCGCGAGGAATAGATGTGATCTCAATCTTGACGTGAAACGATCGAACTAAACACGGTAGGTGTTCAAAGGTGTGTGTAGAGGTCACTCGAACAAGGTTTGTGCTTTTGCAGTTCGAGAAAGGCGAACCCAACACCCAATTCCAAAATGAATTACCGAAATTCCTGCGGATTTTATGCGATTTCGCGGCAGGAGAGCAAGACAACGAGTCGGACGCGCATACCGTTTCTGTTCAGCCAATCCCCACCCACACACCTTGAAAGATCCGAGTGTGGACGATAGAACTAAATCACGCCATGGCTAAACTGCTTTACAAAGACTTGGGTCCCATGAACTATCTCGCCGCCCTGGAACTCCAAGAGAAGCTACTCGAACTCAAGCAAGGTGAGTCAGCCCCCGACCTCTTGCTCTTCGTCGA
>DAIRFP010000118.1:0-15096 GCA_036794995.1 Thermodesulfobacteriota bacterium | reverse complement strand
CGATTCGGCATCAACCATATCGGCTTTCTAGTCAACGACATGCAAGGGGTGATGGCCGAATTGAGCAGCGTGCTGAAGATCGTGCCCCGTCCGTCGACGCGGCCCTACGCGGAGGTTCGCTTCCGCGACCCCGAGGGTAACGCCCTGGACCTGTCTCAAACCAAAGGCTGGGAAGTGGATATCAATAAATGGGAAAGCGCGGCATGATCGAAGACGACGCCAGTTCAATGTTCCAGGTTCAAAGTTCCGGGTTTCAACACGAAGAAATATAGGACGGGAGCAAAAACCATCCTTTGCGGCTGGTAGGCAGGCGAAAATGAAAAGGCGAGACCTTCAATCGCTGATCGTCCTGGTGCTTCTTTCAGCGGCGGCGCATCCCGCCATCGCCGGAGCGGCCTTGGCTAATATGGAACGCCTTACCATCGGCTGGAGCGCCATCGCCGGATCGCAGGCGCCTTTTTGGATCACCAAGGAAGCCGGGCTGTTCGAGAAAAACGGCTTGGACGTAACGATGATTTACGTCGACGGCGGATCCAAAGCGACCCAAGCTTTGATGTCCGGAGATGTACCGATCGCGCAGGTCGGCGGCAACGCTCCCGTGGTGGCGCGATTGCGCGGCGCCGATGTGACCCTCATCGCCGGACTGCTGAACGTGCTGGCTTACAGCATGATCGTCTCCCCCGAAATCAAAAAACCGGAAGATCTCAGGGGCAAAAAACTCTCCGTCAGCCGCTTCGGTTCCAATTCCGATTACGCGACGAGAAAAATTCTTTTGAAGTGGGGATTGAAACCGGATGTCGACGTCGCTGTACTACAGATCCCTGGAGGCCAGCCGGCCAGGCTGGCAGCGATTCAAACCAAGCAGGTCCACGGCATGGTGGCGCAGCCGCCGGTAACCAACCTCGCGCGCAAATTCAACTTGAACATCATCGCGGAACCGGAGGATTTCGGCGGCGCTTATCCCACGACGCCGGTCGTTTCTCGGGTGTCTTACCTTCGTGAAAGGCGCGACACGGCGCGAAAATTTACCCGGGCATTGCTGGAAGGCATTTATGTTTACAAAACGCAGAAGGACTTCAGCAAGAAAGTGATCGCGAAATACATCAAGACCAACGATAACGAAGCCTTGGAGGACAGCTACCAGTTCTTTTCCCGCCTGGTTCCAAACAAACCTTATCCTTCGTTGGACGCCATCAAAGAAGCTCTTGCAGAGTTGGGCGAAAAAGATCCCAAGGCTCGCGCCGCGCGACCGGAGGAGTTCGCCGACATGAGTATCATCAGAGAATTCGATGATAACGGCTACATCGACGGGCTCTACAAGCAACGTTGATGGAGCCTAGCGTCTGGAACTTAATGGCGGCTTTAGATGTTCCCCCATGCCGGCCCGGATTATTCATGAGTTTAGGAAAGCCGCAATCGAACGGTGAGCCATGGCGGGCGATGGCATAGGAGCGCAAAGTTATGATGACTTGGCCGGTGCTTGGCTCGCTGTGCGTCTAGGCTCAGCCGTTCGTCAAATGCCGGCCGGTTGAAGGCAGCCCTTTCTCTCTACTCAAGAGTTCACATCTTGCTGGAACCACTCCAAAGGCAGTTTGCGACCTACGCCTTTATCCTTGGCCAAGTCATAGATTAACTTTGCCATGGCGGTGAATTGGATCCCGTACCCTGGGCCCCCGTCATGTCCCCAGCCATGCCCGCCGTTAGCAAAGATGGTGATTTGTTCGTCGCTCTCCCTGCCGGGGACCTTCTCCGATACCAGGTCTGCGATCTCCGGCGCGTCTTTAATCAGCTCCGCGTGGGGTGGAATGTCTATGGGCTCTTCCTCAGGGCCCCGCCGCAACGCGTAGTCTCTGCCATGGAGCCGATTAAAAATGACGATGTGGTCAGCACGCTGGTAGCATTCCAAATCAAACTCATCGGGCAACACGCCGGTCAGATGCATCCCTTTGTTTAACCATTCGCCCTTGCAGACCGGAACCTTCGAATTGGTAGCGGCTACCACCATATCAGTGCCCCGAATAGCTTGTTCGGCTTCATCAAAATCTTGGATCTCCATGTCTTTGTATAGGCCGGACATCTGTTCAACGAACTTCCGCCGATTCTCGCGGCTGCGGCTAAACACGTTGACCTTTTGAATCGGGCGAACGCAGCGCATCGATTCGATGGCGGCCGTGGCCTGCCAGCCGGAGCCGATGAGCGCCATGCTCGCGGTGTTTTTCTTCGCCATATAGCGCGCGGCGATGGCGTTGGTGGCCTGGACACGCATTTTCTGCAGATAACCGTCATGAATGATCGCCAGCAAATCGCCGCTGTTGATGTCGTAAAGCAAATCCAGTGAACAGTTTAGCGCGCCGTGAAAATAATTCACTCTCGTCGGATCGATCCTCGGATCAGGGCGGCTGTGCGTCACGATCCGAATATCGTAGACCTCCTTCGTGGAGATAATTCCCTCGTGAGTATTGGCGACGAACCGGCCATGTGGTGTCGGTGAGAAGGTAAACGTTCGCGGTCTGTTGGCCGTCAACCCTTTGTCCAGGTCCAGGTAGGCCTCGTCCAGTACCCGGATCACGTCTTTGATGGACAGGAGTTTTTCGACTTCATCGTTGTTGAGGATCAAGACATCCCGGTCACTTTTGACAGCCACAGCGCTCTCCTTCTTTGATGTTCAATGCGCCAAATAAAAGCCCACTCCATTGCTTCCAAGACGCGTATACCAGCCGTCAAAATGCAGTGTCAAACGAAGCCCGATGAGGTTGACGGTCGATTCTTGGGAGGACTAGAATGCGTTGCGTTGGTTAGGTGAAGGAAATCACCAGACAAGAACAAGAGTAAGGTCGGGGGGCACCGTGAACAAATATCAGGAAATTGGTGCGTTGGTCGTTGGAGCCATCCTGCTTGCCATCGCTGGCTCGGCCGCTGGTCAAGAGCTGCAAAAGATCATCGTCGGCCACTCCAACATGCGCAATGACATCGCCGCGTTGTGGGTCCCAAAGGAACTGGGCCTATTTCGCAAGTATGGTGCTGACGTTAACGTCGTGCTCATCACCGGCGGCGTGAGAATGACCCAGGCGATCCTCTCTGACTCGGCGCCTATGGGTTTTACCGGCGCCACACTCGTCGCTTCCGCGGTCGCCGGCGGCGCCGACACGGTCATGATTTTAGGAATCACCAACCGACTCACGTACGACATTTGGGCTAAGCCAGACATCAAACAGCCGGATGACCTCAAGAGCAAGACCCTGGCCGTGAGCAGCTTCGGCAGTTCCTCTCATGTCGCCTCTTTTTTGATGCTTCAGCATTTTAAACTCGACGAGAAGAGAGATCGTATAACCTTTCTGGCCATCGGCGACGAGCCGACCCGGGCCCAAGCACTGATTGCGGGCCGCATCGACGCCACGGTGATCGATCCATCTGTTTCAGCCCCGCTTAAAGAGCGGGGGTTTTCCTATCTCGGCAACCTGGAGCAGCTCGGCGTCCCCTTTATTAACAACGCGTTAGTCACCAACCGGCGTTATCTGAAAGAAAAACCACGGGTGGTTGAAGCCGTGGTCAAGGCTATTGTCGAGGGCAACGGCTACATGCTCGATCCGGCCAACCGGGTTAAAGTGACCCAGATTCTGGCTCGACACCTGCTTCTCGACAGCAAAGACGCCGACAAGGCTTACGCGGATCTCATTCCCAAAGTCGAGCGCAAACCCTATCCGAATCTTGACGCGGTAAAAGCGACGATTCAGGTAATGGGCCTACGAAACCCAAAGATTGCTCAGTTAAAGCCGGAAGACCTTATCGACGTTTCCATCATGCAAAGACTCGAGCAAGGCGGTTTCGTTCGATAATACGAGCCGGGCGCAAACTTGATCGGCAAAACCGCCCGCGCCCTTCAGCGTTCATTGCGAGATCGGCTGAGCGTTGCGTTAAAAACCAGCCATAGCAATACATATGGCAAAGAAACTAACACCCTTCGAGTCTCAGGGTGAACGGAGGAGAAAAGCTCAGGTTTTTCCGTTCGTGCTGAGCCCTTCGACTTTGCTCAGGACATGCTTTGTCGAAGCATGAATCCGATTCTTCAGCAGGCTGCGAGTACCCAACAGCCGTTATCCGACGAATTGAAACCCGCCGTCCACGTTCAGCAGCTGGCCGGTCATGAAATCGCTCTCCGGGGAAGATAGAAACAGCACGGCGCCGACCAAATCGGTTTCGACCTGAGAGCGCTTGATGCTGCGCTGCTGGGCGCGAATCTTTTCATACTCGGGATCCACCTGGCGTCCTTCGGTGACGACAAATCCAGGCGTGACCGTGTTCACGCAAATATTCCAGTCGCCCAACTCCCGCGCCATGGCCCGGGTCATGGCAATGATTGCGCCCTTGGACGTCACATAGTGGATGTAGTTGGGATTGCCCGTGAGCGCCACGTTGGAAGAAATATTGACGACCTTCCCCTTCTGCTGTTTTTGCATGTGCGGCACGGCTGCTTTAGCGCACAGCCATGAGCCGCGAACATTGACCGCCATTGCCTTGTCGAACTCTTCGACCTTCATTTCCCAAAACGGTCCCTTCCACACACTCATAAAATAGGCGGCGTTGTTGATGAGAACGTCAACGGTCCCGAACTGCTTCGCTGTTTCATCCACCATCGCCTTGACGCTTTGTTCATCCGACACGTCGCACTTCATGCTGATGGCGGTGCCGCCCATGTCTTGAATCGCCTTAACGACATGATCGGCGCTGGCGATGTCCGGCAACGAAACCTTCGCACCTTCTTTCGCGAAAGCCATCGCGTAGGCTTTGGCGATCTTTCCGCCCCCGCCGGTGATGATGACCGACTTGTTTTCGAAACGCATTTTAAAATCCTTGTATTTAAACCACTAAGTGGAGTTATCCGACAAAGTGGGCACCGCCGTCTACGTTGAGCAGTTGCCCGGTCATGAAATCACTTTCCGGCGAAGCCAAGAAAAGAACCGTGCCGACCAAATCGTTCTCCACCTGGACCCGTTTCAACGCGCGGTTCGCGACCCGGTTGGCGTTAAATGCCGGATCAACCTGCCGCCCTTCCGTCACGACAAAGCCGGGGCAGACCGTATTGACGCAAATATTGTGGTCGCCGACTTCGCGGGCCATCGCCCGCGTCATTGCGATCAAGGCGCCTTTGGAAGTCACGTAGTGGATGTAGTTCTGGCCGCCGTTTAGCGCGGTACCCGACGAGATGTTGATAATTTTCCCTTTGCCTTGCTTTTTCATATGCGGAAAAGCCGCTTTGGCGCACAGCCATGAGCCACGGACATTCACCGCCATCGCTTTGTCGAACTCGTCAACTTCCATTTCCCAGAACGGGCTTTTCTTCACGGTCATGAAATATGCAGCATTGTTGACCAGCACGTCGACGCCTCCGAATTGCTTGGCCACTTCGTCAACCATGGACTTCACACTTTTCTCATCGGACACATCGCAAGCCATGCTGATGGCCGTGCCGCCCATATCGCGAATCGCCTTAACGACATGATCGGCGCTCGCGATATCCGGCAGGGCAACTTTTGCTCCCTCCTTCGCAAACCCCAAGGCATAGGCCTTGCCGATCTTGCCGCCGCCGCCGGTAATAATGACTGATCTATCTTTGAATCGCATGTCGCACTCCCCCCTTTCCTCTTCTCTGAAACCCGACACCTGAAACCCTGTTATGCCTTAACACTCCCGTTCCGAAACTGTCAACGTACGAGCGCTCATTGACTGGCGTGCGAAGCTGCAATATCGTACGTCCATAAGTCGTCGAGAAGAGGAACCTAGAATGGCCAAATTAAAACTTACAGTCGCTTGCGATAAATACGATTATTTACAACCGCTGCGCGACGGCACCGTGCAGGCCGAAGGCATCGATCTCAATCTGCTAACCGTCGAAAGCGGTACGCGCCATCAGCGGATGTACCATCACGGCGAATACGATGCTTGCGAGTTCTCCATGTCGTCCTATCTGGTGGCCAAGAGCCAGGATGTCGGCTGGTTCCATGCGATTCCGTTTTTTCCGCGCCGGATGTTCACCCACAAATTCTGCTTTGTCCGTTCCGGTTCCGGGATCAAGAAACCTGCCGACTTGAAGGGCGCTCGCATCGGCTTGAGAAGTTACGAAAACACTTTAGCTTTGATCACCAAGGGGATGTTTCACAACACTTACGATCTCCCCGTGACCGATGTCACCTGGGTGATCACCAATAAGGAGCCGGTGGGCTCCAAGCTTCCCCCGTCCATTAAAGTCGAGCAGGTTGACGGGAAGTGGCGATTGGAGGATCTACTCTTAGAGGGCAAAGTCGATGCGGAGGCGGAACCGGACCTGCCCGAAGCCTGGATTCGAGGCGAAGGCACCGTGGAGCGCTTATTCTCTCACTTCGAACAGGACGAACGCGAGTATTACCAAAAGGCAAAGATTTTCCCGATCATGCATCCGATCATTATCAAGACCGATATCCTCAGGAACGATCCTTGGGTGGCCACCAGTTTGTTCGAGGCGTTCATGGCATCGCGCCGCGCCTATGATGAGTTCATGCAGCAACCCCATCGCTTGAGTTTCGCCTGGGGCCGCTCTTATCTGGAAGAAGAGCGTAAGTTCTTTGGCAAGCATCCGTTCTACCAGGGGCTCAAAGAGAACCATCACGACATCCAGAACATGATCACGTTCGCCGAGCAGCAAGGTATGCTTGCCCGTACCCTGACCGTGACGGAGCTGTTTACCGAAAACACCAGAAATACTTAGGCCCTCGGCCCAGGGCAAAAACTAAAGCTTAAATTTAGGTAATCGAAAGTTTGACAGGAGGTTAGACGAATGGCTGATTATCGCATTATCGACGCCGACGGCCATGTGATGGAGCTGGACGAAGAGCTGCGCGAATTCATTGGACCTCCCTACAAGGATCTCGAGTGGCACAAGAGCTATTCGTTCTGGCCCGGTCTCACCATGGACGGCTATCTCCGATCCCTCAGGCAAAAGGGCGGCTGGGCCGGTGGCGGCGAAGGTCCCAAGGCGAATCACTGGCTGGACTTTCTCGATAAGAACCAGATCGAGCTCACGGTTCTCTATCCGACTCAGGGTCTCACCCATGCGGCGATTCAAGACCGGGACTGGGCAGTCTGCATGGCGCGCGCCTATAACGATTGGCTCTATAACAAGTTCATGGCGGTAAGTCCGCGGTTAGTGGGCGTTGCCCTATTGCCGGTGCAGGATATCTCCGAGGCCGTGAAAGAGCTCCGCCGGGCGGTCAACGAGCTTGGCATGGTCGGGGCTGTGCTGCCGGCGGTGGCGCCGGCCGGCCGGCTCTATAGCGGGCCGGAGTTTTATCCTCTCTGGGAGGAAGCCCAAAAGCTGGACGTGCCGGTTTCGACTCACGGAGGCTTGAGCATGCCGGCGCTGGGCCTTGATCTTCTTAACAATTTTACCATCGCCCATACTTTGGAACATCCCTTCGCGCAAATGCGGCAATTCGTCAGCCTGATGTTCGAGGGGATCTTCGAACTGTTTCCAAACTTCCGCTTTGGCTGCATCGAATGCGGCGTCGGTTGGGTTCCTTACCTGATGGATCGCATGGACGAGGAGCAGGAGCGCAAAGGCCACTACTCGCCGCGCTGCAAGCGCAAGCCCAGTGAGTACGTGAAGCAAGGGAACATTTTTTTTGCGGTGGAGGTTGAAGAATCGGCCCTCCCTCTGGCCGCTCAGGTGGCCAATGAGAACTCGCTGATCTGGGCTTCGGATTATCCCCACGAACGCGATCAACGGGATTTTAGCCACGATATCCCCAACCTGATCAATCGCAAGGATGTCAGCGACGAGTTGAAGCGCAAAATTTTCTGGGACAATCCCTTGCGCTTTTATCCGCGCTTGAGAGACCGGCTTGAAACCGGGAAGACGGCTACGCGCGCAGCCGCAGGGTGATTTTCAATGGCTTCGGACGACTTTATCGAAGAGCTTTGGGGCTACACGCGGGAAGTTCCCATGGAGCTGCATCCCTGGTTCCAGGGCATCCTGCAGCATCGTTGGAGCCGGGAGCAGATCATTCTCGCCGAGGTGCAGCACTATCTGCGCATCCGAACCAATCCGATCTTCTTCGGCTATATGGCCATCAACGCAGTCAGCGATAAGAACTACGAGCTGATGCAGACCATCCTGGAAAACTTCATGGAGGAGCTGGGCGGAGAGCGAACCCACGTCGATATTATGCTCCAGTTTCTCGAAGAGGGCGGCATCTCCCGCGAGGAAGCGGACCGCGCCGAGGCCGCCCCCGGAACCTTGGCCGCCATCGAGATGATTACAGGCTGCTGCCAGCGGCGGTCCGCGTTGGAAGGCGTCGCGATGCTGGCCTTCGTCGAAAGCCAACTCGGAGGCCCAGGCCAAGTCTCGGACAAAGTCTATCGTGAGCTGACCGGCCATTATGGCTTCTCCCCGCGTGCGGCGGAAACCTACAGACTTCACGCGGAGGAAGACGAGGGGCACGGACGGCGCCAGATCGACGCCATCCGGCTCTTGGCAAACGACACTGAAACTCAAGATAAAGTCCGCGCAGCCGTTAAGCTCGGTTTGACTGCCTTTACTTTGGAATGGGACGGCCACGTCCAGGCGATGACCGGCAAGCGAGAGTTCTGGAGTGGCGTTACCGGCCTGCAGCTGCGACAACCGTCCGTGAAGCTACCTCCATCCCATCAGCCCTAGCGCAACAACAGATTATTGGTTTTGGGTGTCAGGTTTCGGGTTTCAGGTCAGAGGTTTCCTAACTCGGAACCTTGAACGTTGAACTGGTTCTACAGCGGCCAATTCTTCGGCAGATCTTTCCGCAGCTTCTGATACTCCGGATTATCGGCCTTTTCTCGCCGCAGCCTATCCAGGGCTTTGACGACTTCCTCTTGGCTGATCTTTAGCGAATTGGAGACCATGCCCGTGGTCTCTTCGAAGCCGAGGCCTCAGTTGCGCCGTCAACCGCGCATTTTTTGCAGGATAAGGAAATCTCGATCGCTTTCCGCCATTGGACCCCTTTCAGCTTAGCCGAATCCGGAAAAACCCACCCGTTGAGTTGTAATCAGCTCGGTTGCCGTCTCGGGTTCACCTTGTTGGTTGATCGTTACGCGCAACCTCACGAAAATTCTCCACTGCTTGTCGAGCCATTCGACCAAAAGAATCAGAAACCCATTCTCAATCACAGCTCCCGCCGGCTCGTCGCAGCGCACCGGCATCTCGATAGTCGCGTTTTTCCCGACGGCGGCATAGAGCGGCGGACCGAAGAACCGTTCAGCGCTCCTAAATTGTCCGTGGGGACACCGGGCGGCAAGGAACTTCATCGGTTGCTCTGTGAGATTCTGAATGCGCCAACCAAACAACCAACGGTCGCTTCCGACTTCCCTATTCCGACGAACTTGCTCGGCAGAGATCTTGGGGCCATCCTCAATTACGGCCGACATATCGAATGAAAATAGCTAAGGTTTCACGCGCTCTTCCGCCTCGTAACTCGTCCTGGGAAATTCTATCGCCGCGCATACACCGTCGTGCGGCCTTGTTTATCGAAGGTGAAGACCTCATAGGGCTCCGGATTCGGCCCTTCCATGCCCGGCGAGCCCACCGGCATTCCCGGCACCGCAAGGCCGACAATCGCTGGTTTTTCTTTCAACATCCGCTTGATAAGATCCGCGGGCACATGCCCTTCGACAATGTACCCATCGATCACCGCTGTGTGGCAGGAATAGAGCCGCCGCGGGACTCCGTAATTGCTTTTTACGTCAGTGAATTGCTTCCCCGAAACATCTTTTTTCAGCACCTTGAAACCGTTCGCTTGCAGGTGACCCACCCACGCCGTGCAGCAACCTCACGTCGGGTTGGCATACACGGTTATGGACGGCGCGCTGGAAACTGACTGGGAATGTGCTGCGGCAAAAACCAACAATGCCAAGACGAGTGCTGCTGATGTTGCCCAGAGGCGAAGCCGGTGAAGTCTCATCATTCCTCCTATAGTCCAAAATCTATTTAGCTAAACTAACAGATCGATCCCAGCCAGAAAAGCCGGCGAGTCATGGCTTAGGTTTCTTTGACAGCCTCGATAAATGTACTATACAAGAATCAAACCTGACCGCCACGCCTTGGAGACTGTGTCGCAATACGCGCAGTCTCATCAATGTCATGCTGAGCAAAAGCGAAGCATGTCGCATTTTCAGGCTGTGACAAAGTCGACACAGTCTCTTGGCGCGGCGAGTAGCACCTCACGGAGGCAACCCATGGCTAGAGATGGGCAAAGAATTCTCGACAGCGACATGCACTTGATGGAACCCGTTGACCTCTGGGAGCGCTACATCGAATCAAAATTCAAGAGCCAAGCACCGCGGGGTCTGACCAGCGAGAATGTTCGCGACCTCAGAATGGCCCATCCCGACGGCCGGCTCTGGGGTCTGCCGCAAACCCATGGAAAACGAAACTCGAATCAAGGCCGCAACTTTCAGAAGAACCAGGGAATCTATGGTCCCCTTGCGGATCGGGGATGGACCGCGGAAGTTCAACTCGAAGCGATGGATGTCGAGGGAATCGACGTCGCCGTACTCTATCCCACGCGGGGCCTGCAAGTGCTCGCCGAGCCGAACATGGAATTCAAATTCGCGGCAGCGTTAGCCAGCGCCTACAACAACTGGCTATACGATTTTTGCGAGAAAGATCCCAATCGTTTACTCGGCGCCGGGATGATATCACCCTTCGACATCGATGAGGCGGTGGCTGAAACTAGGCGATGCGTTAAGGAACTGGGCTTTCGCGCGATCTTCATGCGCTCCAACATTACCAATGGGCGCAACTGGCACGACGATTACTACGAACCACTTTGGTCCCTGCTCGAGGAACTGGAGATTCCGCTTGGGTTCCACGAATCCTCTTCCACCGCGGGCAGACAGATCGGCGATAACTTTGAGCCCAATTTCATGCTGCGGCGAATTGTCGCGCAGCCCATGGAACAGATGCTGGGCTTGGTTAGTCTCTGTTCCGGCGGCGTCTTGGCACGCCATCCCAAACTTCGCGTGGCATTTCTGGAAGCCAACTGCACTTGGCTCCCCTGGTTGCTTTGGCGGCTGGACGAGGGCTGGGAGCGCGAGGGCGACGTCTGGGCTAAGGATCTCACGATGGCACCCAGTGAATACTTCAAGCGCCAAGTCTTTGTGTCGGTGGAACCCGACGAAGCCGGAGTCAAATACGTGATCGACTTCATCGGCACGGATAGGCTGGTCTTCTCCACCGACTATCCCCACGGTGATTCCAAATTTCCCCACGCGGTGGAGAGTTTCCTAAAGCTTGAAATCAGCCGGGACGACAAACGCAAAATTCTGTGGGACAACTGCGCCGAGTTCTACCACGTCGACTGAAACATTTTGCGTCCTTTGTGGTCTCCCCTCGCCAAGCTAGTGATTCTAACCTGAGGAAAAGGTGAATAGTTGATTGACGATGACGCTACGTATTCAGTGATGCTTCAGAGAGCCATTTGGTTAATCGCTGTTGTTTCGCTTCGGTTTCGGCGGCAGCTCGTATCCTCCGGTTCCCCGCCCATAATTGCCCCACCGTCGGACCGTATTGAGTCAGCAGGTGTTTCATGCGTAATGGGTAGTACAAGTAGCCTCTCTTGGCAGCCATAGGTTCGTTTGCATATCGGGCAACGGTATCGCGGGAAAGCGTCTTTTGCAGAATCGCCCATCTCTCCTTCGCGGAAAGGCCTTTCCAAAAAAGCTTCACGAGATCAGGAAAAACCGCGGGACACGGTTCGTACCCCAGAAGTGCTTCTCTCGCCCAACCGATGACTTCCGGATTGAAATTCACCGGCCTGAGTTTGCGCACGCAATCGTCGGGAATCGGCGCATCAAGCAGTTCCCCGGCCAGCCGGAACATGAGATAAGCGCACGCGTCCATTCCCCATGCTGACGAAATCCTTACGACTTCCAGCCAATCGACTCGATCGCCGTAGTACTTCGTCGCCTCGGAAATATCACAGAGTGGGCGGATCCCACCGGTAAACTTGTGTTGCCCGAGATGTTGACACAAATGCAGCAAGAGATCCGCCGGCGAAAATACTAATGCTTCGACACCTGCTATGCTGACCGACTCCGCCCTTCTCCAACAGCCTTCAATATCAACCATGAAGGGATCTGTAGGATGTTGAACATGCCAATGAATTTCGACGCTTGGAGCAGCTTTTTTCATGAACACCCAATGGTAGTGATGGTCTTGATGATGCGCCTTCAAATTTGAGTCGAGCGCATAACCCATATTAAGTAGCGTGGTTTCCGTGTCAGCGAGTCTTTCGCTTTTCACCAACAGATCAATATCCGACATGGGCCTCAGTGCGCGGTGCGCATACACGGTTTCGGCCAAGGCGGCGCCCTTGAGAACGATAACCTCGATACTCTGACCACTAAGCGCAGTCAGTATTCTTGCAAGTTCAGTGTAGAGGAGGTTATTTCTAGCCGCATTAAGATAGTAGGAATTGCGAAGGGCTTTTGCTGCCCCCGATGGGACTCGGTCAATCACAGCGCTTTGTTGAAGACTGTGATAGATAAGCGGCGCAATGCCGTGAGCATAGGAAGTCGAGACAAACTGATCCCAATCTAGATCAGCGCCCGCCAGCTCAGCTATCCGCTGGCACTCCTCGGCTGTCAGCCTGGCTCGTGCACAAGCCAGTAAGAGTCTTCTCTCACGTGAGAGCTCCACTTAAGAACTCCCGCTATCCGGTAAAGCCAGCTTTTG
This sequence comes from Thermodesulfobacteriota bacterium, assembly GCA_036794995.1. Taxonomy (GTDB): domain Bacteria; phylum Desulfobacterota; class Binatia; order UBA9968; family UBA9968; genus DAIRFP01. The sequence goes on along the minus strand of DAIRFP010000118.1, from coordinate 2,357 downwards.
CTCGCAGAGTTCGGTCACTAGATCAAGAACGCTTTTATCAGCGCTATTGGCCTCCACATCAAATTCTTCCTGGAGACGCCGGCTGATTTCCTTGAGGGTTAAACCTTCTTTCAATCCCTGCCAGATGCGCTCGCCGGTGGGATTTAGGCTGTAATACATTTTGCTCTCCAGGTGGAGAAGGACGACCTCGCCTTCGTCAAGCTTTGTATCGACCACCTGGGAGTGAGGCCTGACGACCTCATCGAACGTTGGCATGGATCCTCATTTCTTCACTGTCTTCTTCTCGTTTCCATGGATGGTTCGGCAAATTATTGAGCCATGAGGTCTTGCCGAGATACTTCAGACAGTACCAGCAAGGAAAATAGTCTAGCTGGCCGAATTGTCCTCTGTTAATCTTGCCCCGCTTGTCGGCAAGGTAGGTTGCCACCCGCCGTTGAAAGCGCTCACAGGCCTCCGAAAGGCCTATTTCATGCAGGTTACCTATAAAATCTGTACCGGAGTTTGCCCCGGAGTGGCCGGAAAGCTGGCAGCAAAGAGTCAAGTTTCCGTTATAATCAAGGTTGTATTCTTCAAGCTCCAGCGGACCGCAGGGGAAAAAAGGCGAGTCGCTGAAATAACCGGGGGCCATTCCAATAGGTATAGGGACGCTTTTCTTAAGTCCCCAGATTTGAGACTCCACCTCTCGCCGCTCATCCGGAGTTAGATCGAGCTTACGCAGGGCTGTCTCCGCAGTCGGCATCAGGTGCCCAAAGCGGACGCCGCCGCTGCCCAACCGTTCCGCAAGTTCGACCATCTCGTTGATCTCCGTCCGGTTCTGCGACGTTAGCACCATATTGATGGTAAATGGCAAATCCTTGAAAACGCAGACACTGGCGGCCCGCATCACGGACCGGTACGATCCTTTGCCTCGTAGTTGATCATGGGTCTCTTCTCGTGCTCCATCCAAGCTAAAGGTGACGCCGGCAAACCAGTTACGGTGCTTCAGTAGCAATGGGTAAATCCGGGAGAAACTCGCGCCGTTACTGACAAAGCTAAACCGGTAGCCGGCTTCGGACATGCGGTCGACGATTTTCTTGAACTGGCGATGGATAGTCGGCTCCCCGCCGGTAAAACTTATTTGCTCGATCCCGCAGCTTTTCCCTTCACGGAGCACCTTTTCCAAGATTTCCAGAGGCAGATCTCCCGTTGCAGCGTGTCGCTCCTCAAAGCAGTGACCGCAGCTCAAGTTGCAGCGATTGGTTAGTTCAATGACGATCCGTGCCAATTTTGCGCTCCCCGCGCCTGGTGTATCAGATCAATGAGCTTCGCCGGCACGTGATAAAGATCCCGCCCGGCATGGAGTTCGTAAGTTTCCGTCTGCTGCAACAGTCTCTTGAGCGTTTCTAAATGTTGCGCCATGGTGCTTCGGTCAAACAGTTGCGGGGCACTCTGGGCGAGTAGACCTCCTAACGCGCGAACACCACCAACGCGCATCAGCGTGCTTTGAGCCTGGCCTTTGATCTGAGGAAAGATCACAATACGGGGGATACACCGAGGTACATATTGCTTGGGATAGGCCTCATCAATGCCAACCCTACGCCGATGTCTTCCGCTGGAGTCCGGAGCCTCCTCGCCCAGCGAAAGATCAGAATACTTGGAGGCTCTCACGGCGTCGATATAGAAACTCCTCCGGCAAGCCAGAGCTTCGATCCCTTCCGATCCATGCCGCAGAAGGACAGCATCGTCGGAAAGATACTTCCACCCCTCCTGGATCAGTCCTAAGGCCAGTGTCGATTTGCCACTCCCAGAGGCGCCGACAAGGAGGAGTCCATGCCCATCCCGGGTGGCAAGCCCCGCTGTATGAAGGCTATAGACACCCAGCGGTCGAAGCAGCTTAAGCAAACCAAAACACCAGAAGTTTCCTTGCACCAACCCAGGCCTGGTAAAAAATGACGGCGCAAGACGCGCGTAACCCTCTCGTTTGGTCGGCTGCAGATGAAAGACCGACGATCTGTCGGTCAGGTAGAAATCATCGTTGACTTCGAAGCCGAGAAAATCATCGGTATGAAGGACCTCACGGCGGTTTCGCGGAATTCTAAATTTACGGTTGTTCGAGCTAACGGACAGATAAAGATCTGGTTTGGAACTGAGCTCCGACGTTCTCACCCATGACAATTCTCGCAGGAGGTGATCCAGATCGTCTCGTCTTGGCTCCTCCAAATGGAGATCCAAGACCAGTTGATCCAGGGCATATGAAGCGCTCTGCCCCACGGTAAAGCGGAGTGTCTAGTTTGTTGGCGGAGGTGTAAAAGCACCAAAAAACTGGCCAGTCACCTCTTCGAGCTTCCCATGTTTGGTCAGCTTGGGCTTGACGAAAG
>DAIRFP010000383.1:0-3601 GCA_036794995.1 Thermodesulfobacteriota bacterium | reverse complement strand
CTTTGCGTCTTTGCGGGAGATATTCCGAGTTTCGGTTGTGGCCGTTCGCTGAAGTGGAACCTCTTTCCCCAGCGCAGTCCGGGGAAGAGCATTGTGCGGCTACGGGATCTTTGTCCCTTCCATCGGATAGCGTTTTTGGTGCCAGCCGATGACGCCCTCATCGAGGACTTTCATATTGCGGTAACCTTTTTCGTAGAGCATGCCATAGGCCAAACTGGCCAGGTGATGGGGGCATGCTCAATACAGGATGACCAGCCGATCCTTGGGAATGCTTTGCAGATAGGCGCTAAACTCGGCCAGGGGCGCGGACACCGAGCCCAATATATGCGCCTCACGATATTCTTCCGCGGTGCGCACGTCGATGATCACCGGCTTCTTTCCTGCCTTAATATCCCCCACAAGCTCATCGATGGAGATCAGGGAAACATTCGCTGGCGGTGATTGCTGGGCGAACTGAGGGTATTTCGAGGGATCGGCTTGCGCCGGCTGGCCGGCGGTAAGGAAAGCCGCCAAGCTCCCGAGCATGATGACAAATAAACCTCGCTTCATGGTTTGTCTCCTGCGCTTTTATACTTGCTGTATTGCGCTAAGGCGTCGAGACTCTGGGTCCCCGTGTAGCGCTGGCCGTTGATCACCCAGGTGGGGTAATTCTTGATCCCGGCTTCGTTACAGACCGCGGTTTGTTTTGTTCCCGCGCCCCCTGAGCTACACTCTATATAAGGAACGCGGCGGCCCGAGCTGCCGAAAAGCTCTTTCTGCTCGATGCAGTGCGGACACCAGGAAGCGCCGTAGAATTTGGCGTCGGTGCGGGAGAGATGTTCTGCCAGGCCGCGAATCCAGGGATCTTCCGGACCGGGGGCTTTGCCTAGATAGCCGGCGTAGTGGAGATGCAGTACGGCAATCAGGACCACTGCCGTGCCGACGCTTTTTCCCAGCCACGGACCCCAGGAGAAACGCGGCAGGTTGGCGGGCTTTTGCAAAAGCAGAGTAACAAAAATCGCTGACATCAGCCCGAGGGAAGTCAGACAGTAGGGACAGGTGGCTTGCAAGACGAAAAGGGAGATGCCGGTCAGGTAGACGCTATAGAGGAGTCCAATAACCGTGATGAACCAGGCGAACTTCCACTGGCTGTCGGCGTATTTGTTCCAGGCGATGGCCGCCAGCAAAGCATAAGTGAGAAAACCCCAGAAGGAAGTCGGCATGCCAAGCAGGGTCGACCAGCGGCTATTCAATACCACGTCACAGGCGCTGCCTTCGATACAACCGGCCACCAGCTTTCCTTGGAAAGCCGTGAAGGTGAGATACGCGGTCAAGCCCATGCCGATTACGGCAAGAATGAATAGCGGCCAGTTCGGACCGTCACGCAGCAAGCCTTGCTTCTCCGCTCTCAGGTTTGTTTTTTTATTTTTGGCTGGCTTGGCCATGAGTAGTGCTCCTGTCATCCCTTGATCAAAGTCGCGACGTCGTTTTTGAGGCGCTGCAATGCCTGTGGGTCGCGACTGTCGTAGTAACCGCGAATCCGCGCTTGTTTGTCGATCAAAACGAACCTGGGACTATGCATGATGACGCTCTCCGAGCTATTTTCGTTGGCCACTGACACCGCGCTCAACTTGAATCCTTCTTGCACGATCCGGCCGAGGTCCTCCCTGGTGCCGGTGAGAAATAGCCAGCGCTGCGAGTCGGCCCGATAGCGCTCGGCGTATTGGGAGAGTGCTTGGGGGGTATCCTTTTTCGGGTCGACGGAAAAAGACACCAGTTTGAGGCCCGCCATATCTTTCCATTCTTCCTGAAGCTTCGCCATCTCCGTGGTTTGCATCGGGCAGGTGTCCTGGCAGGTGGTGTAGATAAAGTCGGCGATCCAAATCGATCCCCGGAGGTCGGCCAAAGTGGTAGTCTTGCCGCTCCGCTCAATGAGCGAGAATTCAGGCACCGGGCCATAACTGTTGAGCCCTTCGAGGGGTTTGACATCCCATCCCATCAATCCCGGCCGTGGCGCAAGCTTGAGCCAAAAAAAGGTGCCGAGGATAATCCCCAGGCTGAGAACCGAGACGCCCAGCAACAGAAAGCGCGTTTTCGAAAGGTTCATGGCGATGAATCAGGGATCGGGAGAATTCTACCCACTAATTTGTCGTTTGTGTAGAGGCGGGCGGTGTTCTTTGCCGGGAGATCTTTGAACCGATGCGCCGCTTCCGCCTTGCGTCCTCGGCACGCCACCATTAGAATCGCGCAACCATGGCTAAACCAGGCCGTTCATCTCCGCTTTGTATCATCATCGCGGGACCCAACGGCGCGGGCAAAACCACTTTTGCCCGTGAGTTTCTATCCAAGGAGATGGGCGTCGTTCGTTTTGTCAATCCGGATTTGATCGCCAGCGGACTGTCGCCGCTGCGACCGGAGTTGGCGGCCCTGGCGGCGGGCCGCTTGTTCCTCCGCGAGCTGAACCGGCTTGCCAAATTCAAAGACGATTTTGCCTTCGAAAGTACTTTAAGCGGGCTGACTTATGTGAGGCTGCTACAGCGATGGCAAGCCGCCGGCCGCCGCATCGAAATCGCGTATTTGCGCATCTCGTCGCCCCAGCTAGCGCTACGGCGCATCGCCGCCAGAGTTAAGCAAGGCGGCCATGACGTGCCGCGCCGCGACGTGTTGCGCCGCTTCACGCGCAGTTGGATTAACTTCGAGAGGCGCTACCGTCTTTTAGCCGATGCCTGGAGTGTGTATGATAATTCCGGAGCTTCGCCCCAGTTGTTGGAACAAGGGCCATGAAGAGAACTAAGGTTAAGGTAAAGAAAGAGACTAGAGAATTCTCCGCCGCAGTGGGCAGAGGGCTTCGCCGCGCCGCCAAGGTGGCCCGCAAGACCGCGCGCATGCACGGCACACCGATCTACATATGGAAAGACGGCAAAGTCGTCGCTGAAAAACCCTGATTCATCCGCCTGTCGGCTAGCGTCTGGAACGACTGGCAACAGAGGCTTCCGAGCCGCTTGATCCCTTGAACTTTGAATTTGAACTAGGGTAAGGCCACGATCACCGCAGTTCCCCTCTCCCCATCACGTCCCAATCCTGAAAATCGTTCTTGTCAGACTCCGGCCAAATCGCTAGACTGCCTGCAATTTTAGCCAACTTAAGATCCTGCAACCGGTTAGTGCGGCGCAGTCCGGCCGTATTTCCAATAAGACCCCAATGCCGACTCCCGAAGACAAAGCCAGAGAAAACATCGACCGGCTGCTCACCGAAGCAGGGCTGGCTTCTGTGCGATCAAAGTGAACAATTATGCTGACAAGCGAAGTCCGTAACCAAATAGATCAAATCTGGAATGCGTTCTGGTCCGGAGGAATCTCAAATCCTCTTGAGGTCATTGAGCAGATCACTTATCTGCTATTCATCAAACGCCTTGATGAGCTACAAACTCTCGAAGAATTGAAAGCGACGCGCCTGAAGGCGCCCATTGAACGGCGCTTCTTTCCCGAGGGTGACGACGACCATCCTCGCTCCCCGCGCCCTTATGCCGACTATCGCTGGTCGCGTTTCAAAAATTTCGCTCCGGCGGACATGTACGAAGTGGTCGGGGAACACTTATTTCCGTTCCTTCGAAGATTGGGCG
>DAIRFP010000004.1:0-49463 GCA_036794995.1 Thermodesulfobacteriota bacterium | reverse complement strand
TATGTCGTCGAGATCCTGAAAGGGGCTAAACCTGGCGAATTGCCAGTTAAGCTGCCGGCCAAATTCGAGATTTTCATCAATCTAAAAACCGCGCAGCAAGTTGGTCTTGCAATACCACAGCAAGTGCTGGTGCAAGCGGATAAGGTGATTAAGGAGTAATGCAATGCTTGTCACCACCGGCCGCCTTTGGTGATGGTAATTTGAACCTCCACCCCCTATTGTCTCCTATGTGCATTAAGACCAAAGTTGTAATTAGTAATTAACCTGGTCACATTCTGTAGGAACTCCAACAACAACGGTAACCTCTCTATACCCGACCGTCCCTGAGCGACAAATCTGTTCTTTTTGGGCACTAATTAACACTTTTGGCATTAGCAGTGCCTCGGCCTTCCCACTGCAAATAAGATAATCCTTTGAAAAAAACGCTAGTTATCGGTGCAGATCGCCGTGCATAGCGTGGCATCATTCCTGCGGTAGGCCAATTCTTACTGGCAATACATGGCCCATAAAGTCATCCGATATGCTCTAGGCACCCTGGATTTTTCGAAAAAGGTGCTAGGCCCCATTAGTGGCGGCGGGATCCGCCGTCGCCTCCTGATATGGGGCCTTGGCCTTTTCGGGATTGCGCTAATCGTTGTCGTTGCCGCGAGCTATTATTACACCGTAAGGCAGATCGAGCGGGACGCCGCCGAGCTGCAGAGTGAAATTGCGTCGGTGACGGCCGAACGCATTCGCGACTTTGTTCAACGTAAGATCGAGCGCGTTTCGGACACTGCCAACGCCGTAAGTCTTTATCCGTTGGGGAGTAAAGAACAACAGTTGCTCGTATCTCTGTTAGCGAAAAACGATGCTAGTTTTACTGATGTTTCGATTATCGACGCTCAAGGGATGGAAGTGTTGAAAGTATCCGATAGACGAGTTTATTTTCCGTCGGACCTATCCAATCAAATCAAATCGGCGAAGTTTAACAAGGCGATCAAGGGGGAGGATTACATAAGCCCGGTCCACACTTCGGAAAGGTTTCAACCTTATGTGACGCTGGCGATCCCGCTTTGGGGCGGCGCCCAAAGTGTCGCAGGTGTGATAGCGGCCGAAGCCGATCTGTCATTTCTATGGGAAGTGGTTGGAAAGATTCAATTTGGTTCTGCGGGTTACGCGTACTTAGTGGACGAGCATGGCAATCTAATCGCCCATAAGGATGGATCGCTGGTCCTAAAAAGGATGAACCTCGGACAACTTGATAAAGTCCAGGAGTTTATCGGTAACCGTACGGGTTCAGATCGCAATCCGGCACACGAAGGCCGAGGACTGCTAGATAGGTCCGTGTTAGCTACATATGCGCCGGTCCCTGACTTGGGCTGGGCGGTGATCTTGGAAGAGCCTATCGATGCGGCCTTAGCCAATGTGGAGAAACTTAAGCGCTATGCGATCGTACTCTTGGTAGTCAGCCTGGCCGTCGGAGCGGTGATTATTGCTTGGGTAAGCGGTAGGATGACAGGGCCAATTCGGGAGCTTCGAGAGGGTGTAGCGACGATTGGCTCCGGCAACCTCGAGCACCGGACCAGCATCAAGACCGGCGATGAAATTCAGGACTTAGCGGAAGAATTTAACAGGATGACGGATGCTCTGCAAAACTCTTATGCGACTCTGGAGCAAAAGGTAGAAGAGAGGACCAAGGAGGCGGAGACCAGGTCTCGGCAGCTCTCCGTGCTTAATAAAATCGGCGCGGCAGTCAGCCGTTCCTTGAATCTTGAAATGGTCCTGAACGAAGCCATCGAAAAAATGATCGAAACCCTCAATTTCGACGCATCCTGGATTTACATCCTAGACCCCTCCGAAGAGGTGCTGATTCTCAAGGCGTACAAGGGCATCGGCGACGAGGTGGCCCACTCCATGGACCGGCGAAAGCGATCGGTCGGAATCAGCGGCAAGATTTTCGAAACGGGCGAGCGATTTGTTTTTGAGGGTGTTCAGAATGATACAGAATACAACCACCTGAGTTCTCGAAATAAGTTACAATCCTTGGGATTTTCTAGCTCAGCGGGATTTCCGATCAAGGCGAACGAGAAAGTCATCGGCGTACTACATCTTGCCAGCAAAGCAGGACGTCACTTCGCGCCTGATGAATTGCAGCTGATCGAGTCTATAGCCCAGGAGATCGGTGTCGCCGCGGAAAATGCGCGGCTTTTTGAGCAAGTGAACCAGAAGACCGCAGAGTTGGGGCATATGAACCAGGAGTTACAAGAAGCTAACCAAGCCAAGGATGAGTTTCTGAACGTTATGTCCCACGAGCTAAGGACACCCCTGAATGTTATCACTGGTTATGCGGAAGTCTTGAGCCAGGGTGTACTGGGGGAAATCCAACGTGAACAGATGCACGCGGTCAAAACCATTAGCTACCAATCTAAAGAATTGCTCAGGATGATCAACGAAATTCTCCAAGTGGGCAGCATCGAGGCTGGCAAGGTTAAAGCAAATTGCGAAAACGTAAACCTGTTGGATTTTCTGTTTGAACTGAAATCGGGTTACGAGATCCTGTCGAAGAAAGAAATCTCATTGCACTGGGATATTCCCCCTAGCCTTCCAATCGTTTGGACGGACGGTGAAAAGCTCAAACATGTTCTGCAAAATCTTGTTAACAATGCCATCAAGTTTACCGAAACAGGCGGCGTCACCTTTTCCGCCTGCAGTTTTTCAGAAAGCATTGAATTCAAGGTAAAAGACACTGGCATTGGGATGCCGCAGGACATGCTGCCGTCGATCTTCCAGATGTTTCGGCAGCTGGACAGTTCCAGCACCCGATCCTACGGGGGATCCGGAGTCGGGCTCTATATTGTTAAGAAGTTCGTCGACCTTCTGGGCGGGAAAATCGAAGTGGAGAGCGTCCTGGGCAAAGGGTCAACCTTTACTATTACTCTTTCCTTAAACGCTGCCGAAAAGTTCAATGCGAGCCAAGCGGATTTAGAAGCAAAGTTGGCCAGCTGAACCGAAAGAGATGGATTTTTCCGTTTACTTCCCTGCCTGGCACAGAGAGAGAGAGAGAGAGAGAGTTGGTCGGGGCGAGTGGATTTGAACCACCGACTTCACGGTCCCGAACCGTGCGCTCTACCAAGCTGAGCCACGCCCCGACCCGATCAAACTAACATACCAAAAGTAGAAAACAACTGGCATCTAACTGACGGCTTTGCGCATTCGACGAATTGTCTGAGCGTAGTCAGCCGTTTTGAAGATGCCGGAACCTGATACGATGACTTCGGCTCCGGCGCCCACTACACATTCGATGTTGTCTGCCTTTATGCCGCCGTCGGCTTCGACCAGGATGGGCATTTTTCCTTGATCAATTGCCTTTCTCACTTGTTCGATCTTCGGTAATACATCTGGAATGAAGGCCTGCCCGCCGAAACCCGGGAAAACGGTCATCATTAGGATCATATCGATGTCGGGAAAACAGCCTTCTATCCGTTCCAGAGGTACGTCGGGATTCACAGCGATGGAAGCTTTGGCGCCGAGTTCGCGGATCCTTTTCAAACTGAGATTGGGACTTTTACAGGTGTTCGGATGGATTGAAACCCAGTCGGCGCCGGCCTTAATGAATTCAGGGGCGTACTTGTCAGGGTCGGTGATCATGAGATGCACATCCAATGGGATCTTCGTAACCTTGCGAATTGATTCGACGACCACGGGCCCGATTGTGATGTTCGGCACGAAGTGGCCGTCCATGACATCGACGTGGAGCCAATCCGCGCCAGCCGCTTCAACGGCTTGGATTTCATCCTTCAGACGGCTGAAGTCTGCGGATAGGATTGAAGGAGCGATTCTCACTGCGTTCATTCAGGCAACCTTTCTCATTCGAGCGGCAAAAAAGCCGTCCGTATTGTGCCGATGGGGCAAGGCCGTGAAATAGCTACCCCGAACCAAAGATCTGGCCTCGGGAGGAAGATAACTCGCGGCCTCCTCCAAGACAAATTCCTTGTGCCGTGCTAAGAAATCCTCGACGACATTCTCATTCTCATCCTTTGCGAGAGTACAGGTGGAGTAGACGCAGATGCCGCCCGGCTTCAGATAGGAAGCGACTCGCTGCAAAATCTTTCTTTGCAGGATGCTCAGTCTTTCGATGTCGGCTGCACCCCGCTGCCATTTAATTTCGGGGTGAGAGCGCAACGTGCCCAAACCGCTACAGGGGACGTCGATTAGAATACGGTCGTAAGGCTCGCTCAATGCACTGGCTAGCCGATGACTTACGTCGGCTCGTGCAGCGCGGATGCATGTGAGTTCCAGCCTCGCAGTGTTTTCCCTAATCTTTTGAACACCTTTTGCGGCGCTATCGGTTGCAATTAAGTCGCCTGCATCGGCCATGAGTTCGGCAATGTGTGTGGTCTTGCCGCCTGGCGCGGCGCAAGCATCGAGGATCCGTTCCCCATTTTGGGGGGAAAGAAGATAGCTCACGAGCTGCGAAGCCTCTCCTTGAACCTGAAATAACCCTTCTCGGAAACCGGGGAGCCGGTCCACGGCAGAGCGGGATTGCACCGATACTCCCACCGGCGACCATTGGGTGGCAACAGCTGGGACGCCCCTTGTCAACAACAGATCCAACAATGTCTCGATGCTTCCCTTGCGCGAATTCACTCGCAGCACAAGCGGAGGTATTTCGTTGTTGGCTCTCATGAGTGCTGCCGTCTCTTCAACGCCGAAATAATCAAGCCATTTCTTGACGAGCCATTGCGGATGAGAGTGCTCGATTGCCAGCCCCGCTTGTGAGTTGGTGGGCCCAGGCTCGGTGGTGCGGTTCCGCTCTCTCAGAAAGCTGCGGAGCACTCCGTTAACGAACCCGCCTACTTTGTGGCCGCCATGAGCTTTGGCCAGCTTTACGGCTTCGTTGACTGCCGCGTAATCGGGAACCTTGTCGAGGAAGAGCAACTGGTAAAAAGTAACGCGGAGAAGGTTTCTGATGAAAGGATGCGTATCCCCTGACGAGCGATGGAAATAGGGACTCAAGCGAGCGTCGATTTTGCCGCGCCAGCGCAGGGTTCCATAGGTAAGCTCTGTGAGGAGAGCCCGGTCGCGATCGGAAAGTGCCGAATCCTTCAGATTGTGATCAAGCAAAATGTCAGCGTAGGCTTTTCTACTATCTACTTTGAGCAGGATCTCGCTTGCCAGCTGACGAACGCACTGCTTTCCCTTCTCATTGGAGGCGATCACCGGGTTTAATCCTTGACCCCTTGAGGAACTCTGCACCGGGGAGTCTCTTTCTGTTCTCCAACTGGACTTCTTCCAGTCCAATGATCCCGGAGCTTGTGGCGATCCAGAAGCCGCCCGCGTCGGCTCTGACCACTTCGCCTGGGTTCCTTCTTTCGTCGGTTGCGACAATCTTCGCGCGATGAATCTTTAACAGTTTTTCACCGAGATGCGTGTAGGCACTGGGCCAAGGATCGAAACCCCGGACCCGCCGTTCAATCATAATTGCGGGCTGATGCCAGTTGATTAAACCATCCCCTTTCTTCAAAATCGGAGCCAAACTGACCGCTGCCTCGTCTTGCGTCGCTGCCGTTAGCGAACCGACTTTGAGTCTATGGAGTGTTTCCAGAAGCAGCCGAGCGCCGATGGGCGTCAGCCTCGTCTGCAGCGAACCCGTCGTCTCATCGGAAGCTACCGGTGTGGCTTCTTGAAGGTAAATCGGACCGGCATCCATCTTCTCGACGAGCTTCATGGTGGTGACTCCAGCTTTTGAATCGCCGTTGATGATTGTCCAGGCCGCTGGCGCAGCGCCGCGGTATTTGGGTAAAAGTGAATAGTGTACGTTTACGCAACCGTGCATCGGCAAATCGAGAATCGCCTTCGGCAGAATTCGTCCGTACGCGACCACGACGATGATTTCGGGATTCCAGCCTTTCAAAGTACTGAGAAACTCGGGATCACGGATCTTTTCCGGAGCGACAACCGGGATGCCGTAGCTTTCAGCTACCTTTCGCACGGGCGATGGAAGCCCTTTCTGGCCTCTACCAGCCGGCCGGTCAGGCTGTGTGACCACTCCGAGTATAGGATCGGGCCCCTGGATTAGCTGTGTTAGTGTGACGGCAGCTATCTGAGGAGTTCCCATGAAAACAACAGGCCAGGCGGGGGACATTGAGCGTCGCTGTGTTTGATTTGTGCTGCCTTCAAATTCCAGAACAACCGAGAGATCGGGACTACCAAAATACCCGAGTTTGCCACCGCTCGCCGAGTCACTCGCCCTTTGAGGGCGGTGATATTAAATCATGACCCGCGGGTCTTCAGCTCGCGGCGGAGTACCGCTGCGAAGCATCTTTTTCCGTCGACGGGTATAGAGTTCCCGTTTCAATCGGCTGATACGGTCGATAAAAAGTTTTCCGTCCAAATGATCGATCTCATGTTGCAGAGCGACAGCTAACAGACCTTCTGCTGTGATCTTGATTTGCCTTTCATTTTCGTCAACCGCCACGACCTCCACTTGTGCGGCGCGACGCACTTCGGCGGTAAAGTCCACCACGCTTAAGCAGCCTTCTTCCCAAGTAATCTCGCCTTCGGAGTGGGTAATCATGGGATTGATGAGTTTGTAAACCTTCTTCTTCGGGTTCTCGTGATCGACGTCCATAACCAGAACGCGCTGGAGGGCTCCGACCTGGGTAGCTGCCAAGCCGACCCCCGGTGCAGCATACATTGTTTCGAGCATGTCATTGACTAGCTGCACAATGTCACCGCTAATGTTCTTTACTGGCGGGGCAGACCTGGTCAGCCGCGGGTCAGGATATTTGAGGATCTCCAGTATCGCCATATTCCATTAAATTCATAACATGTTGTAAGGATCAACATCAACGTGGAGACGAAGGGTGCGTGATCTCGGCAGCGTATCCCGCGCTTGCTTGGCTAGTTCAAGCAGAGAGGAGCTCTTTCTGCCCTTCAAGAGAAACTGCCAACGATAGCGATTGCGGAGTTTTTGGATCGGCGCGGGTGCGGGCCCGAGTATCTCGATTGCATCCCGAGCGGTAGGATTCTTATCTAGTTTGTCGCGCAATGTCGTGGCGAGGTTTCTCGCCTTTGCTTCGACCTCGTCAACTTTCGGACCCTCCAATCTTAGACCGACAAGGCGGCTGAAAGGGGGGTAATTGAGAGCGCGGCGAAACTCGATTTCAGCAGCGAAAAATCCTCGGTAGTCGTGGTCGACCAAATGCTGGATGGCATAGTGATCGGGGGCGTAAGTTTGAATGATAACGGTGCCCGGATTATCGCCTCTCCCGGATCTTCCTGCGACTTGGCTCAACAGCTGAAAGGTCCTTTCTCCCGCCCGGAAGTCTGGCAGGTTGAGCGACAGGTCGGCGAGAAGCGCGCCCACAAGGGTCACGCCGCTGACATCGTGTCCTTTGGTGATCATTTGGGTGCCGACCAATATGTCGATTTCGCCTTTTTCCCAGCGCCGAATCAATTGCTCGTGAGCGCCTCGTTTGCTCGTCGTATCTCGGTCCATGCGCGCGATTCGCGCTTGGGGCACGAGGCGTTGCAGTAACTCTTCGATCTGCTCGGTTCCAACACCCATACCTGAAAGGCTTGGATTGCCGCATTCAGGACAAAGTTCGTTGGCAGGTCGGCGAAAGTTACAGTGATGACAACAGGCGATTTTTTGCTTTCGGTGGAATGTGAGGGTTACGCTGCAATGGGAGCAGCGTAGTACGTGACCGCAAAAAACGCATTGCAGAAAGTTAGCGAATCCCCGGCGGTTGAGAAAAACCAGGCTCTGTCGCGAAGCTTGATAGTTTTTCGTCAGGAACGCTACAAACCGATCCGATATCCATCGATGCTCGCCCGGCGGTCGCATAGATGCAGACTTTGTTTTTGACGGCGCGCTGTCACCGCTAAGTTCTTGGTTCGCATCCATTTTCGATCTGAGGTCGATGATTTCTATCGATGGAAGGGGTCGCTGTTGAACCCGTTGGGTAATCTCTAAGAGCCGATACCGTCCGTCCAAGGAGTTTTGATAGCTTTCTATGGCCGGGGTTGCAGAACCGAGAATGACCGGGCAGGCGGTTAACTTACCCCGCACCACGGCAACGTCACGTCCGTTATATCGTAGTCCTTCCTCCTGCTTATAAGAGGGATCATGTTCCTCATCGACGACGATGAGCCCGATATTCGGCAGGGGCGCAAAAACGGCCGAACGGGCACCCACGACGACGTCAACATTGCCGTGAACGATATCCCACCATTGCGCCCGGCGATCCGTTCCCGATAGCGCACTGTGCAAAACTCCGACTCTACCTGGGAAGCGCGCGCTGAGCCGATCTATCAGCTGCGGTGTTAACGATATCTCTGGAATCAGTATCAGACTGCGCCGCCCCATGCGTCGAGTCTGTTCCATGGCGCGAAGATAAACCTCGGTCTTGCCGCTACCCGTTACACCGTGAAGGAGAAATGTTTCAAAGCCGCCCTTTTGTAAACGGGATTCAATCGTCCGGACGGCATAGTCCTGTTCGGAGCTGAGAACGAGCCGGTGGTCATTCTCCAACGCAGGAGCAGAGGCTGTTTCAAAGGCGGTCTTTTGGCTTATTTTTCGGTGAACGGGTAGCCGCTCATGCATTTCAATGGCGCCCATGGATCTGAGCCGTTCGATGGCGCTATACAAATTCCCACCACCGGACATTTCTCGCGTCAAACTCTTGACGTTTAATTTACCTTTACCGCGATCCAACCGCGCAAGAATCCGTTTGTCTAATCGGTCGTGAACGGAAAACGTTCCTGGCCTTAGGGAGATTGTTCTTTGAGTCTCACTTCTTAGGCTTGGCGGTAGGATGGCGCTGAGTACTTCTCCCAAGTTGGCAAGATAGTATTGCGCAATCCATTGACTTAGTTCGAGCAGTGTAGATTCAAGGATTGGCCGCTCATCCAACCCTGCAAGAATCTCCCTGGTTTCAGTAATGGAGCTTTCACTCAATAACTCGAGGACGACCCCTATAACCTTGCGTTTCCCGAGGGGGATCAGCACTCTCATTCCAACCCTAATGTGTTCGTATAACGGCTCGGGGATTTTATAAATTAAGGAATCTTTCAACGGCCTCGGAATAACAATCCGTGCGAATTTCACCGACTGCTGGCTCATGCTCGGATTCTTATCGATCACCACGCCAAAAGCAATAAATCGGCCTGTCCCCCAGTCCACGGTTACTGTTCAAAATTGTCAGAATTGGTTGTATGGACAAAAGATTTTGCTACGGCATGTTCCACCACCCGCTGGCGGTGGTTGAAAAATCAACGAATATCGACGGTCCCGCGTCGTGGCAGCGGTCTTGCTTACGCATGCACAAGAGGCCCCGCATAATTAGTGATAATTAAAATTAATTTCATTGGCTCGGGAAGTTGGATTAAGTATCCCAGTTCCGCACGGTCGACCGTCTCGCCTGAAGGGGTCTAGGGCCATGGATCAAAACAACGTCAGAAAAATCCGCGAAGCGAAGATGATAAGCAAGGCAGAGTTGGCGCGCATGGCCGGGATCTCGCCGCTCACGATAGATCGCATAGAGAAAGGCAAACCCTGTCGCGTGGCGACCAAGAGAAAAATTCTGTTAGCGTTGGGCTTGAAGGTTCATCAGAAGCAAAAAGTTTTCACGCGATAACCATGGCTGGTCTTTCGAACAAGTTCAATCTGGGTTTTCTGAAGGCGATCGCGCAAGGAGATGGCTACGTGGCGTTCGACATCGGCTCGAGTTCGGTAAAAATGGTCGAAGCGGCAGTTGATAAAACTGGTTGCCGGTTGCTCAACGTCGGAATTGTTCCCCTGCCCCAAGGAGCCGTACAAAACAACATCGTGCTGGAGTCACGCTCGGTCGCGGAAGCCATCCGAAAGCTAATCCAGGACAACGGCGTCAGGTCCAATAAAGTGATATCGGCTGTTCCAGGAAGAGCCGTGATCATCAAAAAGATTCAAATGCCTCGGCAAGACGACGACGAACTGGAAGCTAACGTGGAGTTTGAGGCAAATAAGCTCATTCCGGAGAACCTTGAGAACGTCAATCTCGATTATCAAGTCCTCGGTTACCTCGAGGGCGGAAACAAAATGGAAGTTCTACTGGTGGCTGTTAAAAAGGAGATCGTCAACAGTTTCACCGATGTCATCGAAGCCGCAGGACTCACCCCGGCGATCATTGACGTTGATTATTTTGCCATGGAGAGCATGTATGAGACCAATTACGACCCTCAATCTGTCGGGGAGGTCGTTGGCCTTATTCACATCGGAGCCCGGTATACGAGCATCAATGTTTTAAGCAATGGAATCTCCACGTTTACCGGTGACCTGCCTGTGGGCGGTGAGGAGTTTACGGATAGTTTACGGCGGGCGATGCAAATCTCCGCTGAAGACGCTGAGACTCTAAAGCTCACGGGAGTTCTCCAAGGGAAGAACGGCTCCGACGTGGAAGCCCTTTTAAGACCTGCGGCAGAGTCCCTGGCGGAGGACGTCCAGCGAACCCTCAGTCTCTATGGGGCGATCGCTTCCGAAGACGGCATTCGAAATATCTACTTGACCGGCGGCGGCGCCAAGGTCGCCGGGTTGACTACCGTCATGCACGAAAGGCTAGGGGTGCCGGTGCAGCTGGCGGAGCCGTTTCGTAATTTTCGCGTGAATAAGAACGTCGACAAAGCGACTCTAGCAGAGTTGGCGCCGCTGTTGGGTGTAGCGGTCGGTTTGGCCATCAGGAGAGCCGGCGATAAATGATACGCATAAACCTGCTTCCCGTAAAGGAACTCAAGGCGGAGGTCGTCCGGCGACGCGAGCTCATGATCGGGGGTCTCTTGCTGGCTTTGACGGGTGCTTTGATACTCGGTGTCTATGGATACCAATGGCGCCAGATCGCCGGCTTAGAAAAGGAACTCGATGAACTCCGGAAGGAACTCCAAGTGCTCAATGTCAAGGCCAAGGACGTTGCGGAGCTGCAGAAAAAGATCAAGGAGTTTTCAGGCAAAAGCAAGGTCATCGAGGACATCAACAAGAAAAAGTCTGGACCCGTGCGCGTTATGGAGAGCCTTTCCGTCGCCACTCCGAACGCTTTGTGGCTGACCGAGTTCAAAGAAACGGGGGGAAATCTGGCGATTACCGGAGTGGCGGCTGATAATCAAACGATCGCTGAATTTCTGAAGGCATTGTCTTCCCATGCGTACTTTAAGAACACGGAACTGATTGAAACAACCCAGAATCAGCAGGCCGGTATGCCACCGCGAAGGTTCTTGATCAGGTCGAGACTCACTTATCAGCCGAACATGCCGGCACCAGGCGCCGACAAATCGGCAATTGACCCGACGGCCAAAGGTAACCCCAGGTGAACAATCTCATCACACAGATTCTCAGACTTCCCCGCCAACAAAAGATCGGAATTCTGGCAGGTCTGATTATCTTGCTCATGCTGCTTGGCTACTTTTATGTGTATCTTCCTGGCAGCGTCAACGTCGCGAAACTCGGCGAGGAAATTGCCAGCATACGAGGCGATCGTGACAAAAAGAGAGCGCTTTCGGGCAATCTCCCGAAGCTACAGAAAGAGTTGCAGGAGTGGGACGTAAAACTTAAGGCTGCGGTGGCACAGCTGCCTGATCGCAAAGAAATTCCCGATCTTTTAAGCAGCCTTTCGACCAAGGCCAGAGAATCGGGTTTAGAGATCCTGCTGTTCCGGCCTCGAGCGGAGAACTTTCAGGAATTCTACGCTGAAATACCGGTGGATATCGTGGTGCGGGGTGGGTTTTTTAATGCGGCGACATTTTTTGACGAGGTTGGAAAGCTAAACCGGCTTGTCAACATCGATAACATCGACCTTAGAAATCCCAAGGTCGGCAGCGATCAGGTGGTATTGGAAATCTCGACCTTGGCGACTACCTATCGCTTCTTGGACGAAGGGGAACGTAAGAAGGTAGCAGAGGAAAAGGCCAAGGCCGCGGCTAAAAAGTAAGTGCAACATGGCTACCTGGATAAGGCAAATTGTTTGGATAGTCCTGGCTTTCGGAATGAACTCTGCCCTGGCGCAAGAAAAATTCGACACGCCTTCCCAAAAAACCAAGGAAGCCGTGGATAAGCTACTGCGCACACCCAGCGCCGTCGGCAAAAGCTTGCATACTTTGGGCGACACAGCAAGGGCTCAACTTCGCGATGCGGTTGCGGATACGAAGTCTACCAAGGCCAATTCAGAAAGCTCGGCCCCTGCAGAACAGAAACCGGATCAGCTGCCCGCATCGGGGATTTCGACTGTGGGAAGACGCGACCCGTTTCGACCCTATACGTTGACGGCTCGGGCAAATGGGCGTCCGCGACAAAACCTCTCGCCATTGGAACGTTATGAGTTGGGGCAATTGAGATTGGTGGGTATTGTTTGGCACGTCAAAGAGCCCAACGCCATGATCGAGGATTCGGTGGGGCTCGGTTATGTCATCAAAGTCGGCACTCCCATCGGCGCGAACGAAGGCAAGGTCAAAGCGATCAAACCCAACGAAGTTATCATCGAGGAAGCTTATGTCGATCTTTTCGGCGCGAAGAAGAAACGCGAGGTCAGCATCAAGCTTTCGGTGGAGAAGACAGAATGAAGGAGCGGAAACGTAGTGGAATGAGGATGTTGACGGACGGAAAATCCAGACAGAAGAATCCCTGGTATTTGTCCTGGACTGTCTGCTTTTTAGTGGGCTTCAGTTTCGGATCCGGCGGTTGTGCACCGGCGGCACATGAACAAAAAACCACGCCAGTAGTGGTCGAGAGTGCAGCCGCCCCAGGGCGGCCGGAGGAAAAGTCGGGACAACCTTCGATCAAACAGGAGGCGCTGCAGACAGCCGTGCTCCGAGTACAGGATCTGTCCGTCCGCGAAGAGTTGGGACAGACGGTTGTGCAACTAAGGCTTTCAAGTCCTATGTCCCAATATCGCCATTTTCCACTTGCACAGCCAGCGCGAATTGTGGTGGACATGTTTAACGATTCCGCACGATCAGGGTCGGCGGAGAGTTACCACGTCGGCACCAGTGCAGTGAGTACGATGAGGTTCAGCTCTGGCGACGGTTACCTGCGCTTGACTCTGGAGACGCCGAAGGCCACAGTTCCTTCCTACGTGATTACTCCCGAAGAAGGGGGGATCAAAGTCGTGATCGGCCTGTCAGACCTTAAGGCAACCGAGAAACGGGTGTTCGACTTGGTGAGAAGCGGGAAGCGGGTCGAGTCCAGAACCTCAGCGGGTAGTCTCGTTTCGGCAGATGCCCCCCGGTCGATATCCGCTAAAGAAGAAACGGTCCTTGAGGAGAAGAAATACGCGGGGCAAAAATTATCCCTAGACTTTAAAGATGCGGATATAAAAAATGTTTTCCGTCTATTGGCGGAGGTGAGCGGAAAGAACATCGTGGTGACGGACGACGTCAACAGAAAAGTGACTCTGAGACTAGTCGAGGTGCCGTGGGATCAAGCGATGGATCTCATTATCAATACCAATGGCCTGGGCAAGGACGAGATGGGAAACGTGATCCGCATCTCCACAACGGCACGACTTGAAGCCGACCGAGTCCAGCAAAAGAAAACTGAGAGAGCCAAGGAGGATGCGGAACCGTTACAAACCGCCTACTTCAATATCAATTACGCCCGGGTCAAGGATTTGGAGACCAAAGTGAAGCCGCTCTTGACCAAGCGCCAGGACGCCGCTTTGGTTATCGACGAGCGCAGCAACACGATGATGGTGCGCGACATCAAACAATCCATCGATGATGTCACCCTCCTTATCGCAAAGCTTGATACCCGTACGCCGCAGGTCTTGATCGAGTCAAATCTGATCGAAACTACGCCCACGTTTGCGCGCGCACTGGGTGTCCGCCTCCAGTTCACTAGTGGGGGAACCACCTTCAGCAGTTCGTCGCCAGCGGGCCTGCCCTACGTGGGCAATATCGTCCCTCCGGGGTTTGGCGCCCCTACCGGATTAGGGGGTACGGTATCCGTTATTCAAAATAACCTCGGGGGTCTTCGTAATTTGGCCACCGCGCTGGAAGCCGCCGAGAAGGAAGGAAATATACGGATCATATCGCGGCCGTCCATTGTCACTTTGAACAACGTGGCTTCGACCATTCGAAGCGAAAGAATTTTGCGCATCTCCCTACCTACCTCCACCAACATCGCTAGCGGCACCGGTGCTTCCGCAGCAGGAGCTGCCGTGGCGACCGAAAAAGTGCCGATCGGGATCATATTGACTGTTACCCCGCAAGTTTCGAGCGACGGCTACGTGTTGCTGAATATTAATGTAAAGTCGAGTTCGCTGGCCGATAGCCCCACGTCCACCGCCAACGGAGTTATTCCGTTTGACGAGCTTAACCGCGAAGCCGTGGCGAATGTGGTCGTCAGGGACGGGGAAACAATCGTCATCGGTGGAATCTTGAAGGACACGAGCCAAGACTCAGAGAGCGGCGTTCCTTACCTGAAAGACATTCCAGTGCTCGGCTGGTTATTCAAGAGCCACCGTGTGCAGAAGGACTTTGAAGAGCTCATGGTTTTTATCACGCCGCGCGTCACCAATGCCGGCTCTGAGAACCTACCGTCAGCCGAGCGCCTGTGGCGCGACCAACTGA
Organism: Thermodesulfobacteriota bacterium; assembly: GCA_036794995.1. GTDB lineage: Bacteria > Desulfobacterota > Binatia > UBA9968 > UBA9968 > DAIRFP01. The sequence continues at coordinate 34,889 of DAIRFP010000004.1, read as the reverse complement.
GCAAAACCGTCGCCGATCAGCCAGGTTTCAGCGCCCCAACCCCCTAGCCTGGCAAAAAATAATAGAGTAGGATACCCGCATGTTGCGTTACTTCACAGCGGGTGAATCCCACGGACCTTGTCTGACCATGGTCATCGACGGGGTGCCGGCGGGTTTTCCTATTGACCCCGGTAAAATCAACCACGATCTTTGGCGCCGCCAACAAGGCTATGGTAGGGGCGGTAGAATGCTCATTGAGAAGGATGAAATCCAGATTCGTTCCGGTATCCGTTGGGGAGAAACCCTAGGATCACCCGTTGCCCTGGGTATCGAAAACCGCGACTGGAAAAACTGGACTAGAAAAATGTCTCCGGCGCCTGAAGACCGCGACGAAAAAATTGCGGTCACGAAGCCTCGACCGGGACACGCGGATCTAACGGGAGTTTTGAAGTACGATCGTTCAGACATTCGCGACATTCTGGAGCGTGCCAGCGCCCGAGATACGGTTTCGCGTACGGCAGTGGGCTCTTTTACTAAGCAACTGCTCTCGCCCTTCGGCATCCGGGTAATGGGCTATATTCGCTCCATCGGCAACGTGGCGGCGAGTCTGGACCGGCTGTCTTACGAAGCGACCTATGCCTGCGCTGAGGAGTCGCCCGTTCGCACCGCCGATAAGGAAGCGGAAGAAAGGATGATCGCTCTGATCGAGGAGTGCAAGAAAGAAGGCAATACACTGGGCGGCATCTTCGAGGTCGTGGTGTTAGGGTTGCCGCCTGGACTAGGCACGCATACCCAATGGGATCTGAAACTGGATGGCCGTTTGGCTCAAGCCCTGATGAGCATTCAAGCAATCAAAGGAGTCGAAATCGGGCTCGGATTCGAAATGGCGCGGCGGCGCGGTTCAGAGGTCCACGACGAAATTTTTTTCGATCCGAGCAAGATGGTAACCGAGGGTACCCCACGAATCGAGCCCACCGGATTCTATCGCGGCAGCAACAACTCGGGAGGAACCGAGGGTGGGATGACCAACGGCGCGCCCTTGGTTGTGCGGGTCGCCATGAAGCCTATCTCGACGCTCATGAGTCCCTTGCAATCCGTCGATCTTCGATCGAAGCAGCCGACGGATGCTTCGGTCGAGCGTTCGGATGTTTGTGCCGCGCCGGCCGCTGCCGTCGTGGGTGAATCCGTGGTTGCTTTCGAGCTGGCCAGTGCCTTTCTGGAGAAGTTTGCTGGAGACTCGTTTCGGGAAATCAAACGCAACTACGAATGCTACTTGGAACAAATCAAAAACTATTAGCCGCTTTGCCGCAAAGTTCTCTACAGAATATCGCCCTCACCGGCTTTATGGCCGTTGGCAAGAGTGCCGTCGGTCGGTGTCTGGCCCGCAGGCTGGGTCGCGTTTTCGTCGATCTCGATAAAGTCATTGAGAAAAATGAGGGAATGAAAGTCAAAGAGATTTTCAGCCGGAAAGGCGAGCCCTATTTTCGACGAGCAGAGAAACGCGCGTTGGCGGAGATTCTTCTCTGCGGAGGACAAGTGATTGCGACGGGCGGTGGCGTGGTGATGGACGGCGGAAATCTCCAACTGCTCCGGCTTAAGAGTTTCCTGGTTTGCCTTACCGCACTACCCGAGGTTTTGCTGCGCCGGGCAGGAAACGGTAGACGCCGCCCGCTCCTCAACGGCGGTGACCGGGCTCTGCGGATTCGGGAACTGCTGGCGCAGCGTGAAAAAAGCTATGCGCAGGCTCACTTTTCCGTTGATACGAGCGACTTGACCGTAGACCAGGTGGTAGAGAAAATCGTCGAGGCTATGGCACGGAGAGAAGCGATTTGATGCAGAGCTTGAGCGTAAACCTCGGAGACCGCTCCTATCCGATTCACGTCGGTGACGGCATTTTGTCCCAGGTGGGCGATTTTCTTCAGCAGCTTGGTTTGCAGAGAAAGGTTGCGGTCATCACCAATCCCACAGTTGCCCAGCTCTATCTTGACACGGTTCATGAATCACTAAACGATGCCGGATTCGATGTGCTGCCGGTGCTTGTTCCTGATGGGGAGCAGCACAAGGACCTGCGCTCCCTGTCCGTCATATACGACCGGCTGATCGCGGACCGGGTTGACCGGCAGTCCTGTGTATTGGCACTAGGCGGCGGAGTTGTCGGTGATCTGGCTGGATTCGCCGCCGCGACCTTGCTGCGGGGCCTACCCTACGTGCAGGTGCCGACGACCCTCCTCGCACAAGTAGACTCTAGCGTCGGTGGGAAAACTGGGGTGAACCATCAGGACGGGAAAAATCTCATCGGCGCGTTCTATCAGCCCCGCTTGGTGGTAATCGATGTGGCGGTAATTCAATCCCTGCCTCGTCGCGAATTCATTGCCGGCCTTGCAGAGGTGATCAAGTACGGCATCATTGACGATCCGGCTCTGTTCAGGCTGTTGGAAGAGAAAATTGCAAAACTTATGACTTTGGATCGTGGTCTGTTGACGCAAGTCATTGCCACCTCGTGCGCTATCAAAGCGAAGGTCGTGGAAAAGGATGAGCGCGAAAATGACTACCGCGCGGTGCTCAATTTTGGTCACACGATTGGCCACGCGTTGGAAGCCGCGACCCATTATGAGAAATACCTCCACGGCGAAGCGGTAGGGATTGGTATGGCGCAGGCTGCAGTGATCTCGGTGCAGCAAGGTTTTTGTGATCAGCGAAGTCTGGAGCGAATTCGGAAACTTATTGAAAAGGCCGGCCTACCTCTGGAGATCCCACGTGACGTCTCGATGCAGGCCCTGGTTCAAGGCATGGAAGTGGACAAGAAATCAGCCGGCGGAAAGATCAAGTTTGTCATGTGTACGGGCATTGGCAAGACCCGTTTTCATGCGCTGTCTCCCGGCGAGATTCTCGGTGCGCTGGGCGCCTAGTGCTTTCAACACTCACAAGAGCAAGATCGAGGAACGAGGCGAGCCGCTCGTGGCGAAGAAGAAAAAAATTCTAGTTCTCAACGGTCCGAATCTGAATTTGTTGGGTAAGCGGCAACCCGAAATCTACGGTCGGCTTACATTGGATCAAATCAACAAGAAGATCCAAGCACTGGCAAAGGAACTGGGGGTTGAGATCGACATTCGACAGTCCAACAGTGAAGGACAGTTGGTCGATTGGATTCAAGCGGCCCCCGGGAAGTTCAACGCAATCGTCATCAACCCGGCTGCGTATACCCATTCCAGTGTGGCCATCAGGGATGCCATCACCGCGGCTGGAATTCCCGCGGTCGAGGTGCATATTTCCAACATTTACAACCGAGAGGAATTCCGCAAACACTCTTACATCGCCGGTGCTGCCGTGGGCCAAATTGCCGGCTTCGGCGTGGAGAGTTATTTACTAGGACTACGAGCGGCGGTGAGCCAACTTTGAAGTAAGACTCCTTACTCGAGGGATAGCGAACCGGTCCAGAAATTCTTCTGCCGCATTTCCTCAAGCAGTTGACGTCTTTCTTTTCCAAGCTGAAGGAGGCGATTCCTCAAATCGCTTAGTTCCCTTTCTCTCTCCGTGTAGGACGGAGGAAGAGAGCCGAAGGAGGGTCCGGCAGGCGTGGGCGGGCGCAGCACTTCAGTGGTTAGCCCCAATGTGCTGAACGGTGATTGAGTGGTCAAATTAACAATTCCCGGGTCCGTAGGCCTGTTTTCGGCATCCTTCAAACGAGAAGCCGCGTCTTCGTTGAGTCTCTTGATCTCTTCCTCATTGGTGAGCAAGGTCGGGTCGCGGCTGGTCGTGCCGCGAGTAGCAAGCGAGTAGCGATCCCAGACGTCTTTCAGCTGGGCGTCAATCTCGCTGAGCCTCTGCTGATATTCTTTTTCTTCTTTAGCTCTTTCCTCTTCCGGAGAAAGGGATCTTTCGGCCGGCTGCGGCTCGGCTTGTGGCTCGGGAGAGGTCGCAGCAAGCCCCGGTGTTGAGAGCGTCAACCCGACTGGACCGGCTCCTCCGGCTTTCTGAATCGACCGAATCTGGTCCTTGCTGATGCCGATTTCGCCCCCGAGGCCGTTGAATTTGATCATCTGCCCTTCTTCGCGATAGCTCTGCACGGTTATGCGCCGGCCATTTTTTAACACCAGAGTAAAGTCCGCTGAGGCCGGACTGGTCCAGCCGGAAAGGACAAGGGCGAGTAAAGGAAATCTTAAACCCTTATGCATCAAAGAAATTATATCATGCTCTTGAACCCAGTGGTACCTGCCAAACTGCGTTCATTTACAGAACCACTTATTCATGTTAGCTTTTCTAGTCGCTCGGAAGGGGGACGCTATGAATCCATCTCTATTCCGGCTCCGGGAGCTGTGTTTCTCTTTTTTCGTACTGCTATTCTGTTCTGATCGTTTAGGGGCGGCCGAGCCCAGAGTCCAGATTCTCTCCCCGAAAGAGGGTTCGCGTATCACCCAAGACCAAAATTCAGTCCTGGTTAGCGGCAAGGTCGCTACAGATATCGGCCGTTCTCCCAATGTCGACATCGTCTTCGTGATCGACATATCGGGGAGCACATCGCAATACGCGGGGGCTAATTTTGGCGATTTAGGCCCCCTGCCCGATAATTCGGGTTCCTTCGGTATCGGCAGACCCCAGATCTCCATCGGCGGGTTCGGAATCGGCCAGCCCCCGGTAAGGAACCTACGGAACTCCATTCTTGCAGCCGAGGTCGCGGCCTCCCGGCGCCTTCTGCTTCAGCTCAATTCACAAACCACGCGGATCGGCGTAGTGACTTTCGGTGAAGGGGCCAGAGTACTGCAACCGCTTACTCACGATTTCGATCAAGTGCGAAGGGTTCTCGATGACATCCTGAGAGCCGGTCCTTATGGCGGGACGAATATGGCCGAGGGAATTCGCGCGGGGATCACCGAGCTGATGGGATTGGGAAGCAGCGAGAAAAAGACTGACACCATCAAGGTCGAGTTTCTTTTGACCGATGGTTTTCCGACCATGCCCATCGGTGGCGGGCGAAGAGCGACACCGGAAGATACGAATTTTGCTATCAATGCGGCGCGTCTGGCCGGCAAAGCGGGCATAAGAGTGCATGTTTTTGCGCTTGGCGAAGAGGCGCTGTCGTATCCGGCCGCAGCCGTGGGCATCGCCAAAGAGAGCGGGGGTACCTACACCCCGGTATCCCGAGCCGCGGACGTCTTGGCCGTGGTTGAAAATATCTCGGTCGTGGGGGTGGATTACGTGCAGGTGGTTAACCAAACCACCGGACAAAAAGCGACCCATCTGCGCTTGGCAGCGGACGGTTTTTTCTCTTCCGCGGTTCCGGTAGCGGAGGGGCGTAACCAAATCGATGTTTTCGCCCGTGCCAGTGATGGTTCTACCCGGCGGGATTCAGTGTCTGTTTACTATGAGCCGGGAAAACAACGGGCGCTGGAGCTCGAGGTCTTTCTGGAAAGGGAAAAGAATCTCAAGTTGGAAGTTGAACGCTTGGGCAGAAGTCCGGCGGAAATCCAGAAAGAAACTGAGAAGAGCAGGGAAGACGGCTTGGGCCGGTCACAGCAGCTGCCCCCTGCGGCTGAGGGACCGCCACGGTAGCATATCGGTTATGCCGGCAAGACTCTAGCGCTTTCCTCGGTCAGCTTCCGCGGCGATAGCGATCTCAGACGCTCCCGCTCTTTTGACGATGGACATCACTTTTACGGTTTCTCCTAAAAGCACGTCCCGGTCTCCCCTTAGGATTACGGTTTTGTCCGGGCTGCCGCTCAACGCTTCTTTCAGAACGGCTTCTAAGCTTTCCTCGGTGACTTTTTTCTGATTTACATAAATTTCGCGCTTGGGGGTCAAGGTGACCGTGGTGCCACGCGCTTCTGATTGCGTGGCGACCGCCTTGGGCAAGTTGACCTTGCCGCCGGACTCGATCATCGCCGAGCTGGTGATCATAAAAATGATCAGTAACACCAGGAAAATATCGGTCAAAGGCGTAATGTTTATTTCCGCCATAATCTCGGAACTGTCGTCATTGCCACTGAGCGGTGTCATCGCCATGGAAACTATACCTCAGGCGTTCATCTGCTGGAGAATCTTTGCAACCTGAATGCGGAAAAGGCCACTGAGCGCCGAAATCCGGGTTTGAAAATAATTATAAAATATGACCGCGATGATGGCCACGGCCAATCCTAGCGCGGTCGCTACGAGGGCTTCAGAAATACCTGCAGCGACCACGGCAAATCCGCCGGTGCCGGCCACCGCCATACTCTCGAAGGCTTTGATAATCCCGACGACCGTCCCCAATAGGCCAATAAATGGCGCACTACTGGCCACCGTTCCAAGGATCCAAAGATGTTTTTTGAGTTTCTGCGTCTCCTCGAACATCGCCTCTGTGGCGAATGTGCTCGAGGTCTCAAGCCGCTGGCTTCCCTCTCTCTCTAAAACATTCAAGAAAATCCTAGCGGCGGGATTCTGGGAGTTTTGTTTGCAGATAGCGATCGCCAAGTCTCGTTGTCCCTTCTTGATCGGTTCGAGAAGGGATTCGGTGATCCGCAGCGTGAGGGAACCGATGTTCTTAAGGGACCAGAGGCGCTCTAACACAACTGTGACGCTGATTATCGATAACACAATGAGCGGATACGTGGCGATGGCGCCTTTGTGAATGATGTCGATAAGATCTAAGCCCTGTTGCTGCATAGCCGCATCCTTCCAAGATCTCCGCTGAAGATTACCTGAAACGAAAATTAATTCAATGAAAGTCTTAAGACGCGAGTCTGAGAAAGGGATCGCTTATCCTCGGACTCGGTTAGAGACCTCGAAGCGCATGATCAGAGGTTCGTTGGCGAGATCTTTCAAACTGTCGGGGATCGGAGGAAAAGGAGAAGCCCGCTTCATCGCATCCACCGCACTGGCGTTCAGCCTTGAATCAGACGACTCCAGGATGACGGCTTGAGTGAGTTTTCCGGCTCGGTCGAGAGTAAAACGAACGGTAACTTTCTGAACACCCGTCACTTCATCGGGATACTTCCACACTGACTCTACCCGTTTCTTCAGCTGGTTTAAGTACTGGCTATAATCTGAATTGGAAATTCCTTTCAGACCCGTGTTACTGCCTCCGCCGGTGCCTGTGCCCGTTCCACTTCCGGCCAAACCCGTTCCACTCCGGCTGCCGCCTGGTACTCCATAGGGCCCGGTACCGGTGCCACTGCCCGTAAGCGCACCGGGAACCTGCGCGCCTTCTTTCAGCGCCTTTATCCCCGCCGTTTCTCCGACTCCTTTGAGTGCCGCGAGGCTTTTCTGGCTTGCGGCCAGGTCGCCGGCAGCGGTGGATGGCAGATTTGTTAAAGTTTCTTTGGTAGGCAAACGGACAAGCGAATCGGGCGAGGTCTCCTTCGTATTGACAGCCTCATGCCGGGCGTCGGTTGCTAAGACCTTGGGGCCCGGGAGCACGACCGGCTTTGGGGCGGGTTCAGGCTCGGCACTCGTGCTCGGGAGGGAGTTCTCTACAGAGCCGCTATCTAGTTTGCCGGTTTGTTGCCTCGGCGGAATAGGAGTGCCCAATTTGGGCAGGGTACGTGGCCCCCCCGGCCCCTTGCCCGGGCCAATACTCTTGTTGTCCGAGCCGCTGCCGATATCCAATAACTGCACCGCGATCGGAACGTTGGGTTCTGGTTTGGCCACTGAAAGAGTGGCCGCACGCAAGACAACAAGAAACAGGATTGCGTGCAGCAGTAAAGAGGGAAACAGAAAGGGACTACGGAAAAGGGAGAAAAGCCCGAGGTCCCCCCAGTTACTTGACATATCAACGGTCATCTCAGCTACCTGGGGCTGCGATCTGTTTGGGATCTGCTGCGGCTGGAATTTGCTCTTGCTTGGAGAGAACTTCTAGACCGATTGCGCTCACATCCCGGCGCACGAGCCGGCCGTTGTCGTAGTAGCTCCATAGGTCGGCGACACCGTCACCGTTCAGGTCCCGCTCTTCTTTGCTGACGATCTCGCCTTCTTTTGCGGTATCGTAATACACCCGCAGATTCATCCTGCCGTTCCCGTCGGTGTCTCTCTCTAGCCTCGCCAGGCGGCCATTCTCGAAAACAGCACGGTAGGTGACCCGGCCCTCGCCGTTTTCGTCACGCTCTTCGCGGGCGATTTGATCATTGACATAGTAGAAGGAAGTATCCGGCTTGCCATGCCCTTTGGTATCGACCTCGCGACGCACCAGTTTGCCGTCTTTGAAGTAGCTCCAGGCATCGACTCTGCCGTCGCCCTTGGAAGCTTCTTCCTGACGCATGATCTCCCCTGCCTTCTGGGGGTTGTAGTAGATCCATAAGTCCGGCACACCGTCGCCGTTAATGTCTCTTACTTCCACGTTCTTGAACGGCGTGGGCGCTACGGGAGGCGGCGCCGGCTTGCTCAGGGACGCAACCGTGATGTTGTCCGGTGGCTTGGCTCGAGGCGCCGGTAGTTGGGGCTGATTTACTTCAGATGCGGGTCGCACTTCAGGGGGATTGCCGGCTTTGGGGGTTGACTCTTTCGCAATTTGACCTTCCAGCGCCCGTTGGCGTTCCAATTCTTGCTCGATAGCGGCTTCCAAAGCCCGGTCCTTTTGCTGTTCGGTTTGGATCTGCGCGTTGATCGCCCCGTAATGAGAATCAGCGGTAACTAGCCCTGCAATCAATCCGAGAACGAGTCCGCCGCCGGCGCCGTAAAGCCCACCAACCGATCCACCTAGGGCCAAGCCCTCCATGGCTTTGCTCCAAGCGTGCTGCCATCGTTGTGTACCGGTAACCTGAGATTGGGATTGGGGCGTACTAGAGCTGTTGGGGCTGGGATTGGGGTTTGGATCGGGATGAGGATATGGAACCGGTCCGGGCGGAGTTTGTACGGGCATCGAGGAACAACCCACGAGCAGTACCAGCAAGCCGACCAGGATGAGTCCCAAGCGTCTATTCATATAGAAAACTCAGCTAATTTACTTTGTATCGCTCTTAGACTCCATTCCCGCGGTAACCGCCATAGCTCCTGTCCTTGCCGGCTTTGAAGACTCATAGCTTGCCATATTTCTTAACTCCTCTTCAACCGTGACAAAGGGAAAAGCCACGGAGGGAGGCTCTGCATCTGAGACCTGCTCCTGTTTTATAACTTGATCCCCTTGAAAGAGGTAGCGAGCACTGATCTTACCGCGAAAGTTTTGATCTTCCAGTTGTTCGACCCGCTGGTTGTTTTCAAACCTCACCCAGACATCTACCCGGCGGTCTTTATTCGTGTCTGCCTCCTGTCGGGCAATCACGCCCTTCTCGTAGAAGATTCGCAGGTCAAAAAAACCGTCGCCATCGCTGTCTCGTTCCTCGCGCAGGAGTTCGTTGTCCTTGAAGTATTGGACGTTGTCCCATTTGCCACTGCTTTTAGTGTCGCGCAAACGTTTATTGAGTCGTCCCTGTGAAAATGTCTCAATTATATCCACCCGTCCTTGGCCCGCCGTATCTTCTTCCCGGCGGACGACCTCGTCGCCCTGAAAATAAACGACTCGGGTCATCTTGCCATCGCCCCGTAGATCTTCCTCCTGTTTTATTAGCCGCCCGTCTTGGTAATGGCCGCGAAGATCGAGTTTACCGTTCCGCTTCCGATCTAAATCCTTTCTAACTAGCTGACCGTTCTCAAAATAGGAGAAACTGTCGGCTTTGCCATCGCCGTTGGTGTCCTCTTCGATGCGACTGATTTTGCCGTCCATGAAGAAAACGGTTCGTGTCGCATCGCCCGAGGATTTGGTGTCTTCCTCGCTCCGCACCGGCTTTCCGTTCTGATAGTAGACCCAGATCGTCGGCTTTCCTGAACCCTTTGTGTCCTGGCCCTTGCGTTCAATTTCTCCTGCTGCGTCGAGAATGTACCACGAGTCGATACGCCCATCGTTCTTGCTGGCGATCTCTTGACGTTTGGGCTTCCCGGCTTCGTAGTACACGAAGATATCGGCTTTGCCATCGAAGTTGATGTCCTGCTCCACTCTTTCAATCTGTCCTTGCCGGTCATAATAAGTCCAGCGGTCCATCTTGCCATCGCCGTTGGTATCTCTCTCTTGGCGGACGACGTTGCCCCGTTCATCGTAGAGGAAACTGGCCACCGGTTGCTGGGCCGCTGCTGGATCGAGGGCAAGGACTAAGAAAAGAGGAGCGGAAATGAGAGAAGCGAAGATTTTGAAGACGTAGGGCTCCATGGAACCATATAGCTTCAATAAGAACCCGTTAGCCGCGTTAGGGTTTATAGGATTCGCGGGATTTCTCGGAACTATCCGAGCCCTCTAGGTTAGTCCGGTCCGGATCATTCATCGCCTTTTTGAGTCCCCGGATGGCTTCTCCCAGAGACTTCCCCAGGTCGGGAAGTCTGGTCGGACCGAAGATCAAAAGTACAACTACGAAAATCACAATAAGCTCCGGCATGCCGATACTTCCAAACATAGGGCACCCCCTTGACCTGGCTTACTTCTACGCCCCAGGCCCAGTCATGTCAATCAAGCCACAGCGAAGGCAGCCAGCAGCTCACACCGCCGGACAAGAGCTTGTCGCAGGTTTCGTTTCTGGTTTCACTTTCAGCCAAACAAGCCTTGAAAATATCCTTGCCTAGGGTAAACCTCTATAAGCGAAACTCCGATTTCTAGAGAATCACTGGTGATCAACCCTTTTATTCAACGGGAAACGCAACCGGAAGTATCAGACGCGGCAAAGTCTCACCTGCCTTGGTTTCTCGGTCTCCTCTGTCTAATCGTTGTTTTAGTGAATCTCGGCAGCCCGGACTTTTTCGAACCTGACGAAGGGAGAAACGCAGAGAAAGCCAGGGAAATCCTCCTGCTCAATGATTGGGTGACACCCCACGAGAATTTTCTGCCAGTCTTGGATAAGCCGATGTTTTTCTATTGGTTGATCGCGGCTTCTTACAAGTTTTTTGGGATTACGGAATGGTCTGCCCGATTGCCTTCTGCACTGCTTGCGATGGGCTGTCTCTTCTTGGTTTATCGCTTCGCGCGTCAGTGGTGGGGATCGTGGCCAGCGCTATGGAGTGCGCTGATTTTGCTCACCAGTGTCGAGTTTTTCCTGCTCGCGCGGATTGTGATCTCCGACATGACTCTTACCTTTTTTGTGACGTTAGCGCTCTGCTCTTTTTACTCAGCTGTGCACGCTGAAAACGAAAAATCCAAGAGACTGTGTTGTTTGCTTATGTATGGGTCTCTGGGCGCGGGTACCCTAGTAAAAGGGCTAATTGGAGTCGTCATTCCGGGCATGGTTTTTTTTGCCTACCTGATGTTCACCCGTAAATGGTGGATCCTGCGAAGGCTGCACCTGTTACCGGGAGCGTTGCTGTTCCTTGTTATGGTTGCCCCCTGGTACGTCTGGGCCGATGCCAGAAACCCAGGCTACCTACGCTATTTTTTTTGGGATGAGCACTTTACCCGTTACCTGACCAGTGAATTTCACCGGGACGAAAGCTGGTTCTATTTTTTTATTGTCGTCCTCGTGGGATTCTTGCCCTGGAGCTTGTTTTTACCTTTTGTTGCGAAAAGTTTGTGGCAAAAGCTAGAGGATAAGAACGTTTTCTTGATGCTCTGGGCCGTCTTGCCGTTCCTTTTCTTTTCCTTCTCCAATTCCAAAGCGCCTCAATACGTGCTGCCGATCTATCCGGCACTGGCCCTACTGTCCGGCCAAATGCTCGCCAACCTTTTCAATAAGCCGTCGTCAAAAGAACGCTGGCTCTTGCACTTGCCCTGGATTTTCCCTAGCGGCTGGGTAGTCTACTTGCTTATGGGTAGCCTTTGGCAGAATCTCTTGCCATGGCCAATTCGTGAAGTCGTACTTGAGAACCGTATCTTCATCGGCCTATCCGCCGCCGCAATGGGGTTGATCCTGGGCAGCTTTGTGTGGGCCAATCTGAAGGGCCATGGGAGAAGTCAGTACGCCGCTTACCTTTGTAAATGCAGCATCGCCATCTTCTTTTTACTCATGGGTCAGCTGATGGTAACAGCGTCCGCTGGCCGGTCATCTAAAGCGCTGGCGCAAAGTGCCGCTCCCTTCATCACCCATGACAGTCAAATGGCTATCTATGATACCTATATCAATGGCTTAATCTTCTATTTGCGTCTTAATCGACCGGTCTTCGTGGTTGCGTCCCCGAAAAAGACAACGCTGATGGGAAGCCCTTACGTTTCGATGCAGCGCCCGAATCCGGCACCTGGGCAAGGGAAAATATTGCTTAGTTTTGATGAGTTCGAGACCGCTTGGAAGCATGCAAAGGATCCCCTTCTCGTTTTCGCGAAAGGAAAGAACGTTTCCCGTTTGGAGAGCCAGCTAGGAGGCATTACAAAGGAACTGGCGCGGGCCGGCGAATATGTTTTGATTTCCAGACCCTGAGCGATCGCCTGAGCCGGCTATTTTGGGCCGGTCATCCCACGCAACCGCTAGCTCCTTCTGTGATTGCCAGGGTTGGTTTCTTTCACTACCTTAGGGAATTATTCGACGATGGTGCAGCGCAAGGTTTCAACGAATAAGGCTGCGGTTGATATTGATCGGGTAGGTAGGAGGTTCGGTGGACTCTCTGGGCATTGCTGTTCTTTTAGGTGTTGTGGAAGGACTCACCGAGTTCATACCGGTGTCTTCCACCGGTCATTTGATTCTGGTGGGGCATCTGCTCGGTTTTGTCGGTGACAAGGCCGCAAGCTTTGAGGTTGCTATTCAGCTGGGCGCGATCCTAGCGGTGGTTTTCTTGTACCGGCGACGTTTCATAGAATTAATCCCCCAACGTTCTGTCCCTTATGCGGATTCAACTTTGAAAGGATGGTCCGGCATTTGGCGGATTGCATTGGCAACCCTACCCGCATTGATGGTTGGTTTTCTCGCTCGTCATACAATCAAGGAGCAGCTTTTCACTCCACTGGCGGTGACCTGGGCGTTGGCGGTAGGCGGTGTCGTTATTCTGCTGGTTGAGAAGTTTGTTTCCCATCGGCATTCCCGTTCACTTGAAACGCTAACCCTGGGGCAGGCGCTGGGAGTCGGCCTTTTCCAGGTGCTTGCCCTATGGCCGGGGACGTCGAGAGCGGCGGCGACGATCGTCGGTGGGCTCATCGTCGGGCTGGAGAGAAAGGGAGCGGCGGAGTTTTCCTTCCTGATCGCCGTCCCCATTATGTTCGCCGCCACTGGTTATGAGTTACTCAAGATGCGCAACCTGTTTGCTCCCCAGGATCTCGCTCAGGTTGGTGTGGGGTTTGTGGTCTCATTTTTAGTGGCCCTGATCGCCGTCAAGACTTTTGTGAGTATCCTAAGTCGCTGGAGCCTCGCGCCATTCGCGTGGTACCGCATCGCGGTAGCCGGGATTTTCTATTGGGTAACCCGCGGCCCATCTCTGTAAAGCGCTAGGTTGCCGTCCTGGCCTTTCATCGCTCGTGACGGTGTTTAAGCCAGTGGTAGATTTGATTTCGGTAAAGGTAAGCCAGTAGCAGGATCACTGCGCAGATGGCCACGACCACGGCCAGTGTGGTGTATTCTTGGCTACGAAACTTGGCGCCCTGAACCGCCAACAGATACGTACCTGGAAGGCGGCCGATGCCGGAGACGACCAAGAAGGTGCTAAGCTTCATCCGGCTTAAGCCCAGGAGATAGGAAAGATAGTCCTTCGGGAAACCGGGAATAAGAAACAACAGAAAGCAAATCGTGGCACCGGTATTTGTGGTGAGGAAGTCAAACTTATGCAGTACCTCCTGACTGATAAATCGCTCCACGAAAGGCCTCCCCAAAATACTTGCCAGCTCGAATGCGACCCAGGAACCGATGGTGAGTCCCACTGTAGAAAGCAAGAAGCCCATGGTTTCCCCATAAACGTATCCACCGGCGACACCCGTCAGCTCTCCAGGAAAGGGCGCGGCCACTACCTGGAAGATTTGAAAGAGGACGAATACGGCTGGAGAATAAGGCCCTAGGGCTTGGAGAAACTTCCCAAGTTTATCGCTGCTAGAATAGATTCCTTCGAAGTCATCGAAGTCTTCCCCGGGCGGCATTAATGCGGTGAATGGTTGCGGAATATAGTGACTGAAGAAAAACAGCAGCCCCACCAAGACGATAAAAATAGCTCCCCTGATGGCGAGCCGCCGCCGTTGGGTGGTCATCCGGCCCTTATAACAACAAAAAACTTAAAAAACGAGGGTTACAAAATGCCACTTCAACGCCATCAACGAGCGGCAACCGTGGTTTGGAACGTCATCGTCAGTAGAGGAGCAAGCCATTTTCTCTTGAAGGAATGGCGTGGCCTTGGTTCAGACATGGGCGCCTTAACCGTCCCGGACGAAACCTAGACCGCCTGGAGATCATCTTTCGGATTGCCGGCGGCCAGCGTGCATCCGGCAGTCTTGTATCCGGCCGCGATTGAATCCTGATACTTCGGTCCATCGACAGAGACTCAACGCCTAGTTTGCATTTCACGCAACAGCCCCTCGAGTTTCCGCTGTTCTTCGCCATAACCAGCCCAATTCCCTTGGCGTAAAAATTCCTGGGAGCGCGAATAATGCTCCAATGCCCGGCGGGCGAAATCTTTCTCATCCTTAACAGTTTCAGACACGCTGGCAACGGCGGCGGGTTCTTTCACTGTTTTGCCGCCGAATATCCGTTGAAGCGATTGGTCCAAGGTCTCTTCCATGGCGATTTGATTGCCGAAAGCGACAATGACCCGCTTGAGCTCGGGCAAGGACCCCTTTTCCGCCGCAAGGTAAAGCGGCTGGACATAAAGCAGTGACTTTTCTATCGGAATAGCCAGCAAACTTCCCCGAATCACTTGTGCGCCCCGTTGACCCCAGAGGCTCAACTGCTGCGATATGAAGGCATCCTGATCAATCCGTGCGTCGATCTGCTTCGGACCATAAACCAGTTTTGCTTTGGGGAAATCCAGAGCGATGAGCTTGCCGTAATGCGGCGGATCCGCCCGTGCCGCCAGCCACGCGCGCATATTATCGCGCTTGTTTGGCGTGAAAGGGAGCAACAGAACGAACTCTTCTTTTGCTTCTCCAGGAAGGCGCATGATGGTGTAATAAGGTTCCATCTCCCGTTCTGTACCTTCAATGGTTCGTCGCGGTATGCTGAGCAGGTCCTCTTTGTTGTAAAACACCTGGGGATCTTGCATGTGATAAGTCGCGTACATGTGCGCCTGGATGATGAACAGATCCTGGGGATAACGGATGTGCGCGCGTAAATCCTCGGGCATCGTTTCCAGAGACTTGAACAAAACCGGAAAAATTTTCGCGTAGGCCTGGACGATGGGATCTTTCGGATCGCTTATGTAAAAATCAACGTTGCCATTATAGGCATCGACAACGATCTTGGCGGAATTTCGGATGTAGTTTGCTTCGCCGCGGCGCATGGGCTCTGAGTATGGAAAGCGATCGGACGTGGTGTAACCGTCGATCATCCAAAAAAGCCGCCCGCCCTGGGCAATAACCAAATAGGCGTCGCGGTCGAAGGTGATAAACGGAGCGATTTTTTTGACCCGCTCCTGAATCTGGCGGTGGTAAATAATGCGGCTGTCGCGGGTGATATCTTCCGACAGCAAGATTCTCAGGGTTGCGTGGTGAGCCGAGAAAAGGACTTTGCGCCAAAATGAATCGATGGTAACGCCACCTCGGCCGTCATAGGTGGTATAGATATTCTGGTCTCCGGAAGGATAGTCCAGCTCACGGGCGGTGGTTTTGGTAAACACGTAATCGTTAGCCAGTTCCCCGTAGTAGATCTCCGGACGGGTAATCTTGAGCGAATCCGTGGAGGAGGCCGGCGGGATGTCCTTGATGAAGAACTCCGGTAGTCCCTCGGGAGTCACCTGGTTGACGGGTCCGAAGACGACCCCGTAACCATGCGTGTAGGTGAGGTGTTCGTTAATCCAAATTCGACTGGGGAGGTGCTGATGAGAGAGCTCGCGGGCGGAGAGCATCACTTGGCGGTAAGTCCCATCGATTTGATAGCGGTCGTTATCGACGTCGACAAACTTATAATACGTGCGGATCTCCTGCAGCTGCGCATACGTCGCCAGCAAGGGGCGGTGTTCCCACAAGCGGATATTCTTGATCGTCAGGTCGTTGCGTTTAAGATCCGCCAAGGTCAGTGTTTCTTCCGCCGGGAAATCTTTGCTCTCGACTCTATCCAATCCATAAGCCAGCCGGGTAAATTTGATATTGCGCTCAATGAATGGCTTCTCGGCGTCGACCTCGTTGGGCACGACGCGAAAGCGTTGGAGCAGGGAAGGGTAGAGGTTAAGCCCGACGAGATGCGCGACGAGCAAAGCACCGATGCCGAGGCTGATATAGCGAAATCCCGGTCGGTAAGCTTGAATAAAGGACAAGGCTGCGGCTATCAACGATAGCCCAGCAAGAAAGCGCAGCGCCGGCAGGTTGGCATAAACATCCGTATAGCTCGCCCCGAAGGCCGCGCCGCGGGAGGAGTAGACCAGGTCAAAGGACTCCAGAAGATAGCCCCCAGCCTTCACTGCGAGAAGAAAACCCAACAGGATGAACAGGTGGGTGCGGGCTCGCTCGGAAAGGAAAAGCCCTCGAGGACTGTATTGAATGCCGCGATAGAGGAAGTAAACGGCGGCGGTAGCAACTGTCGTCAGTGCCAAGGCGAACATGAGCCAATGGTAAGCCGCCTGATACAAAGGCAGCCGGAAGACGAAAAAACTGGTATCGTAACCAAATAGAGGATCTGGCAGATCAAAAGAAATCGGATTCAGAAAAAGCGGCAAGCGCTCCCAGTTTTCCGCGCCTTGGGGTGCCGCGATCAGGCCCAAGAAAAGCGATCCAGGAAGGAGTAAACGGCGAAGCAAAGAATCGATCAGCTCCGTTGGGGGAAGCTCGATAATGTTATCGGTGCGAGAAAATTGAAAGCCGGTAGGGGTCGTGGCTGCGATCTTGAGATTGAAATAGACAAGTACGGCCAGCAGGCCGCCGGATAGAAGTCCGAGAATAAGCTTATAGCCAAGGCTCGTGGTAAAGAGCTGCGTATAGCCGACTTCCTGAAACCAGAGCCAATCAACATAAAGGCCGATCCCCTGGCGGAAAGAAAACACCACAAAAAGCAATCCAAGTAGTAGAAGGCTGACAAATCCCCGCATCAAATCTCCTTCGAGAGCAAAGGTCTCGATTGGATCAAAACCGAACGCCTAACGGCCCGAGAGATAATGCGCTGGCTGGGAGCCGCGACCCAAATCACCGCAAAGATAAAAAAAGAGGTGGCTCCCAATCACGGAAGCCACCTCTGCTAAACGGAAATCTGCTTGACCGAAGGTTCCTGGCAACTAGGCAGTCGCTCCCACCTTGGGCCGCCACTTGTCGAACCGGCCCTCCAGCCTGGTGAGCAATTCCATTGCGATCATGCCGGTAATGGCGAAGACCAGCACGCCCACGAAAACCTTATCGGTTTGGAAGGTCGCCCCGGCGACGGTGATCATGAAACCGATCCCGGCGGTGGCCGCATAGAGCTCCCCGACCATGACGCCAATCAGGGCCCGGCCGACGCCAAGTCTTAAGCCGGTGAGAATAAACGGAAGAGTTGAAGGAAGCACGACGCTCCGGAAGATCTGCCACTCGGAAGCGCCGAAGCTCTTGGCCGCAGTCAAAAGATTGTACGGCGTGGTCTTTACGCCATCCCGGCTATTGATCAAGATCGGAAAAACAGCGCCGAGAAAAATGATGCCGACTTTGGACAAGATGCCGATCCCGAGCCAGATGATCACTAGGGGCAATAGCGCAACGCGGGGAGTGGCGTTCATGGCGTTAATGAAGGGATCAAAGATGTATGACATCTTCTTGTACCAGCCGCAGGCAATGCCAAAGGGGACGCCGACAATGACCGACAGGAAATATCCCCAGCCGAACTCGACGCCGCTGACATATAGGTCGTTATAAATCTCCCCTGAAGCGAAGAGTTGAACCGCCGCCTTGAAGATGAGCGACGGCGCGCTCATGAACATGGGATTGATCAGGCCCAGAGTGCTACCTATCAACTCCCAGGTAGTTAAGAAAATAATCACGGCACTTGTGCCGAGGATGGCCTTTTCGTTGTTGAGATAGAACTTGTAGGCATTTGAGGCCTCAGCAACGCTTACGTCTAATAGTTGTTCTTCAGCGGCTTGTTCAGCCATAGATTTACCCTCCTGTTTTTTTGGAAACGCCCTACCCTTGCTGCCCAGTCTCGCGAACCATTAGCAAAAGGAGTTGGTATTGTCAACACTAAATTACAGCAAAAACTTGCCCTGCTGATTCGGAGCCTCAGGGGCAGGTAAAGTGGTCTATTTCGGCCCTAATCTTGACAATCGTTTAAGTATTAAATATTTTGAGGTCAAATAATCCACTGAACAAGGAGAACGTATGAAACTCCTATTTGTCACGCCGCCCATGGGGAACTGGGCTCCCTGGGGTGACCGCCACCTCGCAGTCAATTCCCTGTACTCGCAAGTCGCCGCTTTTATCCGGGAAAAAGGCGCTGCGGATGTCGCGGTCTTGGATTGTCGCGCCCTCGGCTTGAATGATGATCAGATGATCGATGAGATGGCGCGGCGGCGACCGGATGTGGTTTTTTTTGGCAGCGTGATTCCAGCCGCCGGCGGCGCGGCGCAGCTCAACCGGTTTCATGCGGCTATGAAACGGATCAAGGAGTCTTATCCTAAGACGGTCACCGTCGGTGGTGGCTTGATGTACACCGCCATCCCCCAGCAGATCATGAAAGACAACCCGCAGCTTGACTTCGCCATTGTGGGTGTCTTCGGCGACAATGAATACACGTTGTGGGAATTATTGGAGGAGCTCAAACGCCCGGCGCCGAACTTCGACGCGATCAAAGGACTTACCTATCGCAGGGGCGACGAAGTCGTACTGACTCCAGCCAGACCCTTGATTGCCAATCTCGATGAGCTGCCGATGCCGGCCTACGATCTGTTCCCGATGGATCGATACTACGGCTATTCGGTGATCCCGAACTACAACGAAGCGGTTACGACCCGAGGTTGCGAAGGGGCCTGTCACTTTTGTTATGAGTGGTGGCTGGTTGATCCGCGCAATCCACGTGACTTCAGCTCCCACCGTACGCGGAGCGGTAAAGCGGTGGCCGATGAGATGGAGTTGCTGAGCAAGCAATACGGCGTCAAGGCGCTCACGTTTATGGACGATGATTTCAATTCCGACCGGCAGAAGATGGTCGACTTGGTGGACGAACTGGAGAAAAGAAAACTGGACCTAAGTTGGTTTTGCCTGAGCCGGGCGCAGAATCTGATTCGCGACACAGATTTGATTCCCCGGCTGCGAAAGGTCGGACTCTACCAGGTTCTCGTCGGCATCGATGGCGGGACGGATGAAGAGATCGCCGAAGCGCGCAAAGGACCCATGAAGGTGGGGGTCAAAGAATTAAAGGAGCTTATCCAGTTCCTGCGCAAGAATGACATATCGACGATCTCCACCTACCTAAACGGTTTCTGGGAGGACGATGAGGCAAAGATTCGCCAGCGGGCCAAGGCTGTTGACGAGATCGATCCGGACATCGTCATGATCCAATTGCTGAATCCAATTCCGGGCTCGCCGATCTACAAAAAAGCGGTCAAGGACGGCGTCATCGAAATTGACAACCTGAGCCTGTACGATCTCGAGCATTGCGTTATGCCGACCAAACATCTGACGCGCCATCAGCTCGGCGAGTTGACCGGTTGGGCTTTTCAATCTTTCTACGGCAAGCCGGGGCGAATCGACCGGATCTTGAACGGCTACAGCTCGCCCTACGTGAGGATGAAGTTTCTCTCCTTCAAAAACAACGCTGCGAAGTACGAAAAGGGCGCGGCAGAAGACGCCGTTGCCATATAAGCTATAGGATCCATGACGGAGCAAGCCCGACTCCCGCCGCTCCAGGGGAGAGTTGCCCTCATCACTGGGGCGAGCCGCGGCATCGGCGCGGCTGCGGCCAAGCGGTTGGCCCAATCCGGCGCCACCGTAGTCATTAACTACCATCAAAACCAAGCAGCAGCGGAAAAAGTCCTTCAGCAAGTCGAGGCCGACGGCGGTCGAGGCCTGATTTTTCAGGCGGACGTGACGCGGAAGGATCAGGTGGAAGCGATGGTCGCCGCAATTCAAGCAAGGTTCACCGCCGTCGATGTGCTGGTTAACAACGCCTATTTCCCGTTTCAGGTGGGTCAGCTCCATGAGCTATCCTGGGAGAGTTTGCACCAGGCCGTCGAGCATGAGCTTTGCGCTTTTCATAATTGTGTGCGGGCTTGTCTATCCGGAATGGTGGCAAAGAAAGCCGGCAAAATCATCGTCATCAGCACCCGGCTGGCCCAGCAGCCGTTGCCGCGCATGGGCGCTTATGCCGCAGCAAAGTCCGCCCTGGAGTCCATGGCCAACACTTTAGCCATCGAACTTGGGCCTTTGGGAATCGCGGTCAACGTAGTGACGCCGGCCTTTACCTTAACCGATGCTTCCCTGATCATGCCGGAAGCGTATAGAGACCGGGTGCGCGAAACCCGGCCGCTGAAGAAACATCTTTATCCCGAGGATGTTGCCGGAGCCATCGCGTTTTTAGCCGGCGATGAAGCCGGCATGTTGACCGGCAGCCATATCCTCATTACCGGTGGAAGTCATCTCCAACTCTGATAGGATCGTCGCTTAGCTGAGTTACGTCTTCCCGCCCTAGGGTTGTGTTTTCATGCTATCGCTGGACCAGATTGTTGAAAGACTCAAAGAGATCGTCGGCCCACGATTCGTCTCGACCAATCCCATCGACAAAATCAATTACCAGCACACGCTTGCCTATGGGGCCTATCGGGCATTACCGGATATAATCGTCCGCGTCGAATCCGACGTCCGGGGAAATCACGCCGTGGCGGAGATTTTAAGCTTCGCCAACGAGCACAAAATCCCCATCGTTGCCAAGGGCGGGGTCGGTATGGGGATCAGCTCCCCCCTCAACGGTGGAATTCTCCTGGACATGCTCGGCATGGACAAAGTTCTGGAAGTCCATCCCACGCTCCAGTATGTCATCGCCGAGGGCGGCGCGAGCGTCTACGCGATTCATCATGAGCTGCGGCAGCACGGCCTGATGCTGCCTAACTTTGGAACCTATGGCCCCGCCGTTGTCATCGGCGCCATGGTGAACAAGGGCGGCATCGGTTATGGTATGACGCGCTACGGCTGGATCGCAGACATGGTGCTCGGATTAGAAGTCGTTCTCGCCAACGGCGAGACTATTCGGCTCGGTGCCCTGGCCAACCAGGGGACTACTTTTGGACCCTTTCAAAAATGGATCCATCTACCGGATTTGCTGGGTCTATTCACGTTGGCGGCGGGTTCCATGGGAATAATCAGCAAAGTTTGTCTGCGGGCCATCGAGGGACGGCGGGAGTGGTTGCACGATTACTGCTATGCATTCCGGCGCGATGAGCTCGATCGCGTTCAGGATACACTGATACAGCTGGTCAAGGGTGAGGTCGTCTATGATATTCATTTCACCGATCGCTGGCAGTATCACTGGCCGATGGAAGAAGGATTGTACGATAAAAACAAAATTCCCGAGGACGGCTGGTTTTTTTTGAAGACGGTGATCCTGGCGCGGGATGCAGAAGAACTCGCGTTCAAGGAAAAGCGCATGCGGCGAATCTACAATGGGGCGGGCGGTGTCGACGTGCCGGAGATCGCCGAAAAAGGGATGGGCGCAAAAGCGCAGCAGCACGGGCTGCACGGCTGGCCGGATTATCATATTATGGGACCGGACGGCTGGTGCGGCACGGTGGTGCGCCACAGCGGCATGTTCGCCGTGACCTCCAAGATGTATCCGCTGACGTTTCTGCAAGAGATGTATGATCTCGATGAAGCCGCCAAGCGAGCCTGCGGTCTCTGGGACGCCGAGCATTCGCCCCAGCACGACAGTTACGTGACCCGTGATCTGGGTATCAAGGAAGAATATTTCGTCTTTTACAATCCCTACGATGAAGAAGATGTGGGGAAGCTCAGAAAGTGGATGGCTATGGTGCAGGAGTTCAGCGACAAACGTGGGGTTGTCTGGACCGCGCCGACGTTAAGCACCAAAGGTCCCTATCCGTATCAGCGTCTTTCCCAGCTTTACGATCTGGTCAAGGAGATCAAACAGATCGTCGATCCCAACAACATTCTCAACCCAGGAGCGCTCTATTAGTTAACCAAGGAGGAAACCGATGCCGGGAACAAACGGAAAAGACTACTTCGGTCAGAAGTTATCGACACAGGAAGCAGAGGCGGTGGTCGCGGAGCTTAAGAAATACTTGCTGGGTCTGGCGGATCGATGGCTTTTTAAAGGCCGCTTTCACACGGAATTGGAAAAAGGCACCCTGCCCATGGAGGCGATTCAGGTGTTCTGGCAGAATTGGTACGGCTTTGTGGCCGAGATCAACAATTTTCATGGCGTCGCCTATCAACGCCACTTGCCGTTCTTTAAACGCCATCCGGAGCTGCAGAAGCATTTTGCCAACCACGTGGCCGACGAGATGATTCATCCAACGCCGCCGGGCCATATTCGCATCGTTCTGGAACAGGGGCGGAACTTCGGTCTGACCGACGACCAGATGATCGAATACGAAATGCTGCCTGAGTGCCGCGCGTTTCTCGAATACTACCGCGGGGTCCTCTATGAAGGAACCATGGCTGAATGGTGGGCGTCTTTTTGTGTGGAAGAAGCGGTGGGCCATTGGGCCAAGTTTTTTGGCGGCGCATTGCGCAAGGCCTATAAGATCCCCGAAGACAAGATCGTCTATTTTCGCGTGCATGCCGAGGCCGACCTGGAGGTGCACGCCGACGGCGTCATGGCGCATGCGGATCTCGACTGGGCGGTGCTGGAAAAAATTCTTGAAGAGGGCCGGGCGGAAACCCGACCCGGTTTTAGCCTGGAGTATTGCCTGCGCATGGGCACGGCGTACTTTGCCTGGTTCTTCGAAGGGGTTTATCAGTCCATTAAGAAGGAAGGTTTGTACAAAGCCTAGCATGTCTGAGCCCGGCAAAAACCAGGAGGAGTTGTCCCCTCGTCCGTTGATGCGAATTCTCGGGGATTTCGCCAATAGCCAGATTCTCGACGCGTCCCTCGAGTACGATTTTTTTACGCTGATTCACAAAGGTTTTCAGACCGCCGATGAAGTCGCCCGCGAGGCCGGTACCAATCCCCGGGCAACGCGCATTGTCCTCGATAGTCTGATCGCCTCCGCGCTGATCGAGAAGAAAGCGGGGCGCTACACCCTACTGCCCGTCAGTGAAACTTTTCTCGTCAGAGGCAAACCTGCTTACCTAGGAGACTTCCGTCACGTCGCTCTGGCGCTTTGGGATGGCATGGCAAATCTTAAGGAGTCGCTCAAAACCGGCAAACCTCTGAGTCGAATGGACACCGGCAATGAGCTTGTGGTCTGGGAGAAGCTCGTGGTCGGCATCATTCCGATTGCCGAGCCCGTTGCCAAGGCACTGTGCGATATTTTGCGCATCGGCACAGAGCGGAAAGGGCTTAGAGTCCTAGATATCGCCGGCGGTTCGAGCATTTTCGGCATGACCATGCTCGCGAGGGATCCATCCGCGCAGGTCACACAGCTCGACTGGCCCAATGTCAATGCGGTGGCAATGAGACTCAACCGCGAGCGGGGGTTGGAGGGAAGGATCCGCTTCATCGACGGTGAGCATCGTTCCGCGGTCCTTGAAAACCATTATTACGATTTGGTTCTCGCCAGTAACTTTTGCCGCTTCGAATCGCCCAAGGGCAATCAGGACCTGTTTCGCAAGGCTTACGACGCGCTGAAGCCCGGAGGAAAGTTGGTCGTCAATGACTTTTTGCCCAACGAGGAGCGCACCGGACCTACATTTGCCTTAAGATTTTCCGTATACACCCTAACGCATACGCCCGAAGGGGAGTGCTGGACGCAGTCGCAGTATGACGAATGGTTGAGGGGAGCGGGATTCGCGTCCATCGAGAGCCATACCGATATTCCCAAAACCCTGCCGGGTACGACCTTGATCATTGCCGGCAAATGACGCCGGATCTCGTCTCAGGCCGATTATTTTAAGTCCATTTCTTGCCGCCGGATTCCCACCGGCTCAAGCCGCGACCTTGATCTTTACGGCTGGCGATAATGCGGCGCCACTTTTCCTCGTCGGAGAGCATTTCTTCCGGCTGATTAGCGGCGTGGGCGGTGATTTGCAGGCGGTTGTTGTCCGGGTCGAAAAGATAGACGCTGCGCTCCCCTTCGGGCCGCAGCCCGTCGTCGGCGCGATTGTCGCCTTGGTTCTTGCCGCCATGACGATCCACCAATACGACCATCGAATCAAAGTCTTCCTGAGTCACGTCCATGGCCATATGGCAGCCGCGGCCATGCTTCTTGCTGCGTTCGGAAAGTTCTTCGACCTCTACCAAGCCGATCATCTGCCCGCTTTGCACCGGAATCATGACCTCCTTGCCACACTGAACCGGCACGCCGGTGCCCAAGGCTTCGGTATAGAAGGGTATGGCTTTCTTTAAATCCCGGGTCTCAAAGACGGTGTGGCTGATGCATTCGTCGAAGGGTTGCTTGCGACGGCAGCAGAACTCCAGATGATTACCATCCGGGTCGTCCAAGTAAATAGAAAGATCCAAAGGAGCTTCCTTAGAATGCTCAACGGGACCGGCAAAAGGCCAGCTCGCTTTTTTTAGATTTTGTTGCGCCTGTTCGAATCGTTCCCTGGAGACGCCGATGCCGATGCGCGGCGCGGAACTGGCAGAGACCCCGGCATTGACGCCGGGGAGGTGCAGGCCGATGATGTTCTCGCCAGCCAGCACATAAGTCTGTCGCGGGGTGCCGTCGGGATTTCGTCTCGTGGTTTTGTATCTCAATCCCAGGACATTGACGTAGAAGTCCTGATTAGACTCGAGATCGCGCACGGGAATGGCGATGTGGTCGACGCTTTGGATGCCGTTTCTTACTTCTGCAACCATGAAAATTTCCCCTAATCAATAATTGTGCCGGCTGAAACTACACAAAAGCAACATCCGGCGTCAACGATTATTTACAACCTCCGGCGAATTTCTTTCGCCAGCTGCCGCCAATCAGAGTAGTTCGGGAAAGGTGAACTGCCGCTTTCCCAAACGTCGCGCGTTCTCGCGGGTGATGACCACTGTGTCGCCGCAGCGAATCGAGTCGGGCGCCTCAGTCGGCATGGCACCGGGCTTGAGCACGAAGACGTTGCCTTCAACCAAGGGCAGGTCCAGGTGTTGGGTGTAGGTCGGCGCATCATGAACATTGCCACCACCTTCTCCGGTGACTTGGGGACGGTCTTCACCGATGCCGCGGCCGTGGAGCAGCATGCCCTTCGGCGTGTGGCCTGACTCCTGCACGAGTTTCCGATAAAGGGCAACCACTTCGCGGAAGGTAACTCCCGGCTTCATGAACATGAGCAACTCGTCAAAGACCTTTACGCTGACCTCGAAGGCGACTTGCAGTGCTCGTGGAATCTCGCCGAGACAAGCCGCTTGGACGGTTTGCGCGATGTAGCCCCCGTATTTTGCTTCGAGCTCGGTGTTGATCATGTCGCCGGCCTGGAGCGGTCGGTGGGGCGCAATCCGGGATGCCCATGGGACACCCACACCTGCGCCCCAGTGGGTCATTGACGGATAATCACCGCCGTTGGCAATGATCGTATGCCAAATGGTCGCCACCATCTCATTCTCCATGACGCCGGGCTTCGCCTTTGCGAGAACCGCTTCAACAACTTTGTCGAGAATTGCCGCCGCACGTTCCATGCAGGCGACTTCCTCAGGTCCTTTAACCGAGCGCGCTTCTTGAAGCAATTCCGTCGCGTTTTCACATTGCGCCTGGGGCAGGATCCTGCACAGTTTTTCGATCATGCCACTCACGACGGTCCCTTCCGGCGCTCGCAACAGGCCGCTCAGACCGGAGACGCCGATGCGTGCTCGATCGAGCCCGAGCTCCTTGATGCGCTCGATCACAGGTTCGCCCCAGGACCGCCGCGAGGTGCGGATATCCGTTACCCAATCCTGGGCGATGCTCCACCACTCAACCTCGTTAGCGCCGCGAACGAAGGCAGTCACCTCGCCGGATTCCGGAAAGACGACGGCGACCTCGGTCTGATGGCCGCCGATATGCGTAAGGTAACGAATGTCGGCCTGAAATTGGTCCCAGTGGCTTTGGTTAGGAAAGCCGATGATGGCGTCAAGTCGGTGCTGGCGCATGAGCTCGCGCACTCGGCTCCAACGGCGGGCGCGCTCTTGGTGGCT
This sequence comes from Thermodesulfobacteriota bacterium, assembly GCA_036794995.1. Taxonomy (GTDB): domain Bacteria; phylum Desulfobacterota; class Binatia; order UBA9968; family UBA9968; genus DAIRFP01. Next base: position 8,697 of record DAIRFP010000004.1, on the reverse strand, counting down.
GAACTGTGGCAGGCCGAAGCCTCGTTCACCGCTGTTTATCATCGATTTGTGGTTCACTTCCTCCGCATTTTCCTTAGCTTATATGAAGTTCATCGGTCCCTTTCAAGCAGGGGTCTCGTCAAAGTCGTGTTGAGCAGATGAAAATCCCTCTAAATCTCCCTTTACAAAGGGAGATTTTCTATTTCCCCCTTTTTAAAAAGCGTGGAAGGGGGGTTTTTGGACAAGCGTGAATCCAATTCAGCAAGGTGAAACTGATTTTGACGTTGCCCTGCCCTTTCGAGGCTGGGACTGGAATTGCGAAATTTCGGGTGCTAGACTCCGCCCGTGTTGATCAGCGTTCAAACTTCACACTTGACCTCCGGCCAGCTCCCGCACTAATTTCCCTTTCTAAGGGAAAACCTTTATGCAGTATCTAGCGATCTGCGAAGACGATTTACTATTTCACCTGATGCGCAACGTGGCATCCAAGCAAGCAGAAGTGCTGTTTCTGGTGCAGGATGCGGCGGTGGCGAAGCGAATCAAGCGACAGGGTGGTAAGGCTCGCCAGGGGGATCTCCTCAAAGAAGACACCTACAGAAGAACCAAGCTTCATCACGTTGACCAGGCCATCGTCTTCATTCGCGATACAGATTTCCAAGATCGGGTCTGCCGCCTCTTGAGAACCCTCGATAAGAGTTTATCGATTGTCGCCCTTACTCCCGACAAGAATGGTGCGAAGGAGCCCGAGGATTCGCTCTTCCGGCAGCTCCAGTTGCCGGATATCTTCGAAGAGTTCTGCGCGACCCGGCTGCTCGATACCTTGAACATAAAAAAAGTGGAAAGAATCCGCTCGCTTTTTGGCGAGGAGAAGGTCCACATTTTACTCCAGCACGACCCGGATCCGGACGCCATCGGCAGCGCGCTCGCCTTGCGCGAGCTTTTGGGGCGTAATCGTATTACCACCCCGATTGTAACTTTCGGCGAGGTGACTCGGCCTGAGAATCTGGCGATGATCCGCTTTCTGGATATTCAGATCGATCGGATCACCTATGAAGATCTGCACAAAGACGGTGCGCGGCTGGCTCTGGTCGACGTCCAACCGCCCTATTTTGACCAGCCTCTCGGTAGAGTTGATCTGGTCGTAGATCATCATCCAAAGCGAACCGCGTTCAAGGCGCGCTTTAGCGATCTGCGCACCGGCTATGGCGCGACCTCGACGATTTTCACGGAGTATTTGCGAGCCGCCGGCATGGAACCGTCACAAAGGCTGGCTACTGCGCTGCTCTATGGCATCAAGACCGATACGCTTTTCCTCGAGCGGGGCAGCATTCTCGCCGATCTCAGCGCCTTTACGTTTCTTTATCCGTTTGCCAACAAGGCGATGATCACGAGGATCGAGCGGCCCGCCTTGCCGCGTGAAGATCTGGAAGCTCTCGGCCGCGCGCTCAGCCGCCTGCAGTTGGATAACGGCGTGGCGGTGATCCACATGGGCGAAATCAACCGGGAGGATGTCATCCCGCAGATGGCGGAGTTTTGTCTGCACATCGAAGGCGTTGAATGGGGAGTCGTATCCGGGTTGGTCAAAGATCGGGTCGTGATCTCCGTGCGCAACGTCGGCTACGTCAAAAGTGCCGGTGACATCATGAAGCGACTCTACGACGACATCGGCAGCGCCGGAGGCCATCGCGCCATGGCCAAAGCCGTGATCCCGCTGGATCGTTTTAGAGAACGCTATGGCGAGGTAAGCGAGAAGGTCATCCGACAAGCGATCGTTCCTATGATCATCGAGCGTGACGACGCTGCGGCCCATGGCTAACGACCCGGCGACGTACCGTGAGATTGAACATACCGCCGATCTGGGGATCGAAGTCATCGCCGCCGACCTGCCGGCGCTTTTCGCTTCAGCCGGGGAAGCGCTTTACGCTCTGATCGCTGATCCCGCAACGATTGAAAGCCGGGATGCCATAGCTATTGCCGCAGCCGGGGACGATCCTGACGAGTTACTCCATGCCTGGCTGTGTGAGCTCCTGGCGCTTTTCAATGTTCAAGGATTCATCGGCAAACACTGCGAGATCGCGGCGATTGGAAACGGCCAAGTTCAGGGGCGAGTCAGGGGTGAGAAGCTGGATCTTGAACGCCACGCCTTTCACACCGAAATCAAAGGTGTCACGTATCACGACTTTAAAGTTTGGCGAGCGGCCGGTAGGTGGCATGCCCGGATCATCTTCGATGTGTAAGGCGGCGCTATCTCGGCAAAACGATTCGATGGGAGCGATGGAATGCCGGCGGAAGAAACAACCCTCAATTGCCTTGAGGATTACCTTTGGGAGATCGTTCTTGATGGGGGTGTTTGAATGCCCGGGGAAGAAATAATTCTCAATCGGGTTGAGGATTACCTCTGGGAAATTCCTCGCCAAGGGGGCATGAGAGTGCCGGGGCGGATCTACGCCAGCGAGAAGCTGATGTCCGGTCTCAAGAACGACAACAGCTTGAGACAGGTCATGAACGTCGCGCACCTGCCCGGCATCGTCGGCTATGCTCTCGCGATGCCGGATATCCATTGGGGCTATGGCTTTCCCATCGGTGGGGTGGCGGCGGTGGACGTCGACGAGGGCGTCGTTTCTCCCGGCGGCGTGGGTTACGACATTAATTGCGGCGTCCGCTTGCTAAAGACCGGTTTGGTTTTCGAACAAATCAAAGACAAAGTACCGCGCGTTGTCGAAGCGCTGTTCTCCTTGATCCCTTCCGGCGTCGGTTCCGAAGGCGCCATCCCAAAACTCTCCAAACAAGATGAAGAACGCCTGCTGTGTGAGGGCGCGCGGTGGGCAGTGTCGGAGGGTTACGGCAGCCACGAAGATCTCGCTCTCATGGAAGAGGGCGGCAGGCTTGCAACGGCGGATCCCGGGCTGATCAGCGATCGGGCTTTGGAGCGCGGTCTCAAACAGGTTGGCACCCTGGGCTCCGGAAATCATTTCCTTGAGATCGGCAGAGTGGAAGAAATCTACCTGCCGGAAACCGCGGGCACACTCGGGCTGTTTCACGATCAGATCGTTATCCTAATTCATACCGGTTCCCGCGGTCTGGGTTATCAGATTTGCGAAGACTCCCTCAAGGTCATGCAGCGGGCGATGTCCAAATACGGGATCTCGCTGCCGGATCGCCAACTGGCGTGTACCCCCGTGAAATCTCCCGAAGGCCAAGACTATCTCGCCGCTATGGCGACTGCGGCGAACTACGCTTGGGCCAATCGCCAGGTGATCATGAGCCAGGCTGAAAAGGCTTTCATGAAAGCTCTCAATATCAGCCCCAAGGAGCTTGGTTTCTCGTTGATCTACGATGTTTGCCATAACATCGCCAAGATCGAAGAGCATACTATCGGTGGGAAGAAGCGGCGTCTCTGTGTTCACCGAAAGGGCGCGACGCGGGCTTTCGCGCCGGGTCATGCGCAGATTCCGGTCCCCTACCGGGAGATCGGCCAGCCCGTGATCATTCCCGGAGACATGGGGCGCTATTCGTATTTGGCGGTGGGGACCGAGACGGCGATGGAAAAAACTTTCGGCAGCACCTGCCACGGCGCCGGCAGGGTGATGAGCCGCGCCCAGTCGAAGAAGCAGAGTCAAACGATCAACATCGATCAAGAGATGGCCCGTCGGGGAGTAGTGGCGCGCTATCAGGGACGCGGTACCATGGCCGAAGAGATGCCCCACGCCTACAAGGACGTGGCGGATGTGGTGGAGACTATGGATCAAGCCGGTATTTCCAAACGGGTAGCGCGATTTCGGCCGGTGGGCGTGATTAAAGGATAAAATTGTTAGATCGTCTCGCTGTTCTTCCTTGGCACTCCCCAGGGAGGGTTCCGCCTTCCAGCTGGTGGTTCAAAGTTCAACGTTCAATGTTCAATGTTCAAAGTCCGAGTTCTGCGACGTTGAACCCGGAACTTTGAACCTTGAACTGCGAACTCGGTTCGCTGCTTGACAACCGCCATCCCCGGGGACTAAAGCTTGGGGTAAATTGATCCGTTAACAAAAGGAGGTTTCGATGCCTAAGATTCGCCATTTGGCTATTCGCACGGAAGACACGGGGAAGTTAGCGCAGTTTTATATGGATGTCTTCGAGATGGAGATGCTGCACAAAGACAGGAAAGAAGGCGGCGCGATTTTTCTCTCCGACGGCTATTTCAATCTCGCTATTCTGCCCAATCACGAGCAGAACGCGCCCAACGGGCTTTACCATTTCGGGTTTCAAGTCGAAAGCGGTGAAGCAGTCGTGGAAAAGATGAAGAAAATAAATCCCGCGAAATTGCCGAAGCCACGTCCCGATGGGCGGCCCTACGCGGAAACCCGCGGCTCGGATCCGGACGGTAATTACTTCGACATCTCCGAGCACGGCTTTCTTAACGTGGAACCCGTGGGTGAGTCAAAAGCAAAACCAAGCTAACCGATCGCACACACAGCCGAGCCGAGCTCTTGAACCCGTAACAAATCCATCCGCGCCGAAATCTTGCTGGCATGACAAAGCGGCACGGCATTTTGACTTCGAACATCCTCAGCCTGTTTCTGTTCGGCCTGCGGTGGTTCGAGGTTCATTGAAACTGCAAAGCTCCGGATTGATCGCCCAACACTTTTGAAGAGTCGCGACCAAGGTATAGCTCGGGAAGTGTCGCTTAAGAGTCGATCAACACAAAGAGAGGTCAACATGCCTGGTGGCAAAATTGGCTGGTGTGAACAAACGGTGCGACTCGGGGTCTTCCTGATGGTCTCTGTCGCTGCTCCGTCCTGGACGTCGGCTCAAAGCAGTAAGCCTTTCTACGATGGCAAGACCATTCAATTGCTTGTCGCCAGCGGTCCCGGCGCAACGACGGATTTCGGGGCGCGTCTGGTGGGGCGCTATCTCGGAAAACATATTCCGGGTAACCCGGGCGTGATCGTGCAAAACATGCCGGGAGCCGGCGGCCTGGTGGCGGCCAACCACCTATTTAATATTGCCAAGCCCGACGGACTCACGATCCTGGCGGTGAGCCGGGCAAATTATTTGGATCAAATGGTCGGGCGCGCTGAGGTCAGGGCTGATTTTCGTAAGTTCGGTTGGATCGGCAGTTTCAACAAAGCGCCGATGATGGCCGCCTGCCGGACGGATACTCCGTATAAGAGCATCGCGGCGATTCGCGCGGCGAAAGTGCCGCCGCGGTTCGGCCAGTCGGGAACCGGGAGCATCAGCTACGTCTTCGGCAGTCTGTTCGAGAAGATCCTCGATCTGAAAATGAAAAACGTCACGGGGTTCAAGTCCGGTCGCGATACCGACATGGGATTGGAGCGTGGAGAGATTGATTGCCGCGCCACCTCCGACATCACCGTGATCCGCGAGCCCTGGAACCAATGGGTTAGGGAAAACTTCGTCACTTTTGTTATTCAACAAGGACCCGAGAAGAGCTCCTTATTGCCGCCGGTTCCCACGGTGGCTGAATTGGCTTCGCCGGAGTCCAAACCTCTGGTTAAGTTGATGGATGTCATGCTCGCTTACACTGAGTTCGACCGGCCTTTTACCGCGCCTCCTGGAATGCCAAAGGAACGGTTGCAACTATTGCGGGAAAGCTTCGAGAGAATGCTCAAAGACGCGGAATTTGCCGCCGAGGCGAAGAAGCTGCTTGACTGGGACGGGACGACCTATCTTAGCGGCGAGCAACTGCAGAAAAAGATCGAGGCTACCGTTACCCAACCTCCCGATGTGATAAAACAAGTGAAGGAAATTTTGGCGGAATCATGAGAACAGAAAATATTCCGGTTGTGGTCGTAGGCGGCGGCAGCGCCGCTTTTGAAGCCGCGGTGGCGGCCAAACAGGCGGGGGCGCCGCGGGTCGTCATGTTGGAGAAAGCGCCGGAGCCTGAGTTCGGCGGCAACGCGCGCTATTCGCATACCGGATTTCGCTGGGTCTTTTCCGGCGCCGATGAGATTCGTACGTTCCTGCCCGAAGTGGACGACGCGCTGTTTCAAAAGCTCCACCTTCCCGCCTATTCGGCTGAACAGTTTCATAGCGACCTGCAGCGGGTTACCCAGGGACGGATCGACAGGCAGCTCGCCGATGTAGTGGTGCAGCAGTCCAATGCGGCGATCCATTGGATGCGCGAGTTGGGCATCCAATGGGAGATCGACAGCAACGTCGTTATCGATGGCCGCTATTATTTCGAGCCCGGTCTGGTCATCCACCCGGTGGGGGGCGTGAGTGGTGGTCTGGGACAGCTGGGCCAATGGCGTGAGATCGCCACCCGAATGGGAGTCGAAATCCGCTACGAGTCCCGCGTCAAGCAACTGCTCGGCAACGACCGGAGAATGGAAGGCGTGGTGGTTTCCGATCCCACAGAGGAATACGAACTGCGCAGCGGTTCGATCGTGCTTTGCGCCGGCGGATTTCAAGCCAACGCGGAAATGCGCGCGCGCTATCTGGGACCCAATGCCGACCTGATGAAAGTGCGCGGCAGCCGGCACGACACCGGCGAAGTGTTGATGATGGCGCTCGGGCTGGGCGCCAAGGCCGCGGGCCACTGGCAGGGCGCTCACGCGACCCCCATCGATTCGACCTATCCCGACGTGGAGATCGGCAGCAAAGCGAATCGTTACGGCTATCCCTACGGGATCACCGTCAATTCCCTAGGCCAACGCTTTTTCGACGAAGGCGAGGCGCGTCATTCCTACACCTACGCGAAGACGGGTTGGGCGGTGCTCGGTCAACCCGGGGCAGTGGCGTATCAGATCTACGATCAGAAGACGATTCCGCTGCTCGGCAACAGGTACGAATTTTCCACGCCCATCGAAGCCAACACCATCGAGGAGCTGGCGCAGAAGATCAGCATCGAGCCGGCGGTGCTGAATCACACGATCAGAGAATTCAACAACGCCGCGCGCAAGGATATCGCCTTCGACGCGACCAAGCTGGACGGCAAATGCACCGAAGGCATCGAGCCCAAGAAATCCAACTGGTCCAACCCCATCGATCAACCGCCCTACTGGGCGTTCTCAATCACCGGCGGCGTCACATTTACCTTCGGTGGCCTGCAGATCAACGAAAGCGCCCAGGTGCTCAACACCTCCGGGAATCCGATCAGAGGACTTTACGCCTCCGGCGACATCGTCGGGTTATTTTTTCACAATTACCCCTCCTGTACCGGACAAACGCGCAACGTCGTCTTCTCCCGCCTGGCGGGACGCCACGCCGCAGCGCAGGGGCTGTAAGCGCTTCGGAATCGGGAAACACGCGGCTCAGTGGGCAGCGGATAAAGACCTGACACTCCGTAGCTCGGAATCAGGCAGAAAAGGTTTGACATGACGATTAAGCCGATCAAGACAGAACGCGACTACCGGAAGGCGCTCAAGGAGATTGAAAAACTTTGGTGCCGGAATCGCGCCGGCTAATCGGCGCTTTGACTAGATGACCGCCCGGCTCGGGGTCTGAGCTTGGATTCTTATAGACATCCAGAGTAAAGACGCGAGCCTACATTTGAGTCACTTGCCCAGAAGGTTCTTCATCCTATCGATGATCTCTCGGTCTGAGGCGATAACTTCTTTAGCGAGAGTCTCCAACTCCTCGCCGCTCGTCGGATCTATCTCCAGCTTTTTCTTCTTGACGTCGGCCACGACGTCAGCATCGCCGAGGGTTCTTGAGAAAGCCTCGCGCAGGATCTTCACCCGATCTGATGGGACGTCCGGAGCGGCAACGATCGGACGGCCGAATTCGCCAGCCGCCAACACCAGGGTTGCCAAACGCCGGGTCGCTTGGGGCGTCTTATATTCGTCCATCAATTCGTAGACGGTCGGCACGTCGGCCATTCTCGGATCGCGCTTTTTCCCGGTCTGAACCAGGACTCTAACGAACCCCTTTTTGCGCCAGGTATGGAACGGCTCGCGGGCGAAGAAGCTCGTGACGGTAAAAGCTCTGCAGTGTACCTCGCCTCTTTCCACCGCCAGATCGATTTCTTGTCCGCCTTGATATCCGGTGACGATGTTAAACTTAGCGCCGATCGCTTCATTCAAAAGCAGCATGAACGCATGGGCGAGCCCGCCTGTCCCGGTGGAGCCGCACTTGGCCGGGTCCGATGTCTTGGTCACATCATGAATCGTCTTATACGGAGCGTCCGTGCGCATATAGAGCAGATTGTAGGACCTCTCGAAGCTTCCCAGCCAGGTAAACTTAGCCCAGTCAAACTGAATCTCTTTTCTGCCGATCAGCTGATCGAAATAAAGCGCAGGCAAGAAGGATGCGAAAGTTAAACCGTCAGGCTTCGCGACGTTATAAACATAGTTAGCGGCGGTCATGGTGGATGCGCCGGGCATGTTTTGCACGATGATGTTGGGATTTCCTGGAATATACTTGCTCATGTGCTCGGCCAAGATGCGCGCATAGATGTCATACACATCGCCGGCGGGGAGTCCCACGATAATTCTTATTGTCTTCCCCGCGAAGAACTGAGTCTGGGCTTGAACGTGGGACACCCATAGAAAAGAGAACGCGAACGCGACAGCGATTTTTTTCATGGAATCATCTCCTTCCTGCGATTACCGCCGACTCGCTGACAGGATAGGATACTCAGGCGCTCCGACTCCCGTAACCCTAGCCATGCGGCGGAGGCTAATCGATTTTCACTCTGCTCGTCAAGCGATATTTAAGCCTTTTGAGGTTCTATGTGTGTCAGGCTTGCCTAACTCTACCAACTTAGTTTCAGATGAC
>DAIRFP010000117.1:4315-15113 GCA_036794995.1 Thermodesulfobacteriota bacterium | reverse complement strand
CCAATTTTTTGTGGTTTTAGCGATTATAGCTTATCTCCATGCGTCCGCTCACTCCGCTGACAAGATTCGCATTTCCATGACCGGCTTCGCCGGCCAGTTCATGACGTTTCCATTGGCGCAAAAGCGCGGATTCCTGAAAGAAGAGGGAATCGAAGCCGAGATCATCCGGATCTCGGCGGCCGCGGGCAGGGCGGCGTTGAGCGGCGGCGAAGTGGATTATTCGACGGGCATTGGCGGTACGGCTATCGGCGGCGCGTTGAGCGGAGTGCCGATCAAAGTGGTGGCCTGTTTTGTGCCCGCGCCGGTGTTGGCATTGGTGGCGCGGCCTGAGATCAAATCGATTCAAGCACTCAAAGGTAAGACGGTGGCCGTGCTCATCTTTGGCGGCGTCGCGCACTTCGCGGCGCGGGCCGTAGCCAAGCACTACGGCCTGGATCCCGAGAAAGATTTGAAGTACCTCGCGGTCGGTCCTCCGGACGCGCGCTTCGCCGCACTTAGTCAGGGTTTGGTTGACGCCGCCGTACTCGGGCCGCCGCTGGATTTCGAGGCCAGGAAGCAGGGATTTAGTATTCTTGCCCGAGCTCACGATGTTTTGGTTTTTCCTGAGACAGGATTGGTGACGAGTGTGAAGAAGATCCAGGAGAAGCCCGATGAGATCAAACGCGTGATTCGAGCCGGCATCAAGGCCAACCGCTATATCCGCGCCAATCGCGACGGTACCATTCAATTCTTGATGGAATGGCTAAAGCTCAATCGAGAAGCGGCCACTGCTACCTACGACGGCGTCGTCAAGGTTTACGACGACGATATCAATATTTGTGAGAAGGGACTCCGGCTCGTAATCGAGGAGACTAAAAAAACCGTGAAGAGCAGCCGCGAAATGTCTTTCAGCGACATTACGGATCTCTCGATTCTCAGAGAGGCGCAGCGGGAGATGGGGAGCAGGTGATAATATTAGAGGGATGCGACGATGTTTAAGGCGAATCGGAGCATGTCCGTGTCCGGGGCGGGGAGACCGCTCACAATATAGGGCGCCGTCGCACGGCTCGGGTGCTTTTGCTGTGCGACGAATCCGGGCTCAGCAAAATGGAGGTGAGCATGAGGGACAAGGCAATTGTCTTCGAGGCCGGTGCGGGCAAGGTGCTCAGCGCCCGTGGCAGCATGATGTTCTTCAAGGCAACCCATGCAAGCACAAACGGGGCCTTTTCGCTGATGGAACGCACGCTCCCTCCCGGCGGCAGGAAGCCGCCGCCTCACATCCACACAAACTGTGAGGAGGCATTCTACGTTCTCGACGGAGAGATTGAATTTTTCCTGGGCGACGATAACGTAATTGGCCGTCCCGGGTCATTCGTGCATGTTCCCGGAGGCGTCTCGCACACCTTTGGCAACGCAGCGACGGCACCAGCACGCCTACTGATCATTCATGCGCCGGCCATGGACGCTTATTTTGAAGAATTGCAGGCGCTCTGGTCCGGGCAGGTGCCACCCAGTCCAGAAGACGAGAGAGCGCTGATGAAGCGGCACGGCATGGAGCACCGGGCAAAATCCAAGAGTAAAAAGTGCGGCCGACTTGGCGCTCTTTGCGCCTTTGCGCGAGACACGGTTTTTCCGATTGTGTTTCATCCAAAATTTCGAAATATCTTTGGCCAGATTTTCGAGATCCGCGAAATTTGGATGACCCGTAATGATCTCGAACTACAAATAGGGGGAAGCTCGTCATGGCAAAAAATGGTTTTCGCGCTTTCGACAGCGACATGCATGTTTTCGAGCCCGCCGATCTTTATACCCGGTACATGAATCCAAAGTGGGGCGACCGGATTCCCCGCGGCAAGCCGCGAACGAAACATGGCATGACGCGCTATTTTCTCGGTGACGGCAAACCGATCCGGCCGCCCAGTGACGTGGTGAGTTTTCACGAGCACCGGATGGCCGACCGATTCAATGAGTCTTTGGCGCGGGACTACGACAACCTGTCGCAGTTGGCCGCGATGGACAAGGAAGGACTCGATATCGCGGTGCTGTTCCGTACCTCGCCCCTGCACACCAATGAATCCTTCGAGCCGGCGTATGCCAACGATCTCTGCAAGGCGTGGAACGATTGGATGGCAGATTTCTGCAAGGCCGATCCAAAAAGACTCAAAGCGTCCGCCCTGATTACCCTGCATGACGTGGACTTGGCCGTCGAAGAAGCGAAGCGAGCCGCGAAGAACGGCGCCGTAGGCTTGTCGCTTTGCCCCGAGCCGATCCATGGCAAGCAGATTCATGATCGTTATTTCGATCCACTCTGGCAAGAAGCTCAGGAGATGAACATCCCGATCTGCTTTCATCCGCCGGCCAGACCCCAGCAGCCTCAGGTGTCAAAGGACCGCTTCGAAGGTCACCCCAATCAGGCGCTGCTGGTTAATCCTTTGAGAAACCCCATCGAACAGATTCTCGCGGTCAGCGCCTTCTGCGCCGGAGGCGTGCTCGAACGCTTCCCGAAATTGAAAGTCGCTTTCCTCGAAGGCAATTGCAGCTGGCTCCCATGGCTGCTCTACCGCATCGACGAGTACTGGGAGATGCAGGGGGCGATGGCCGACATCCCGCTGCGGCAAAAGCCCAGCGAATATTTCAAACAACAGTGCTTCATCTCCGTCGATGTGGACGAAGCGCTGGTGAAGAATGTCATCGACTATATAGGTGACGACAACATCGTGATCTCGACGGACTATCCCCACATCGATTGCCGCTGGCCCCACGCACTGGATGAATTCTTATCGATCCCGATTTCCGAGCTGTCCAAGCGGAAAATTCTCTGGGATAATTGCGCGCGCTTGTACGGGGTGAATTAGATTATCGCTGCGTGGAAAGACTACTTTAGGGAGTTGACCCGATGAAATTGTTCCTAGCTTGCATGATTGCTTTGATCGCGACTGCGTCGGCGCGATTCGCCGACGGCCAGATCAGAATCAAAGCCACCTACGGCGCGCCGAGCTTGAGCGTCATCATGATCCAGTTCGGGGCGCAAGCGGGGACGTTCGCCAGGCACGGGCTGTCGATGGAAGCGGTGTACATTGCCGGAAGGTCGATCAACGCTTTGCTGGCCGGCGACGTGCAGTTTGGCTTCATCGGCGGGCCGCAGGTGATTCAAGCGCGCATGGCGGGCGCGGATGTGCTGGTCATCGGCGGTCTCAACCGCCTGGGACAGATGATCGTGACCCATCCTTCGATCAAATCGCCCTCCGATCTGATCGGCAAGAAAGTCGGGATCGGAGTTTTTGGCACCGTGGCGGATTACGGTATGCGTTTGGGTTTGAAACAATTTAACCTGCGTCCAAACAAAGACGTGACCTTTATTCAAGTGGGGGATGTTCCGGCGCGCTTGGGGGCGGTGACCTCAGGCGCGGTGCACGCGGTGATTCTCAATAGCCATGACAAGCATTATCTGGAGCGATTTGGGCTCAAGTTGCTTACCGAGACCGAAGATGTCGACTTCCTGGGCTCGGCGCTGGTGACGACGGATTCCTACGCACGAAACCACCGCGAAGTGGTCATGCGTTTTGCGCGCGGTGCCGCCGAAACCGTGCGCTTCATCAAGACCGAACCGAAGAGAAGTTCGGAGATATTGACCAAGATCTACCGCGAAAGCGATCCGGCGGTAACCGTGCGGCGCTATCAACTACTCACGGGCGTCTACCCTGATTATCCTTACGTATTGCCGAGCTCGATCCAGTCCGTGCTCGACGTCCTGCGTGAGGACGGCAAAATCAAAGACCCTCCGCCGGCGCAGACTTTCATGGACATGAGTTTTCTCCAGGCCGTTGAAAAGGAACGCCAGGCATCGGGGCAGAAATAATGTAGATCGGATACTAAGCATGCCGATGGATCGAGCGCGCTTGGTACTGGTGTAGCAAGTTGATGCTCCATAAGTAAACTTTTAAACTGTGAGGAAAGCAAAGTGAAGTCATTTTTCTCTCTTCTCGGAATTGTTCTTTGTTCATGGCTCGCTAGTAGTGCGGCAGCACAAACACAACCGCTCAAGGTCGTGTTCCCAAGCTTTAGCGGCGCATTCACGCCTCTCTGGATGGCTCAGGATTTGGGACTTTTTGCAAAACATGGTGTTGAAGTTCAGCCGGTTTTTATCGAAGGGGGATCTCGAGCGACACAAGCTATCGTTTCGCGGGATATCGATCTCGGTATCCTCTCGGGCGGCGTAATCGAAGCGACCCTCGCCGGCGCCGAGCTGACGTTTATCGGCACGCATCTAAAGACGCTGGTCTTTAGCTTGTACGGACCGCCGGAGATTCGCGGCGTGCCCGACTTAAAGGGAAAAACCATCGGCGTGACGCGCTTCGCGACGCCGGCGCAATATAGCGCGATCTTGGCGCTCAGAAAGTTCGGGCTCGAGGCGGACCGTGATGTGAAACTGCTCCAAACCGGCGGCATTCCCAATAGTCTTGCCGCCATGCAAAAGGGAGTTGTTCAAGCGGCCGTGCTTACGGCGCCGACGACGATCCAGGCGCGCGCTTTGGGTTACCGCGAGGTGTCCGATATCGCGTCTTTGGGTATTCCATTCATTCACGTCGGAGTGACTCTGAGAAAAGCGACGCTCAGAGATCAGCCGAGACAGGTTGAAGCGTTTCTCAAAGGCTTTCATGAGGCCACGCGTCTAATGAAATCCAACCAGGCGTTGGCAAATAAAATCACCGGTAAGTACACTCGTGTGCAGGATGCCGAACGGCTGAAAGAAACCTACCAGTCCTTTGCCAAGCATCTCGCATTGGATCTGCAAGTGCCGCGCGAAGCGATCGTAAATATGATGCAGTTCGTCGTCGCGACAGATCCGCGCGCGGCTAAAGCGAAGGCCGAAGAGTTTTACGACAACAGCGCGTTGCAGCGTTTGGAGAAGGCGGGATTCTTCAAAAACTGAGGGAATGGGTTATACTTCTTTTACGGTTCTGTTTGTAATCTCGCAAAAGACGCACAGCGCGGTCTTGGCGTTCTCGCCAGAAAAACTCTTCTCGTCTTTTGCTGTCTCTGTCGGGAATTGAAATCCCTCGCGTTTTGGCCAAGTGAAAGTTCGTCATGCCCGCCCTTCGACTACTCAGGATAAACTCCGGCGGGCATCCAGGTGACGGACAGCGTCCGTCATACCGTTGGAAAACGGTATCCAGGTGACGATAATGCGGAAATGACGGGCCTGTGAGTCGACTTGCAGTCGACGAATCTAGAACCCTTGGGCTTTCGGGCCGCGGGGTAGTTCATTACGTTCCGTCTCTTCTGCCGGGCGCGCCCAGTGCTTTCCAGTATTCGAGGATGCCGACCATACCGGCGAAGCGGACGAGCAGAAACGGATGCAACCCCAGTCGGTAAAGCGCAGGAATGTCTCGCTTACAAAGGGCGTCGATCTCGTCTCGGCTGAAGCGGTATTTATCCGCTAATTCATCCGGCTCGTGATCAAGTTGACGGACGAGATCCTTATCTCGAATCATATCGCTGACAAATATATTGAGCTGGGTCGTCAGGTGCTTCGCCTCATCGATAAAGCTGCGCAGCATATCTGTTTTGATTTCGCTCATCGGGCCTCCCAGTAGGCGTAGCCAAGACCGATGTGCCAAAGCCGGACATACTCGACGACCGTGGCCTTGACCTCATCGCCGATGATGCCGGCGGCGATGATCCAGTTTACCAATTCTCCATTGCCCTTGCGCAGTATCTCCTCCGGCGACATGGCCGCTAGCGTTCTCGCTTCGCCCTTGGCCAGGAGATCGAGCACATAGTTGTCGAATTCTTCGTCGACCTCGCCATACAGCGGGGTTCCGGGGAAGTGCGACATGCCGCCGGTGGCTTGAACTAGCACCTTGCGCTCCGAACGGTCGATGATTTTTCTGATCGCCTTGCCGAGGTCGTAACAGCGCTGCGGGTGCGGTATCGGCGGGACATAGCCGTTGGTGTACAGCAGCATGATCGATTTATCGGCTTTGGGATTCAAAAAATTCTGGGTCAGCACCAGCTCGCCGTCCATGGTGCCATTGGTGGTAAACGGCATGTCGAAGCCCATCGCGAGCAGATCCTTGAGCATGCGCACGCTTAGATCCTCGTCGACCGGATAGACGTAGGGTTTCTTCCCGCCTTCCCAGTCGGAGACATGCTGCGGTATTCCTGCGGGCGCCGACTGGTAGGAAGTCTTGCCTTGGTATTTTTTGTAAACAGCGCCGGTGATTGTCTCGATCTCCGCGGGATCGATAACGCCGCTGCCCTTGGCTTCTGTACCGATCAACAGGCAGAAGGGCGGATAGCAGCGAAAATCAAAATTGACGAAGTGATCGTCGTGAATGATCAGCATCGTGTCCGCGCCGGACTTCTCGACCTGCCCGCGTAAGATGCCAAGCGCTTTTCTACCTCTGGCGACTTTGGCTTTATAATCTTCGTTTTCCGCCGGCCGCGTAAATAGTTGCAGATGCGAGTGAGGGGCGGCTACGGCGCCGACAAATGGCATGGCTTGTTTAACTCCCGGCCTGGGCTGCTCGTGAACGAACTTGGCACCGGCGGCAAAGGCCGCTCGATGCGCCCGGCACGTCAGCCATCGATCCCGTAAAACTTAACGCAGTTATCCCACAATATCTTCCTGCGGCTGTCCGCCGGCATCTCCTGGTGGAAAAACTCTTGGGTCGCTCTGGGGAAGTCCGAGTCGCTGTGCGGGTAGTCGGTGGAGAAGACCAAATTATCGTCGCCGATCTGCTGCACGACGAAACCGACATCGGTTTCGTCCCCCTCGCAGCCGATGACGCATTGCCGTTTGAAGTATTCGCTTGGCTTCATGGTGAGGAGCGGCGCATCGTTTTTGCCGAGCTGGCTCCAGTGCCGGTCCATGCGCTGCAGCCATGACGGCGCCCAGCCGCAGTTGCATTCGAGAAACGCGACTTTGAGCGCTGGAAAGCGCTCGAGCACACCGCCCACGATCATGTCGACCATGGTCACCATTTGTCCGGTGACGTGGGTGCAGATGTGGCGGAGCAACCGATTGGCCATGCCAAACCGTTCCAAATGCGGGTAATGGCCGGAGTTAGTGCATTCGTGAAATCCCAGGGTCATGCCGGTTTCTTCGAGCTCGGCCCAAAGCGGCTCCCAATAGACGCTGAACCAAGTCTGCCCCGGCAACGGCGTGGCGCGCAGGAACGCGGTTACGAAACCGAGCTTCTCGCGCGCGCGGCGCGCTTCGCGCATGGCCAGCGAGACATCGTGGGGTGGTAGCAACGCTGCGCCATAGAGCCGTTCGGGATTCTCCTGGCAAAAATCATAGAGCCAATCGTTGTAAGCGCGGCAAATCGCTTCGGCAAGCAGCGGGTCCATGTCCGGCATGGTCATAATGTGCAAACAGGCGGTGGGGAACAACACGGCCACGTCGATGCCCTCGATGTCCATCGCTTCGAGCTGTGACTTGGCGTTGAAGTTTTGTTTGCGCGCGAAGTCGATAACATCACCGCGAGTGTTATTTCGCTTGCCGCTGATCATGCGCACGTCATGCGCCAACGTCGGACTGTTTTGGCGCGGTTCTTTGCCGTCGACCATAAGCAGGTTTAGATCGCCGCGCGTGGGAACGCGTACTGGACGCGGCGCCCGGTCTTTGAAGCGCGGGTCCATGTACTTTTCCCAGAGATCGAGGGGCTCCATGATGTGCATATCGGAATCGATGATCTTGAAACCGTTTTTCATACCAATCCTTCCTCGCTCCGCTCGTGTTCAAACCGTTCAAAACGTTCAATCGCTTCGCTTCGTTCAAACCGTGCAAACCGGACAGGTGTAACGGTGTCTCTGCTTGGAACTACAACTCTTGCCGCGCTACTGTCAATGGCGCGACGGAATTATTAACTTGACACTGATTCAGGCTCAGGCATAGAAGTGCGCCAGGGGAGTCCTTTGGGGGGTTGGTCCAATGGCGCGAGTTGTCGCAGGAAACAATTGTAGAATTCTCTGGCCCAGGATTACAGCTTCGGGTTTGCTGATCTCCTGCTTACTTCTCCGTCTCGTGCCAGGCGGTGATGCGGTAGCAGCCGAACCAACACGGCTGCGTATCAGCATTCCCGGTCTGGGGACAACTTCCTATCCGCTCATCATGGCCCAGAAGAAGGGTTATTTCCGCGCCGAGGGCTACGACGTCGAGCTGATTCCGATGACCGGTGGTCTTGCAGTCAAAACGCTGATGGCGGGAGAGGTCAACCTGACTTCCGCCGGCACGCTCGTGGCCAGCATGCAAGGCGCAAAGCTGCGCATGGTAATGGGGTTCTTGCGCCACCTGCCCTATGACTTGGTGGCCGCGCCGGAGATCAAACGAGTCGAGGATCTGCGCGGCAAGAAAGTTGCCGTTGCCGACCGTGGTAGCGTCACCTTCATGGTGGCGCGCGCGATTCTGCACGGCCACGGCCTCGAGGTCGACAAAGATGTAACGATGCTCGCCATGGGGCGTCCCGACGTGCGTTATCAGGCGCTGCTCATGGGTACGGTGCAGGCGGTGATCGCCAATGTCGACGGCACGGGATTGCTCGAACCGAAGGGGTTTCATTCGGTGGCGTCCGCCGGAAACTACACCAAGGGGTTCGCCGGGTCGCTCACGGTGACGCAGGATCTACTGGAGAAACGGCCGGATGAAGTCATGAAATATTTGCGCGCGACTCTCAAGGGTACGCGCGCTTATCTCACCCTGCGCGAGGAAGCGATTAGAGTTACGTCGCAGTGGACCAAGATCACGCCGGTGGTTGCGGCCAAGGTGCACGATTATCTGTCCGCTGGCGCGTTGGCACCGGACGGACTAGTCGATCGAGAGACTATGGAAACGGCGACTAACGAAGCGCGGGAAGGGGGCGGCATCAAGCGCAATGTTAAGCCGGAGGAGATTTACGATTTTCGCTTGATGCAAAAGGTGAATGACGAGTTGCAAGGCTGGAGGCCTCAGTGATGGTGGCTCACGCCGCTGGGTTTGTTTTGGGCGGCGGTTCCGCGAAAGGAGGGACTATGCGCGATTTCGTTAGCTTCGGCATGCTACGGGTTCTCGTCTTTTCGCTCCCCTTGCTTTGCTTAGCGGTGCCGGAGAGTTGGGGCCAAAACCAAGAAGCGTTGCTCGATGAAATCAATAAACTTCCCGAGTCAGAGCGCCAGGGGCGGCTGATCGCTGGCGCAAAGAAAGAAGGGGCCGTAACGTGGTACGTAGCGATGAACCGCGCCTACGCCCAAGATCTGATCAATGCCTTCGAAGCGCAGTATCCCTTTATCAAGGTCAATGCCCTGACCGGCGGCGGGGGCGGGTTATTGAACCGTGTCTTGGCCGAGCATCGAGCGAAATCGTTTCAGTACGATGTCTTCAATACCCGCAGTATGACCATCAATACTTTGAGAAAAGCCGGAGCGATCATGCGTTATCGCTCCCCCTATCGAAATTCGCTGCGCGACGGCTTTTACGACAAAGAGGGCTATCTAAACGGTATCTTTGCCACGCCGCTGGTTTTCATTTTCAACACCAAGCTGGTCAACCGCAAAGAGGCTCCCACGTCCATCGAAGACCTGCTCCAGCCGAAGTGGTCGGGAAAAATGGCGATGGACGACGAATCCTTTGATTGGCTCGCGGGGCTGCTCGACTATTATGGCGAAGCCAAAGGAACCGAGCTCGCGGGCAAGATCGGGCAGCAGAAGCTAAACGTGCGACGGGGACCGACCCTACTTACCCAGTTGGTCGCCGCGGGCGAGTTCTTTTTGGAGATCGACGGCCACCACCAGGAAGCCATCGCCAAAAAAAAGGCGGGCGCGCCCATCGATTATCATTTTCCCCAGCCCTTCGTACCGGCGAAGTCGTTGATCCCGATCTACATGTCGTCCCGCGCGCCCCATCCCCACGCCGCAGCCCTCATGGCGGACTTTCTCATGTCCAAGAAGGGACAGGAGATCATGTACGGTCACGGCCGTTGGGTGGGTCACAAGGAGATCACCGCAAAGGGGCCCGACGATATCGGTGATCGCAAAGTCGTGATCCCGTCGCCGGAGAAATGGGGCGATCGGTATCAGGAACTGATCGGACTTTTTAATAAACTCCTTTTGCAAAAATCAGGTGCGTGAACATTAGTGTCCTGTATCACAAATACAATTAACAAGTGAGTCCTGCATTGTTCGTCATTCCGGCGAAGGCCGGAATCTAGGCTTCTAGGGATTTCTCTTGGATTCCGCTCGCGCTAGCTTCAGCCTCAGGCTGATCCGTCCTTTGGCGGAATCGCCGGCTTGGCCGGAATGACGTTACCTAAGAAATTTCAGAGACACCACATTAGACGATCTGATTTTATTTAAAAAGGAGAACTCGCCATGGGCAAGATCAATCTCAAACGTGTCTATCATATCGGTATCCCGGTAAACGATTTGGAACGGGCCGAGCGGTTTTATGTCGATGTGCTGGGGATGCGGGTTCACGGGCCCATGGTGTTTAAAGAAAATGGCAAGCGGAACTATCGCGTCAGTGAAGACAACAAGCCGTGGCATGATGAGCTGGGCTATTGGCCCGAAACGTTACGCTTGTGCTGCGGCGATGACGACGTGGAAGTCGTGCTGGTCAAGCGTCCAAAACCGATCGAGCGAGATTGGAAGGAGGACAGCTTCAACCACACGGCTTTCTCGGCTACCAGAGAAGATTTCGATCTGTTTCTGGCCAAGGCCAAGGAGTGGGGAGTCAACTTTCATCTGGGGCCCATCGGTCGAAAAGGCAGTCGCACACTTTACTTCTTCGATCCCGACGGCAATTATATTCAGATGGACGATAGGGCAAACGAGGGGTAAA
>DAIRFP010000117.1:0-4215 GCA_036794995.1 Thermodesulfobacteriota bacterium | reverse complement strand
GCGTTTCCCGGCTTCACGTTGTTCGCGCCGCAAAACGGCGGGGGAAAGGTCTATCTCGTCGACCTTGAGGGCAAGGTCACCCATACTTGGCAGATGCCGTACCCTCCCGGCAACTACGGTTATCTCACTGATAGAGGCACCTTTTTCTATAACGGCAAGACCGGCGAAGACTCAGAGCGATACACCAGCCGGCAACCGTGGAAAGGTGGTGCTGTGCTTGAAGCGAATTGGAACGGGCGCGTTCTGTGGGAGGTTCGCCATCCCGACCACCATCATGACGGCATACGGCTACGCAACGGCAATGTAATGTTGATATGTCTAGCACAGCTGCCGCAACATTTGGTTTCGAAAGTCAAAGGCGGACGGCCGGGCACCGAGCACAACGGCGCAATGTATGCGGACTATCTCGTCGAGATGACCCTCAATGGACAAGTCGTCTGGGAATGGCGTACCTGGGAGCACCTCGATCCCGAGACCGACTGCATCACGGCTTTGCAAGATCAGCGCGAAGAGTGGACCCATGGCAACGGCCTTGCCGAAATGCCGAACGGCGACGTGGTTGTGAGCTTTCGTCAGATCTCAACGGTCATCATCATCGACCGCAAGACGGATCAGATTATCTGGAAGCTTGGCGCGCCGCCGCTCTCCGGCCAGCATGCGCCGATGCCACTTCCGAATGGTAATCTCTTGCTCTTCGACAATGGCCCGCATCGATTAGATCACACCATGCCGTTTTCACGCATCATCGAAGTTGATTTGGCAACCAAGGAAATTGTTTGGAAGTACCAGGAGAGAAGAGAAAGTGACTTCTTCAGCCCGCGGATTTCCAACGCCCAGCGACTACCCAACGGCAACACACTGATCTGCGAGGGCGACTTCGGCCGGCTCTTTGAGGCAACGGTTGACGGCGAGCTGGTGTGGGAGTACGTGAATCCCTATTTTGGCGAAGGGCCAACCGGGCCGAACAATCGCGTCTTCCGTGCCTACCGATACAGCGAAGAAGAGATCACTAGAGCAAAGGCTGGAGTTTGACTTAGATCTTTGGATTAGGAGCATCCGCGTTGTGCGGTCTTGTCAAAGCAATAATGCGAATAAAGTTTCAGCAGTCTGCTATGGTCCAAGCAGCTTCAGGGCGTTGCGGCCAAAGATATCCTCGCGTTCGGCGGCCGTAATCGGCAACTCCTCGATGATCGTTCTCGCCCGCGGCAGAAGCGGCAGCAGCGGTGGCGCGTCGCTGCCGAAAAGCAGTTGTTTGGCGCCCACGGTGTGGTAGGCGCACATGACCGCCGGTGGATGATAGGCCACGGTATCCATATAAAGGGCGCGCAAATAGTCGCTGGGACGCTTGGTAATCAGCATCGGCTCGTAGGGTCCCAAGCCCGAGGCCTTATCGCCCAGCTCGTAAGCATAGTCCATGCGGCCGATGACTTCACAGATGCCCCCGCCGAGGTGGCAGCCGACGAACTTTAGTTTGGGAAAGTTCTCGAAGACCCCGCGCACGATCATGCGCGAGATCGCCAAGCACTCATCGAAGGGGCGTCCCACGCTGGATGCCAGGCGGTAGTCTTTCATGCGTTCCTCGCCGAAACCGACGGACGGTGCGTGCATCATCACCGGAATGCCCAAGCTTGTGACCAGCTCGAAAAACGGCCTGGCCTCATCGTCGTCGGGATACGCGCCTTGATGGCTGGAGTTGATCAGCACTCCTTTCATGCCGTATTCGACGATCCCCCGTTCGAGCTCCTGCAGAAAGGGCCCGCCGCCACAGGGTAAGGTGCTGGTGAAGACCACGATCCGGTCCTGATACTTCTGCTGAATCTCGGCGCCATACTCATTCCAGCGCTGGAGAAACACCAAAGACTCCGCGGCGCTCTTCTCCCTGAGATAATGGATCGTGTTGGTGACGACGCAGAGATCGATGCCGGCGCGCTCGTGAGCTTCCAGCAAATTCTCAATCGTGAGCGGCGAAGCGCCGCCCCAGCGCCGCTCCTTGGCCAGTTCCGGCGGATAGACGTGAGCGTGCCAATCGACAATCATTTATTTTGCTCCTTGTTCGTATAGGAGTTGCGCACTGTAAAGGAGTAGTTGGACTTTTTAAACTGTGATTTTATTTCTGGGTTTTGTTCTCTTCCCCTCGATGGGGGAGAGCTAGAGTAGGGGTGAAGGGAGCCTAGAATGTGTCCCACCGAGTTCTTCGCCAACCTCGCTCCGTAAAACATATCCTCAGAAGACTTGTCCGCTCCGAAGCGGTTCATCTTCCCTTAATCCCCAACTCCGCCTGTGCCTGATGAAGAAATCTTAGATCCACGACCTCGGCGGGGGTGACCTCTCTGGCGATCTTGGCGTTTCGCCGCGCTTGGTCGATGACGAGTTTTAAGCCGTCCTCCGGCACGCCGCCGTCGGCGTTGAAAAGATTGCGCAGCGCGTCATAGGAAGCGTAGGCGTAGTCCCGCTCGATCTTTCCCCAATCAACCAGAGTTTGGACTGCTTCGTCGCGATTGTCCCGGATAAAACGGTTGGCGCGAATCGCAGCTTTGATCGCCCGGCGAATCTCGTCGGGCTTCTCCTTGATCTTCCTCGTGTGGGTGCCGAGACCGAGATAGGGAAAACTGAAAAGCTCGTAGGCGCGGGCGAGGATCCTGTAGCCTTGTTTTTCCATCTGCGCGTCGGCCGGCGGCGAAATTACGACGACGTCGACCACACGTTGCTTCAACGCCGTGAGCCTGGCGGCGTCGGAGCCCAGGGCGAGCACTTTTATGTCGCGATCCGGATCGAGACCGGCCTGTTTCAGCATCAGGCGCGCGCCGACGTCCGGCGTTGCTCCGAAGCTGCTGATGCCCAGGGTCTTGCCCTTGAGTTCTTTCAGCGACTTAAACTCGGGCTGGGCGATCAGGGTCATGGGCCAATTGTCCAGGAAACCGGCCACGATTCTTACCGGCAGTCCCGCGATGGCTCCGCCGACCACCGCGCCAAAGAGCTGGCAATAGTCGACGTCGCCGGTGGCGAGGGCCGTGATCGCGACGTTGGGATTCATGCGGATGATCTCTGCTTCAAGATTCTCGTCCTTGAAGAAACCTTGTTTCTGAGCCACCGCCACGGTTAGGTTCGGCATGTTAGGGTTTGAGACGGCGATGCGAACTTTGTCGAGGGCTGCTGCGTGGGAGTCAAAGAGGAGTATCAACGCCAGGGCGGCGAGAAGTGTCATCGCGATAGAGATTGTCTTAGTTTCGGTTGTGATCATTTCGTCGTCCATTCGGATGCTTAAAAGCCGTACAAAGCAGCAGGGTTGTCTGCCAGAATCGCTTTCTGCAAGTGCTTCTCCGGTGCGAAGGCCGCGAGCAAATCCAACAGGTCGCCGTCGTTGGGTGTGTGCCCCGGAGCGAAGTTGTTGGAATGGGGCCAGTCGGTTCCCCAGATAATCCGATTCTGGGCGGCGGCGATCACCGCATGGGCGAAAGGAATAACCTCGACGAAGGGCAGTCCGAAATAGGAATGCACCTTGGTGTTGCAGATCTTGTCCGCGCCGCTGACTTTCACCCAGACGTGCCCGGCCGTTAACAGATCCAGGAGCAGTTGGAAAGCGGGCTGATTCAACCCTTCGGCAGGCTTGATGCGCGCGATGTGATCGATCACCACGGGGATGGGCATGGAACGGATGCGCTTTTCCTGCGCCAAAAGGTTTTTCGGATCGATGTGCAGATCCACCGACCAACCGAACTCGGCGATATGCTCCACGCAGCGATCCAGCACATCGAGTGCGATATTGCCGCGTGGGCGATCGAGCAAGTTGAAACGGACGCCGCGCACGCCGCCGTCGTGCAGCTTTAGAAGCTCGCGCTTGGTTGTTTGGTCGTCGATCCGGGCCACGGCGCGAAAACGCCCGCCTGATTTTGCGACGGCGTCCAACGTCGCAGAGTTGTCGAGTCCGTGAACGCTGGGTTGGACGACGACGGCCCGCTCTACGCCGATGACCGCGGCCATCTTGAGATAGTGCTCAAGCGGCGCCGCAGGGGGCGTGTATTCATGGGTCGATAAAAACGGAAACGTCTCCGGTGGGCCGAAGACATGAAAATGAGTGTCGCAGGCATTGGCCGGCGGCGTAAAACTCGGCTTGCGGGTATTGGGATCGGGGGGCATGCAGTAGGGCATCGGTGGTTCTTACCTTTAGAACAGAATGACTTCAAGAAAATTTATCCCGCCAAGCATGTCCTGAGC
>DAIRFP010000382.1:0-3612 GCA_036794995.1 Thermodesulfobacteriota bacterium | reverse complement strand
GGCAAGGGGAGATTTTTCAAGCGGAAATGGATGCAGATGTTATTCAACGAATTAAAGGGACACCACACTAGATTAGCAAGAAACCTCAGAGTCATTGAATCCCCACTTCGCGCCCATTCCAGCGATCTGGTATAAACCATCGATGGTGTTCCCGGGATGACTGAGAGCCGTGCTTCAGTGGAGCTGGAAAAGGTCGGTGAGATTCTGCGCCTGTATGCCAAGGCGTTGAGCGGCCGCGAAATTCATCTCGTTCCGCGCGGCGGAGCGAGCGCGCGCGGGGCGGGTTGGATGACACCGGCGGATGAAGGCAAAGCGGTGGTGCTCAGACTGCCGTCGAAGATCGATCGCTTCCCCACCGAAAAAGAAAACTTCGCCTGGTACAAGGTCATCCTGACGCACCAGGCGGGCCACGTGGAGTTCGGCACTTTCGAGTTTCAATTCGCCCGGGCTTCACGCCATTACGATGATTGGCGGCCGCGGCTCGCTCACCCTCAAACTCGCGGAAGCGCCACAAGCGAACTGGATCGTTTCGTCCAACTATTCCCCGACCGGCAGCTTGGCACCGTGATTTTCGAACAAATTGAGGACGCGCGGATCGACGCGCGCTTATTGGTTTGGTATCCCGGTATGGAGCCGCTTTATCGGAGGGTAACAGAGGCAGTGCTCGCGAGCCGGCCCCGGCTTTTTTCGTTGCCGCTGCGTGAAGCGTTTCTGGAAGGACTTGTGCAAGCAAGCCTGGGCGGAGAACCCCTAACCCACGCGCCTGATGACCTCAAGGCTGATCTGAGCTCAGGCCTCGCTGTCCTGAGCCCAGTGACGCAAGCCGATGCCACGGTCGAAGATTCCGCTGAAGCGGCGCTCCGCATCTATCAGATGGCTGCCCGATTGCCCAACGCGCCGATGGATGAATGCGAGCATCATCACCAGCGTGGTTCTCACGCCCAGCACGAAGCCGGTCCCGATGAGCTGGCCGATCCGGTGACGGGTCAGGATGAATCACCATTTAACCCGCCAGCCGCGGTGGAGTTTCGTCTTGACGATGACCTCGAGCAATTTCGCCATTTCAATGAGGATCTCAATGCGGATAGCGAAACTCGGCCCCCGAACCAGGCCGCTGATCCGGAAGGACCGCTCCAACGGGACGAGCCGTTTACCTATCTCTATCCGGAATGGGATTTCAGAGCCGGTAGCTATCGCAACCGCTGGTGCCGGGTGCGGGAGCGTGTGATGGAAGAGGGTACATCTGATTTCTACATGGAAACCTTGGCGGAGCACCGTCCGCTCGTCGCTCAGGTCACCAGCCGGTTCGCGCACTTCTTGCCGGAGCTTTTCCGCAAAGTCACTCGGCGTTACGACGGTGAGGACATCGATCTTGATGGATTGATCGAAAGCGTCGTCCAACGCCGAACCGGGTCGGCACCGGCGGAAAAAATCTACTGGCGGCGCGAGCGTACGCAGCGCGACGTGGCGGTAGCTTTGCTGCTCGACATGAGCGCAACGACCAATGAGGTAGTCGAGCTGGCAGCCGCAAAGGCACACCGTCCCGCCGGACCGGGTGCCCAAGCCTACAGCGACTATTTAAGAAGAATTGCCGCGGGTATCGACGAGCGCGGCAAACCGTTGCGCCGCCGCACCATCGATATCGAAAAACAAGCGTCCATTGTTCTCTGCCAGGCGCTGGAGAAAATCGGCGACAGCTACGCGCTGTACGCATTTTCCGGCAGCGGCAGAGCCGAAGTGGAGTTTTACGTTGTTAAGGACTTTCAGGAGCAACTCAATCAGCGCATCGCCCGCCGCATCGACCGTCTCCACCCCGCCCACGCGACACGCATGGGCGCCGCGATTCGGCACGCGGTTCGAAAACTGGAGCGCGTGGAAGCCAGTACCCGTTTGCTGTTTCTCATCAGCGACGGCCGGCCCTACGACCGCGACTACGGGCGCGACTCCGAAGACCAAGAATACGCGGTGCAGGACACGCGACAAGCGCTGCTCGACGCCAAGCGGCGTAAGATCCGACCTTTCTGTCTCACTGTGGATCGCGACGGCGCAGACTATTTAAGGGCGATGTGTGATGCGGTTCCCTACGAGGTCGTGGCAAAGGTGGAAGAACTGCCGATTCGGTTGATCGCGGCCTATCCGAAGCTGACTGCGTAACGGATTGCAAAGAGCTGGAAAAGGATTTTTTTAACCCTCTCCCGTTTTGGGAGAGGGCAAGGGTGAGGGAGCCTTCGCCCGCAAAAGGGCGAGGAAGATTGCCCATCGATGAAGGGGCTTGCCAGTCAGAATTGTCACTCGGGAAAGATCGCCTCCACGACTTCGTTGAGACTCTTCTCGACTTCGAGGTCGTCGGTGAGCGCCTGGACGAAGCCCGACTGGCAGGCGATCCGCGGGGCGAGGCCTGCGGCAATCAGTTGGCCGGTATAGACCAACAGCCTGGTGCTAACGCCTTCCTGTAACCCGTGCTCGCGCAGATTCCTGACTTTCCCGCCGAGCCGCACGAGCTGCGCTGCGAGGTTTTCTGAGACACCGCTTTCGTGCTGCACCACGTTTCTTTCGATTTCTTCTGCAGGATAATCGAACTCGATGGCAACGAAACGTTGCCGGGTGCTCGGCTTGAGGTCTTTAAGAACTGTTTGATAGCCGGGGTTATAGGAGATCACGAGCTGAAAATTCTCGTGGGCTTCGAGGACCTGGCCCCGGCGCTCGACAGGCAGCATTCTCCGGTGGTCTGACAGCGGATGAATCAACACCGTGGTGTCTTTGCGTGCTTCGACGATTTCGTCCAGGTAGCAAATCGCGCCCGCTTTCACCGCGCGGCTGAGCGGTCCATCGAGCCAGCGGGTCTCTTCGCCTTCCAAAAGATAACGACCGACTAGATCCGTCGCAGTGAGGTCCTCGTGGCAGGCCACGGTGATCAGCGGCAGCGGCCCCAGCCGATAAGACATGTATTCTAAGAAGCGCGTCTTGCCGCAACCTGTCGGGCCTTTCAACAGCACCGGCAAACGCTTGGCGTTGGCCGCTTCGAAGATTTCTACCTCGTGGGCCACCGTAAGATAGAACGGCTCTTCCTGAAACGTGTACTCTTCAAAGGCGCATTCCCGGCTTTGTGATTTGGACACATTCACCTTTTTTCTGTTCGCAGGCTCATTCATGCTGGGTCGTAGATTAGTATCCTGTCTCGGAAATTCGCCACATAATTTCCACCCCATTCCGCCCAAAAATCTCCCCTTCCCCTCTTTTTCCAAAGAGGGGTCAGAGTCCTGCGGAGAAAATTCCCCCTTTGAAAAAGGGGGACAGAGGGGGATTTGAATGCGACTTCAGGCGTTGCCATTGTTTGGAGTTTCTAAAAGAACTGCTGAGACACCACACTCAAGGCTCTGGTTCTGATTTTTGCTTAGAGAAATTATTTTTCTTGGCGCGCAATCCTTCTATGAAACGGGTCACCTCGACAAGGCTGCTGTCGACCTCGGCCTCGGCTTTGCTCGTCTCCTCGGCTGGCGCGCCTTTCTCGACGCAGTCCTCGTAGTTGGTTACGGCGACTCCAAAGATCTTTAATACCCGGCGTGCTTCATCGCTTGGCATGGCTCGTTCCTCTTGTCACTTCGCAGTCTC
>DAIRFP010000381.1:0-3624 GCA_036794995.1 Thermodesulfobacteriota bacterium | reverse complement strand
GGGGAGCGAAGAAATTTCCGACTCATACTCGACCCTTCTACTCGGACCAGCGAGAGAACGCAGTGAGCAAATGTTTAAAAGGGGTACTTGAATTCTCCTTTGCAGTCCGAGCTTGCGTTCCGATGAAATTTCAATGACCAGGATTTCTTGACACCTCCTCGCAGTGTGTTATCTCTACACACAATTAAAATTCTAATATAACAATTCGGGATTTGCAGGTTTTCTCTGGACAGGTTGCACGGATGTCGAAACTCAAGCTCACGCTTGCGTGCTGGGACTATGATCGCACCCGTCCGCTCATTGATGGTCGTGTCCAAGCGGAAGGCATCGATTTGGAGATCAAGGTCATGCGTCCGCGCGAGACCTTTCCCCGGATGCTGGAGCACAAAGAGTTCGAGGTTTCAGAGCTATCGCTCGGCTCTTACGTGAGCCTGAAGGGCCGCGGCACTTGCCCTTTCGTTGCGGTGCCTGTCGCGTTATCCAAGATCTTTCGCCACTCGTGTATTTACATACGGACCGATGCGGGTATCAGGACGCCTCAGGACCTCCGGGGCAAACGGGTGGGAACCACACAGCTCGGCTCTACCGCCACCATCTTCATGAATGGGATGCTGCATCACGAGTACGGTGTGACAATGGACGATATTCACTGGTTCATTGGCGGATTAACAGCACCGACCCAGCGACCGTTGATTCCGTTGAAGCTGCCGGGGAAAATCAAGGTCGAGTTTCTGCCGTCGGACCGGACACTGGAGGGAATGCTGGAGAGCGGGGATCTTGACGCGTTGCTTGCGATATTTATCCCCTCCATCTTTCAGAAGGGCTCGCCCCACATAGCGCGCCTGTTTCCGAACTACTATGAGGTAGAGCAGGACTATTATCGCCGCACCGGCATCTTCCCGATCATGCATACGGTGGTGGTGCGCGACGATATTTATCGAGAGCACCCGTGGGTGGCCCGGAGCATATATAGGGCCTTCTGCGAAGCTCGGGATCTAGCGATCGACGGACTCTACGACACGGACGCGCTGCGCCTTTCGCTTCCTTGGCTGATCAATCACATCGAGGAAACCTGGCGGGTTTTGGGGAAGGATTTCTGGGCGTATGGGTTGGAGCCGAACCGGCCGGCGCTGGAGGCTATCGGCCAGTATGTCTACGAACAGGGTTTCTCGCCCCGCGTCGTTAGCCCTGACGAGCTGTTCGTATCGAACCTGGAGTAATGGATGGATGATAGGCGGCCCGTTTCATGTGGTGTCCTGGTCGCGTGCCGTACCTCCATGGACGAACGCAATTCTAGCCGTTTCACGGGCTTTGATGAGTTCAAGCCGTTCAACCGCTTCGCCCGGTTCCAGCTGTTAAGACGTTTCAAAAAAAGAAGTTTTCGGAGCTAAAAGACTCTTCGGTCTGTCGCCTGTTCGACCGGTATGTGACGGCGACGGAACTAAAATAGTATCGGTGCTTCTTTCTTGACTTTGAAAGCGCGCGCCGTCCTTGCCACGACGCTACACGGTAGACTAGGATAAGGTTGCGGCGATGGGCCAGCTCGATAAAGAAGAATCAAGTCGGCCCGGAAGCCGCGGACGGTTCACATGTTCAAGTGTTTTGCCGCAATATTCGTGACTTGATGTAACGTACGAGGAGCACGCGATGTTCGACCCTAAAAGCCTGATCATAGACAATCCGGAAGAGGGCGTCTTCCGAGTCCATCGCTCCGCCATGACATCACTCGAGGTTCTTCAGACGGAGCAGGACCGGATATTCAACAAATGCTGGCTGTATTTGTGCCACGAATCCGAAGTAGAGAATCCGGGCGATTACCGGCGCCGGAATGTGGCGGGGAGGCCGCTTTTCTTCGTGCGCGGCAGCGACGGCAAGCTCCGGGTTTTCCTGAACACATGCACGCACAGAGGCGCGCTCATTTGCCGGCATGACCAGGGGCATGCCGACGTCTTGCAATGCTTCTATCATGCCTGGACCTTCAACAATCAGGGCGATCTCATAGGCGTGCCGGATGAGGCAGGATACGGCAATTGTTTCAACCGAGCGGAGATGGGCCTCAAGTCGCCGCCGCGGGTAGACAATTACCGCGGCTTTATTTTTGTGAGCTTCAATCCCGATGTTGAAGAACTGGTGACCTATCTAGCGGGCGCTCGGGAGTATCTGGACCTTATTGTCGACCAGGCCGAAGAAGGCATGAGGATAATCCGGGGTTCCAATCGATACTCTATCAAGGCCAACTGGAAGCTGCTGGTCGAGAACAGCTTGGATGGATACCACGTCAGGCCGACTCACAAGACTTACTTTGAATATGTAAACGGCCTGGGGATAAACACAAGCGGGGTGCAAACCGCATTCAGCCGGCCGGCCCGGGTCCTCGGCAACGGTCATGCGGTTGAGGAACACGACGGGATAAGGGGCCGGCCCATCGCTCGTTGGAGCCCGCTCTTCGGGGAAGAGAACAAGGAGGAAATCGCCACGATCCGCGCAAGACTAGTGCGGAAGTTCGGCGAGCAGAGGGCTCGTCATATGGCGGATATAAGCCGAAACCTCCTAGTCTATCCTAATCTCCTCATTATCGACTCTATCGACATCACCGTAAGAATATTTTGGCCCATAACTCCCGACCTGATGGACGTGACAGCCTGGCAACTGGCTCCCAGGGAAGAGAAGCCTGAACTCCTCGCGCGCCGGCTGGACAATTTCCTTACCTTCCATGGGCCGGGAGGATTCGCAACACCGGACGACGTCGAAGCGATCGAATCCTGTCAAGCGGGCTATAAAGCCGAGGGGGTCGAATGGTCCGAACTATCCAGAGGCATGCACCGAGAAGCGATCGCCGAGGACGAACTACAGCTGCGGGCGTTCTGGCGCCAGTGGTTCGGCCATATGTCAGGACTGGGGAAAGTTGAAACAAACGACCCGGTGATCAGAGAGAGGGCGGCGTTAGCCCGCTAACCACGAGAGCAATTATGCCGGAAGCAAGCCCCGCTGGAAACCATAACAGCGTACCTGCTTTGCGCGAGATGGTGGAGGACTTTCTTTACCAAGAGGCGGCTCTTTTGGATGCATGGCGCTTGGATGAGTGGTTGGCTCTTTTCACCGCCGATGGCAGATATATGGTCCCGACTACGGACCTTCCGGACGGAGATCCCCAGAAGGACCTGGTGTTTATCGACGATGACATGGTACGGCTGCGGGCTCGGGTGGAAAGACTGAAGAGCCGCCACGGTCACAGAGAATACCCTTCGTCTCGCACCCGGCGCTTCATTACTAATGTACGAATCAAAGTGGAAGACGGCGGCATCGTCGTGACTTCCTCGTTTCTCGTCTATCGTTTCCGCATGGCGGAATCGAGCCCCTATGTGGGTTGGTACGAGTATAGACTGAAACAGGTGGACGGGCAGTTGAAGATCCACCATAAAAAAGCCGTTCTCGACATGGAAGCGCTGAGTGAGCACGGAGCGGTGAGCATCATCCTGTAATGCTCTGACGCTAAACATTTCCGGCCTTTACCAGAAATCCATTTCATCAATTGCCTTACGTACATGGGCTCGATGAAGGTCAGCTCGGATTTCATGGACGTTTCGTGGTGGTCGTACGCTCTTGAACGTTGGATGCCTTATC